>NZ_JACAPY010000036.1:0-267865 GCF_013385455.1 Pseudomonas sp. G1002
GATGGCCCGTCGCGGCGGCCCGCGGAACCGGGCCGGAGTGCGGGCATGCCGAGCCTAAGCGAGGCACCGAGTGGTGGGGCAAAGACCTTTTGGTTACTTTTGGGGCGTTTGCCAAAAGTGACCCGCTGTAAGAGCGGAACCATAAGCGGCCGTTACCGCAGCAACGGATATGTACACAATCAAAACCCTACGTAGCCGGCCGAATCGCCTTGATCAGCGACTGCAACGAATACCCCAACCGCGACGCCAACCCCTCAGCCCGCGCAGACAACGCCGCCACATCAAGCACCTGATCCAGATCCGCCGGCACCAGCAAAATCACATTCCCCTCCTTCACCGGCAACTCCCAATAATGCCGGTGATACAACCCACGCAACAACGCCGCCCCCAAAGGCTTCCCATCATCCGTAGCCCACTGATTAATCACCAACCACCCCCCCGGGTTCAGCTTCTTCTGGCAATTCTCCAGAAACGTCCAGGCCAGGTGCCCAACCCCAGGGCCAACATCCGTATACAGGTCGACAAAAATCAGGTCCGCCGACTCAGCCGAAGGCAGCAATTCCAACGCATCCCCAACGCGGATATACAGCCGAGGATCATCATCCAGCCCCAAGTACTCAATGGCCAGACGCGGCACATCAGGCCGCAGTTCGATGGCTTCCACATCATCCAAAGGCAGAAACTTCAGGCAAGCCTGGGTCAACGTCCCAGCCCCCAACCCAAGAAACAACGCACTCTCCGGCTGCTCATGGCACAACGCCCCAATCAGCATCGCGCGGGTGTAGTCATACTCCAACCAGCTCGGGTCAGCAGTAAACACACAACTCTGCTCGATGGCATCGCCAAACTCGAGAAAGCGGTAATCGGCCACTTCCAGCACGCGGATCATGCCGAAGTCATCATGGACCTCGGCCAGCAGGCGCTCGACGCGCTCCTCAGACATTGCAACTCCTAACGGCGTGCCAACGGGAAAGCCGGGATTGTGGGCGAACCGGCGGCAGCAGGTCACGTACTAATTGCTGATAACATGACGGCCCGACCGCAAATCACTCGAGTTCATGATGAGCCAACCCTGGAGCCCCGATAGCTGGCGCGCCCTGCCGATCCAGCAACAACCCCAGTACCCTGACGCCGCGCATTTGTCGCAGGTCGAGCAAACCCTGGCGAGCTATCCGCCGCTGGTGTTTGCCGGTGAAGCCCGTGAGTTGCGCCGTCAGTTTGCCGAGGTGACCCAGGGTCGCGCCTTCCTGTTGCAAGGCGGCGATTGCGCCGAGAGTTTTGCCGAGTTCTCGGCGGCAAAAATCCGCGACACCTTCAAGGTGCTGCTGCAGATGGCGATTGTGATGACCTTCGCTGCCGGCTGCCCGGTGGTCAAGGTCGGGCGTATGGCGGGCCAGTTCGCCAAGCCGCGCTCTTCCAACGATGAAACCATCGACGGCATCACCCTGCCCGCCTACCGCGGCGATATCGTCAACGGTATCGGCTTCGACGAAAAAAGCCGCGTGCCCGATCCGGACCGCCTGCTGCAGTCCTACCATCAGTCCACCGCCACCCTGAACCTGCTGCGGGCGTTTGCCCAGGGCGGTTTTGCCGACCTGCACCAGGTGCACAAGTGGAACCTGGACTTCATCGCCAACTCCGCCCTGGCCGAGAAGTACAGCCAACTGGCCGACCGCATCGACGAAACCCTGGCCTTCATGCGTGCCTGTGGCATGGACAGCTCGCCGCAACTGCGCGAGACCAGTTTCTTCACCGCCCACGAAGCGCTGCTGCTCAACTACGAACAAGCCTTCGTGCGCCGCGACAGCCTGACCAACGACTATTACGACTGCTCGGCACACATGCTCTGGATCGGTGATCGCACCCGGCAACTGGATGGTGCCCACGTCGAATTCCTGCGCGGGGTGAACAACCCGATCGGGGTCAAGGTCGGCCCGAGCATGAACCCTGACGACCTGATCCGCCTGATCGACATCCTCAACCCGGACAACGACCCGGGCCGCCTGAACCTGATTGCGCGCATGGGTGCCAACAAGGTCGGCGACCATCTGCCGAACCTGATCCGCGCGGTACAGCGCGAGGGCAAACAGGTGCTGTGGAGTTCCGACCCGATGCACGGCAACACCATCAAGGCCAGCAGCGGCTACAAGACCCGGGACTTCGCGCAGATTCTCAGTGAGGTGAAGGAGTTCTTCCAGGTGCATGAAGCCGAAGGCACTTACGCCGGCGGGATTCATATCGAGATGACCGGGCAGAACGTCACCGAGTGCATCGGTGGCGCACGGCCGATTACCGAAGACGGGTTGTCGGACCGCTACCACACCCACTGCGACCCACGGATGAATGCCGATCAGTCGCTGGAATTGGCATTCCTGATCGCCGAGACGCTAAAACAGGTCAAGCGTTAAAAGCTCTACCCGCAACCGTGCCGCACTGGCCCGCTGGCAATTGAGCTGTATCTGCTCAAGCCCGAGCCAGTCGGCCATCTGCCGCAGATTCAGGGCCAGCGCGCGCATGCCCTCCTCGTCCAGCCCCGGCTCTTCCTCGTGAACGGCATGCACCGCCAGGCGTCCGGCCGCCCGCTCCGCTCGCAGATCCACGCGCGCGGCAATCCGCTCGTTGTGCAGGAACGGCAGCACGTAGTAGCCATATACCCGCTTGTCCTGGGGCGTGTAGATCTCCAGCCGATAGCGGAAATCGAACAACCGCTCGGTACGGCTGCGCTCCCAGATCAGCGAATCAAAAGGCGATAACAGTGCGCTGGCAGGCACCTTGCGCGGGACTTTTGGCTCGGGCAGGCAATAAGCCGGCTGTTTCCAGCCCTGGACCTCGCAGGTGATCAATTGCCCATCCTCGACCAGCTCCGCCAGGCGCCCACGGCTGTCGGCCGGGTCCAGACGGAAGTAGTCGCGCAGGTCTTTTTCAGTGCCCACCCCCAGCGCCGTGGCGCTGTGCAGCAGCAAACCGCGTTGCGCCTCAGCCTCGTCCAAGGGGGGTTGCTGGAGAATGTCGGCCGGGATCACACGCTCCGGCAGGTCATACAAACGCTCAAACCCCCGCCTCCCGGCGACGGTCACCTGGCCGGCGGCGAACAACCATTCCAGCGCATGCTTTTCATCGCTCCAGTCCCACCACGGGCCGGCGCGCTCCTCGCGGGTCGACAAACTGCCCGCACCCAGGGCGCCTTGTTGTTCGACGATGCCCAGCACCCGGGCGATGGTGGCCTGCTGCTCGCGACCAAAACGCGCCATTTGCTGATAGATCCCCTGCCCCCGGGCCGCCCGTTCCATGCGCCAGCCCATCAATGGGTACAGCGCCATTGGCAACAACGACGCCTCATGGCCCCAATATTCGAACAGCGAGCGGCGCCGCCCCGAACTCCAGGCGGCTTGTTCTAGAATCAACGGAGAGTAATGCCCCAGACGGGAAAACAGCGGCAGGTAGTGCGAACGCACCACCGCATTTACCGAATCAATCTGCAACACGCCCAAACGCTCAACCAGGCGATTGACCTGCGCCGCCTTGATCAACGCCGGCGGCTGGCGCCCGGAAAAACCCTGGGCGGCCAGCGCCAGGCGTCGCGCCTGCTTGAGGGAAAAGGACAGTTCTGCGGGCATGGGCATCTCCTTGTGTGCTCGCGAACCACCCTACTGGATCCCGAGTCATTTTCGCAGCGGGTCTTCCCAAAAATGCCGGCGGCTTTCCTGCTCGACATCGCCACGGTTGAGCCCGATGTCCTTGAGCGCCTCATCGCTCATGCTCATCAACAGCTGACGCTCACGGTGCACGGCCATCCACCGGGAACCCAGTTGAAGCAGCCCGGAAAACGGCCGCTTCGCCATCAGTACAAAGCCTCTTTGACCTTTCATCATCTCGCCCTCCAGTGGGGATGACTGAAGTCTGTGCCTGGCGCTATGATCAATCCAACGAATGTTTCTTATGCAATACATCTCGGAGATTGATCAATTGTCCAGCTACCCGAGTATCGACACCGAGGTGCTGCGCACCTTCGTCGCCATCGCTGATCAAGGGGGCTTTACCCGCGCCGGCGAGCAGGTCAACCGCACCCAGTCGGCGGTGAGCATGCAGATGAAACGCCTGGAAGAAGATGTGTTGCAGCGCAAGTTGTTCGAGCGCGATGGTCGCCAGGTGCGGCTGACTCCGGAAGGCCAGGTGCTATTGGGCTATGCCCGCAGGATCCTGAAGCTGCACAGCGAGGTGTTCAACACCCTGCGCGAGCCGCACATGGTCGGGTTGGTGCGCATCGGCACCCCGGACGATTACGTGATGCGCTACTTGCCGGGGATTCTCAAGCGCTTCTCCAAGGCTTACCCGCTGATCCAGATTGAAATGCACTGTGAGTCGTCGCCGGTGCTGATGCAGCGCCGGGACCTCGACCTGACCGTTATCAGCCGCGAACCGGGAAATGAAATCGGCGAACTGCTGCGCCATGAACGCATGGTGTGGGTGGCGGCGCCCTGCTTCTGCATGGATGAGCACAGCGCCCTGCCCCTGGCCATTTCTGGCCTCGACAGTTTTTGCACGCAGTGGGCACGCGCCGCGCTGGACGCCCAGGGGCAGGAGTACCGACTGGCGTATCACAGCTCCAACGGGGCCGCGATCCTCGCAGTGGTGGGTGCCGGCCTGGCCGTCACGATCAATATGGAAAGCCTGGTGACCGAAGACCTGCGCATATTGGGCACAGCGGACGGTTTTCCGCCGCTGCCGTCGGTCAACCTGCGGCTGTTGCGCAACCCGCGCACCACCTCGCCGATTACCGAATGCCTCGCCGAATACATCCTCGAAGGCTTCAAACTTTAAACGTCAGCATCACCGCACACACCGCCAGGAACCCGCAGAACAGCCCGCGTAACATGCGCTCAGGCATGGCGTGGGCGACTTTCACGCCCCAACTGATACTGAGCAAACCGCCGACGGCCAAAGGCACGCCGATCAGCCAGTCCACTTCGTGGTGCCAGGCGTAGGTCACCAGGGTCACGCTGGTGCTCGGCAGCGCCAGGGCCAGCGACAGCCCTTGGGCCACCACCTGGCTGGTGCCGAAGATGCTGGTCAGCACCGGCGTGGCAACCACTGCACCGCCCACCCCGAACAAGCCACCCATGGAGCCCGACGCCGCGCCCAACACCCCAAGCCACGGCCAGGAATAACGCATCTGCGCTGACGGCGGTGCATTGTGGGTAAACATTCGCAGCAGGTTGTAGGACGCCAATACCAGCAGAAACGCGATAAAACCCACCCGCATCACGTCAGCATCGATCCCCACCGCCCAGATCGAGCCCAGCCAGGCGAAGGAAAAACCCATCACGCCCAACGGCAGTGCATGACGCAATTCAATCCGGTTGCGCTGGTGATAACGCCATAACGCCAGCATCACATTCGGCACCACCATCACCAGGGCCGTGCCTTGGGCGATCTGCTGGTCGAGGCCGAAAAATACCCCCAGCACGGGAATGGCAATCAGCCCGCCGCCGATGCCGAACAAGCCACCGACCGTGCCCAACGCTACGCCCAGCATTAAATACAACGCTAAATCTGCCACCCGCTCGCTCCTGCTGTTCCCAGGCTTTGCATGCTACGCAGTCCGCTCTGGTGCGGAAACGCACAGCAACGCACAATGGCTGTGCCAATCTCGCACAAGCAGACGCTGATGAACCCCAATACATTGACCGATCAACTGAGCCTGTTTCTCGACGTACTGGAAGCCGGCAGCTTTTCCGCAGCCGCGCGCCGTCACCCGCTCACGCCCTCGGCCGTGGCGCGGCGCATCGACAGCCTGGAAAGCTCGGTGGGTAGCCGGCTGTTTCAACGCAGTACCCATGCGGTGGTGCCGACGCCCGCCGGCCTGGCGTTTGCCGAGCGCGCCCGGCGGATTGTCAGCGAGCTGCAACTGGCGCGGGCCGAAGCGGTGTCGCTGAGTCATGCGCCTGAAGGGTTGATCCGCGTGGACGCACCGGCGGCTTTCGGCAGGCGGCATTTGGCGCCTGCCATCGCTGACTTTCTCAATGTCTATCCGGGACTGGACGTGCACCTGCACTTGATCGACAGCTTTGTCGACATGCAGGGCGAGCATTTGGGCAAGGTCGACCTGGTGCTGCGGGCCGGGCATATCGTCGACACCCGGCTGATTGCCACGCCACTGGCCAGCATCGTGCGTATCGCTTGCGCAAGCCCGGCCTACCTGAAAAACCGTGGCACGCCGACCCATCCCAGCCAGTTAAGCGAGCATGACGGCCTGGACTGGGAAGGCCTGGCACCGATGTTCGCCTGGCGTTTTGAGCTCGATGGGCGCAAATCCACCTACCGCCCGCAGCGCATTCGCATGAGCGCCAATAACGCCGAAGCCCTGCTTTCAGGCGCGCTGGCCGGGCTGGGTGTTGCGCATCTGCCCACCTGGCTCGCCAGTGAATACCTGGTGCGCGGTGAACTGGTCCCGCTGTTCTGCGAGAACGGCCTGCCGACGCCTGAAACCGCAGGCATCTATGCGCTACGCCTGGAGCAACACGCCAACGCCCGCAGCCGCTTGTTGCTGGAATACCTCAAGGCGCGCTTCAGCCCTGTGCCGCCCTGGGACCTGGCACTGCAAAGCGGCCTGGGTTGACCGGCCGGACAGAATTGTCTGGCGCGTTAAAGATTTGCCCGCTAGATTCGAAACCAGACACGTTTTAAGGCACTGCCATGACCAAGCCCCTCGATACCTGCGAATCCTTGCTGCTCGACAACCAACTGTGTTTTGCCCTGCATTCCACCTCGTTGTTGATGACCAAGGTCTACAAACCCCTGCTGCAAGCCCTCGGCCTGACCTATCCGCAGTACCTGGCCATGATGGTGCTCTGGGAAGAGGATGGCTTGACCGTAGGCGAAATCAGCAATCGCCTGCTGACGGATCCCGGCTCCCTGACGCCACTGCTCAAGCGCCTGGAAGCCGAAGGCCTGCTCAGCCGCACCCGCAGCCGCGAAGACGAGCGCGTGGTGGTGGTTGAATTGACCGAGGCCGGGCGCGCCCTGCGGGACAAAGCCATGGATATTCCACAGTGCATCCTGGGCGCCAGCGGGCTGGACATCGAGCAGTTGCGCAAGCTGCAGGGCGATTTACTGGCACTGCGAAAAAACCTGCAAGTCTCCCTCTAAAGGCACCACGCATCAAAAAATGTGGGAGCGGGCTTGCTCGCGAATGCGGTGGATCAGTCAATGCATCTAGTGACTGTCACACCGCATTCGCGAGCAAGCCCGCTCCCACATTTGTTTGTGCAATGCCTGGCTATCAAAGCACGCAAAATATTTTCCAAATATATCTTGCGCACTAACTATTAGCGCGATACATTCACGTCGCCACTTACTTAGCGCGCAAACATTTAGCGCAGATACTGACGAGGAAATCACCATGCAAGCTCTCTACACCGCAGTAGCCACCGCCACCGGCGGCCGTGATGGTCGTGCTGTTTCCAGCGACAACATCCTCGATGTAAAACTCTCCACGCCAAAAGAACTGGGCGGCGCGGGTGGCCAGGCCACCAACCCGGAACAACTGTTCGCCGCCGGTTACTCCGCCTGCTTCATCGGCGCCCTGAAATTCGTCGCCAGCCAGACCAAACGCAAAATCCCGGATGACGCTTCGATCACTGCCCACGTCGGCATCGGTCAAATCCCCGGCGGTTTCGGCCTGGACATCGACCTGCACGTCAGCTTGCCCGGCCTGACCCAGGACGACGCGCAAAGTCTGGTCGACGCTGCGCACCAGGTCTGCCCTTACTCCAACGCCACCCGTGGCAACGTCGATGTACGCCTGCACGTAACCGTCTGACCCACGCGGTTTTTTGGAGAAGAACATGAACACATTTGGCAAAGTACTCACCGGCACCCTGCTCGCCTTCTCGATCACCAATGCCTTTGCGGCCAGCGGTGACGTGGAACACAACACCCAGGCGTTTCTCGATGTACTGAACGCCGGCACCGGCAAACCGATGGAGCAACTGACGCCCAGGGAAGCCCGTGCGGTGCTGACAGGTGCACAGTCAGGCGTGAAACTGACGCTGCCCAAGGCCGACGTGAGCCAGAAGACCATTCAGGTCGATGGCCAGCCGCTGAGCCTGACCATCGTGCGTCCGGCCGGGGTCAAGGGCACATTGCCGGTGTTCATGTTCTTCCACGGCGGTGGCTGGGTACTCGGGGATTTCCCGACCCACGAGCGTCTGGTACGTGACCTGGTGGTGGGGTCGGGAGCGGCGGCGGTGTTCGTCAACTACACGCCATCACCTGAAGCGCACTACCCGGTGGCGATCAACCAGGCGTACGGGGCAACCAAGTGGGTGGCCGAACACGGCAGCGAGATCAACGTTGATGGCAAACGCCTGGCCGTCGCCGGCAACAGCGTCGGCGGCAACATGGCAGCGGTGGTCAGCCTGATGGCCAAGGACAAGGGCACTCCGTCAATCAAGTTCCAACTGCTGTTATGGCCGGTGACCGACGCCAACTTCGACACCGGGTCCTACAACCAGTTTGCCGAAGGCCACTTCCTGACCCGCAACATGATGAAGTGGTTCTGGGACAACTACACCACCGACACCAACCAGCGCGCCGAGATCTATGCGTCGCCCCTGCGGGCAAGTACCGCGCAGCTCAAGGGTTTGCCACCTGCGTTGATTCAGACCGCAGGCTCGGACGTGCTGCGTGACGAAGGCGAAGCCTATGCCCGCAAGCTGGATGAAGCCGGTGTACCGGTGACCGCCGTACGCTACAACGGCATGATCCATGACTACGGTTTGCTGAATGTCGTCAGCCAGGTACCGGAGGTTCGTTCGGCGCTGCTGCAGGCGTCCGAGGAGCTGAAGCAACACCTGAAGTAAAAACCGGCACCCACAAAAAAGCCCGACGCATGGTCGGGCTTTTTTTATCGTACCGGTGGCGCAAGAATTACTTCTTGGCGCGACCTTTGTACGAACCACCTTCACGGGTGTCGATCTCGATCAGGTCGTCGATTTCGATGAAATCGGCTACTTGCAGTTCGGTACCGTTAGCCAGCTTGGCAGGCTTCATCACCTTGCCCGAAGTGTCGCCGCGAGCGGAACCTTCGGTGTAGGCAACCTTACGCACGATAGTGGTCGGCAGCTCTACGGAAACCAGACGGTCTTCGAAGAAGATAGCTTCGCAGACGTCTTCCATGCCTTCTTCCACGAACGGCAGAACGGCTTCGATGTCTTCAGCGTTCAGCTCGTACATGGTGTAGTCGGTGGTGTCCATGAACGTGTAGGTGTCGCCGCTGATGAAGGACAGGGTCGCTTCTTTGCGGTCGAGGATCACGTCGTCCAGTTTGTCATCGGCGCTGTAGACGATCTCGGTCTTGTAACCGGTCAGCAGGTTCTTCAGCTTGGTCTTCATGATTGCGCTGTTACGACCAGACTTGGTGAACTCAGCTTTCTGAACCAGCCAAGGGTCGTTTTCGAGACGGATCACTGTACCGGGTTTCAGTTCTTTACCAGTTTTCATTGCGAATATCCGAAATTTGGATGGGATTTACAAAAATCAAGGTCGCGTATCATATCCAATTTACATAAAACTGTACCAGCGCCGTCGCAAGATCGGTCCGCGAGGCTTGTTCCAGAGCCCATTTCTCGGCGTTCGCGGTCACTTCCGGCCAGTGTTCCAGCAGCATTTTCCAGCAAAGTGCCATATCGCCATCAGCGTTCCAGGCCTGCCAAAGGCCGACCAACGCGACTTTCGCAGCCGGAGACAGACCTTCGGTATACAACTCAAGGAACGCATCGAGCTTGTCCAGGTGAATGTCTTCGTCCTGGCGATAGATATGCCACAACAGTGGCCGCCCGGCCCATTGCGCCCGCACGAACGAGTCTTCGCCGCGCACGGCGTTGAAGTCGCAGCACCACAACAGCCGGTCGTATTGCTCCTGGCGCACAAACGGCAGCACTTGCACGGTCAACCCGTCGCGCCGGTGCACATCACCTACTTCCAATGACTCGACCCCCAGCCAGCCCTGCACATCTCCGAGGATCCGCCCTTCCGGCACCAGCAGATGAGTGGCGCGCCCATCGGCCGCCAGCACGTCGAGCCAACTGGCCAGCCCGGCGTTTTCATAGGCGAACAACGACATCATCCGCGCACCGTCCACCGGGAAAACCCCAAGCGCCTGCAGAAACTGCTGCCGGGCGGCGGCGTCTTGCTGGAAGGCATCGCGCTGTTCCAGCAGCCCCGCCTCACGCAATAAGCCGCCGGTGCCGGGACGGAATCCGGGAAAGAAGAAGTACTTTTGCACGCCCTTGAATTTCACCGAGGGCAAACCGTGGCAGCCGACCACCCAGTCTTCGGCGCTCAGGTAATCCAGGTTCATCCACAGCGGCGTGCGGTCGCGTGCGGCCATCGCCTCCATGTAGTCAGGCGGCAATTGACAGGCGAACGCAGCGATCACCACGTCTGCCGCGTCGGTCGCCGGCCAGTCGGAGGGCCAGTAGCGCACGTCGACGCCCTCTTGCCATTGCTGGTGCACCTGCACATCAATCTCGGGGCACATGCGTTCGAACGCCCGCAGGTCATCGACCCACAAGCGCACCGCACACCCTTGTTCCGCCACCAATTGCCGGGCCAGGCGCCAGGTCACGCCGATGTCGCCGTAGTTATCGACGACGCTGCAAAAAATATCCCAGCGGGCTTTCATTCCGGGCTCCAACGCTCAAAGGCTCGATTGTCCGTATAAATGCCTCGATACAGAAGGGTTGATCGCGATTATTCTGCGCGCGGCTGTGGGACAATCGGCGCCATGCCGCACGTGCCTGCCAGGAGGCCACCATGTCTGATCGTTCGTTCTCGCTGTTCAAACTCAGTATCGCCGTGGCCTTCGGCCTGTGGCTGGGGTTTATCGCCATTGTGCTGAGCGTTTGGCTGGCTTCCCGCTACCTGCCCGAGCAAACCGTGGCGCCGGTGGCCCGAGTGGTGCAGCAACTGGGCAAGCCAGAGGTGGTTGCACCGGAGCCGCCGAACCGGATGTTCGAGCAGTACCAGGAGAACCTGCGCAAGCAGGAGCAACAGCAAACCCTGGACCAGGCCCGCAACAACCCGCGTAACCTGTCCAACCCCAAATGCCAGTTCTGGCTGCAACAGGACCAGAACGCCCCCAACGACAAGAGCCGGGCCAACGTCCTGCAATTTTGCGATTGATCACGAAAGCCGCCCATGAATAAACACGCCGTTCACCAGTTGGTTTTGGACAAACTCGCGGTCGATCTCGATATCGCCCAGCGCGCCGCGCAAACCGCGTACGAAACCGCGACCCACGAAGAAAACATCGCCGAGAACAAGTACGACACCCTGGGCCTGGAGGCTTCTTACCTGGCAGCCGGCCAGGCCCGACGCGTCGAGGAGATCCGGCAGGCGCTGACGCTCTGCCAGAACATGCGGCTGCGGGCCTACGATGACCAGCGCGGCATCGAAGTGGGCGCATTACTGGGGTTGGCAGATGAAAACGATCGCCAGCAGTGGCTATTCCTGGCGCCGGACGGCGCAGGCTTGAAGGTCGATGTGGTGGGGCAACCGGTGACCGTCATCACCCCACGCTCGCCCCTGGGCAAAAGCCTGTTGGGCAAGTTCGAAGGGGATGAGGTGGAGATTCTGGTGGGGGGCGCTCGGCAACAGTTTGCTGTTACCGAGGTGAAGTAAGCCGATCAGTGAACCGGTAGTTCAACGCCGTCGAACAGCTCTTCCAGTTCCTGCTTGTTGTGGCACTGGATGGCCTTGGCCATCACTTCGCGCGTCAGGTGCGGCGCGAACTTTTCGATGAAGTCGCACATGAAACCACGCAGGAAGGTGCCACGACGGAAACCGATCTTGGTCACGCTGGACTCGAACAGCTCGCTGGCATCGAGCACCACCAGGTCGTTGTCGAGCTTGGTGTCGACCGCCATCTTGGCGACGATACCGACACCCAGGCCTAGGCGCACATAAGTCTTGATGACGTCGGCGTCAGCCGCGGTGAACACCACTTTCGGCGTCAGGCCACGATGGCTGAAGGCTTCGTCGAGTTTCGAACGGCCGGTGAAACCGAACACGTAAGTCACGATCGGGTATTCAGCCAGGGCTTCCAGGGTCAGCTTCGGCAGCTTGGCCAATGGGTGGCCTTGTGGGACCACGACGCAACGGTTCCAGCGGTAGCACGGCATCATCACCAGGTCGCCGAACAATTCCAGCGCTTCGGTGGCAATCGCGAAATCGACGGTGCCGTCGGCGGCCATCTCGGCGATCTGCATCGGCGAGCCCTGGTGCATGTGCAAGGCCACGTCCGGGTACTGCTTGATAAAGCTGCTGATCACCGGCGGCAGCGCATAACGCGCCTGGGTGTGGGTGGTGGCGATCGACAGGGTGCCCTTTTTCTCGTTGGAGAATTCCTGGGCGATCTGCTTGATGCTTTCGACCTTGCGCAGGATCTCGCCGGCGGTGGTGATGATGCGCTCACCGGCCGGGGTGACACGGGTCAGGTGCTTGCCGCTGCGTGCGAACACTTCAACGCCCAACTCATCTTCGAGCAGGCGGATCTGCTTGCTGATACCGGGTTGCGAGGTGTAAAGGCTTTGAGCAGTAGCGGAAACGTTGAGGTCGTGGTGCGCCACTTCCCAGATGTAGCGCAGTTGTTGAAGCTTCATATGTGTCCCTCAAAGCGGATAGACGCCACGGGTATCAGCGACGGTATATAACTATATTAAAGGTTAGACGGATAAATCTAGAACTTTTTATCGTTTTCTACCAATCACACGTCGTCACTGCGTCGACGCTGCAACAGCGGCACCAGGTACACCGGCACCTGGGACAGCTGCAGCACCCGTGCGGCGGTTCTCCCCAGAGGTGTTGCCACCCCGACCGCCTGGCTGTGACTACCTACGATCAACAAATCCACAGAGAGTTTCTGCGACTGGTCGAGAATCACTTCACAAGGATCACCCTGGATCACCCGCACCGAACGGATCAACTTGAGGTCCTGCTCCCCGTCCCCCAGCTCCTCGCGAAAACTGTCGAGCACCCGTTGTTCGATGGTCGCCATCACCGTCGTCAGGCCCTGGCTTTGCCATTCACTCAAGGCCTTCTCATCAAGGTAGCTCTGCAACACCGATTCGGCGAACAGCCCGATGGGCTCGACCACGTGAATCACATACAGATCAGCCTTGAACGTTCGCGCCAGCGCCAGGGCATGTTGCATCACATAGGGGGCATACAGACCGAGGTCAGTGGCGTACAGCATCGAACGAATCATAGAACCTCCTGGGCAGCCAGGATGGCGGGGATTGATTCAGCTTAGCAGCGCCTTTGGCAGTGCTCAGCCCTCGGTCTGAATTTTCAACTCGTTACTGATGCCATGGGGTACGTGGCCGGTGGCCACGAACTCCCGGGCCTTCTCGCAATGCCCTTCCTGGTCATCGAAAAACACATCGGCGGCGAAGGCTTCGAGGAACGCCGACTTCTCCAGGCCACCAAGAAACAGCGACTCGTCGAGACGGATATCCCACTCGCGCAGCGTGCGAATCACCCGCTCGTGGGAAGGCGCCGAACGGGCGGTCACCAGCGCAGTGCGGATGGGGCAGGACTCGTCGGGGAACTCGCGCTGCAACAGGTTGAGTGCCGCCAGGAAGCCCTTGAATGGGCCGCCGCGCAACGGCTCGCGGGCGGATTCGCGCTCGCTGGCCTGGAAGGCTTCAAGGCCGCCCGACTGATAAACGCGCTCGGACTCGTCGGAAAACAGCACCGCGTCGCCATCGAAGGCGATCCGCAATTCGGCACTGGAGGCCCGACCTGCGCCGCCCGACAGAATCGTCGCTGCGGCAAACCCGGCATCCAGGGCGCTGCGCACATCCTCGGCATGGGTGGACAGAAACAGGTGGCAGCCAAACGCCGCCAGATAAGGATAAGGGCTGCGCCCGCCGACAAACGCCGCGCGGGAGATGTCGAGCCCGTAATGCTGGATCGAATTGAATACACGCAAGCCGGTGTCGGCACTGTTGCGCGACACCAGCACCACCTCGACCCGGGCGCGGCCGAGGCTGGCGTTGAGGCTCAGGAGTTTCTTCACCAGCGGGAAGGCGTCACCGGGCTCGAGGGTTTCTTCCTCGTGGTCGATCTGGTACTTGCGGTACGCCTCGACGCCTTGGGCCAGGTAGACCTTGTGGCTCTCGCTCAGGTCGAACAGCGCTCGCGAGGAAATCGCCAGCACCAGTTTGTCGCCCAATCCCTTCGCCATGGTGTTCCCCCCAATCAGCGGTTATGCCGATCCATAAAACTCAAGGCCTGATACAGCGCCTGCATGCGTGGCAATTCACAACCCGCCGCGTTGGCCGCGGCCAAGGGGCGCGCGTAGATCGCCGCCAGTTCCAGCGGGCGCTTGTGCACGTAATCGTGATACATGCTGGGCAAGTAGTCATCCATGCTCTCGGTCATGGTGAACATCTGCCCGGCGTAACTGGCGGGAATCTCATGCCCGCAGGCGTGGGCGCCCTGCACCACTTCGGCCATCAGCGCCTGGATCAGTTCGCGGCTGGACTCATCCGCCATCATCGCCGTGGTGCCCGTGCCGAACACTACCGAGAGGCCGTTGTAAGGCACGTTCCACACCAGTTTATGCCAGCGCGCCTGGTGCACATTGGCCATGGCCTGGGAATCGATACCGGCCTGGTGAAACAGCGCGGCGCCTTCTTCGACGATGGCTTGCCGACCGCTGTCATCGTTGGCCGCGGGGCCACTGTGGTAACCCAGGTTGACCCGGCCCAGCGCCTGATGCTCGACGATCCCGGGACCGGAACGGTGCACGCCGATGTAGCACAAGC
The DNA here is from genome assembly GCF_013385455.1 of Pseudomonas sp. G1002. NCBI lineage: Bacteria > Pseudomonadati > Pseudomonadota > Gammaproteobacteria > Pseudomonadales > Pseudomonadaceae > Pseudomonas > Pseudomonas sp. G1002. The sequence goes on from NZ_JACAPY010000036.1 coordinate 14,835, forward strand.
CACCCAGCAGGTGCAGCGACGGCGGCAGGTGTTCACGCAGGCTGTCCTCTACGTCGAGGCCATTTTGCAACAGGATTATCCTGGCGTCCGGGGCGGCAACTTGAGCGATGGTCGGGGCCAGTTCGACATTCCCGGTCGATTTGGTGCCCACCAGCAGCCAGTCGCACGGCGGCATGTCGGCGGCGCGGGCATAAGCCTGTACCGGGTGAAGGTGCACGGTTCCGTGGATCGTGCTGTTGAGTTGCAGGCCGCGCTCGCTGACCGCCGCGTACTCGCTGCGCAGCAGGAAATGCACATCGAAGCCGGCGCGCGCGAGCATCACACCGTAGTAGCCACCAATGGCCCCGGTGCCGATGATCCCGATCCGTGGCGACTGTTTTGTTACTTCGGTCATGGCAACTCCTCTGGTATTCGTTTGAGCGCCTGCTGCACACCTTGAGTCAGGTCGCTGGCGGTCAGACGCGTCAGTGACGCTAATATTCCATGGAATTTCCCGTCACACACCACAAACAACGCCGGCAGGTGAAAGATCTCGTAGCGCTCCACTGCCCCGCCATTGTGACCCGCATCCACCCAGCACACCCGGTCCACCGGCAAGTCCCAACCCGGCAGTTGCTGGTGCAGGAAGCGGCAACGCGAGCAGCCGTCACCGGTAAACACCACCAGGGACGTGCCGGGAAGCCCCAGTAATTGCTGGTCGATATCCAGGTCGGTAAGTTGCAGTTCTTTCACTATACTGCTGCCACCGCCGTCAACTGGACGGTGCTCGGAGTCCGTGTGCATGGGTCGTTTCTTTCCTCACCCTGATGATGTCGCTGTCGAAATAACCCAACGCCCCATTTCCGGCATTTCCCGCCAACGGCTGCACACTATCGGCCTGGGCGGCGTCGCATGCAATTGCCCGCGCGCCTGGCGCCAGGGCGCGGCCATCGAGTTGCACATCCCCTCACTGGGCCAGACGGCCCGCTATCCGGGCTATGTGGCATGGTGCCGCAAGGCCGAAAACGGCTACCGCGTCGACATTGCCTTTACCGATGAGCAGGCCTTGTTCGGTGCGCGAATGGGTGAGCAAGTGTGCCAGATCGAACGGTACTGCCGCCTCCACGAAGGCGCCGAGCCCACACTCGGGCAGAGCGAAGCGCTGGCCCGGGAATGGGTCACGCGCCATGCCGGCGAGTTCTCCCATGAGGCTTTTGTGCTGCCAGCGCTGGATTAAAGCGGACGTTGCCCATTGTCTCGCAGCCTTGTAACGCGCTAAGGTTCCGCTCCCCGCTGCACTTAAATCATGCTGTGCTCCGCCGCACGGGGATCGCTGGCGGCCGGCACCCGTGACCCTGACGAGTAACACGATGGCTGATTTACCGATCAACGACCTTAACGTCGAATCCAACGAGACCCTGATCACGCCCGATCAGCTCAAGCGCGAAATCCCCCTGAGCGACGCTGCCCTGCAGACCGTCACCAAGGGCCGCGAAGTCATCCGTGAGATTCTCGACGGCACCGACCACCGCCTGTTCGTGGTCATCGGGCCGTGCTCGATCCATGACCTCAAGGCTGCCCACGAATACGCCGAGCGCCTGAAGGTGCTGGCGGCGGAAGTGTCCGACACCTTGTACCTGGTGATGCGTGTCTATTTCGAGAAGCCGCGTACCACCGTCGGCTGGAAAGGCTTGATCAACGACCCGTACCTGGACGACTCGTTCAAGATCCAGGATGGCCTGCACATCGGTCGTCAATTGCTGCTGGACCTTGCGGAAATGGGCCTGCCGACGGCAACCGAAGCCCTGGACCCGATTTCCCCGCAGTACCTGCAAGACCTGATCAGCTGGTCGGCAATTGGTGCACGCACCACCGAATCCCAGACTCACCGCGAAATGGCTTCCGGCCTGTCCTCGGCCGTGGGTTTCAAGAACGGTACCGATGGCGGCCTGACCGTGGCGATCAACGCCCTGCAGTCGGTCTCCAGCCCGCACCGTTTCCTGGGTATCAACCAGGAAGGTGGCGTGTCCATCGTCACCACCAAGGGCAACGCCTACGGTCACGTGGTACTGCGTGGCGGCAATGGCAAGCCCAACTATGATTCGGTCAGCGTGGCCTTGTGCGAACAGGCGCTGAACAAGGCGAAGATCAAGCCGAACATCATGGTCGATTGCAGCCACGCCAACTCCAACAAGGACCCGGCCCTGCAACCGCTGGTGATGGAGAACGTGGCCAACCAGATTCTGGAAGGCAACCAGTCGATCATCGGCCTGATGGTCGAAAGCCACCTGAACTGGGGCTGCCAGGCGATTCCAAAGGACCTGGCCGACCTGCAATACGGCGTGTCGATCACCGATGCGTGCATCGACTGGTCTGCCACCGAGACCACCTTGCGCAGCATGCACGCCAAGCTCAAGGACGTGTTGCCCAAGCGCCAGCGCGGCTGAGCACAGACTGCGGACACAAAAACGCCGGGCTAAACCCGGCGTTTTTTTTGATCGTTCCCCCGCCCTGCGTGGGAATGCATCCTGGGATGCTCTGCGTACCGCCCTACTCAATGCTCAAAGCTTCGCGGCATGGCGCTGGTGGCGCTCCATGTAGCGCTCAACGTAGGAGCAGGACGGGATCACCGTATAACCTGCCTCTTCGGCGAACTTCAACGCTTCCTCGGTCAGCGCGGCAGCAATGCCACGGCCGCGCAATGCGTTGGGCACGAAGGTGCGATAGATATCCAGGGTCTGCTTCCCGAGATCCATATAGGTCAGATAGGCACGATGACCGTCCACATTGGTCTCGAACTGATGACCAGCCTGGTCATGGTGGATGGACAACGCCTCGCTCATCACTACTCCTCGCGGGTCTTGGTTTCTGACCCCTACCTTACCGATGTTTTTCCGGCGAAGGAACATCTACGCCACCCGGTGCCGGTTTCGACAACGAGAAAAGCGGCCAGTGCCTTGCACTAGCGCTCACAACCAGCACAGGGAAATAGTAGGCGCCAATCGCACAATTGCTCAAGACGCGCTCGTCTTCCGTTGCGCTGGCGGACATAGAAAGGGCCAATCGAGATTCCTTACGTCGATGGCCTGAACATTGCCGGCAGTTGAAGCTTGAGACGAACACGCGCTCTTAAAGTCACCTCAACATGCACAAAAGATACCGAATGGCGAAAAGACAATCTGAACAATAGTGTCAGGGACGATATATAAAATGACTTATGTTTACATGGCTTAACACATGCCAGCCGGCCCTTTCAGGCTGGATCCAATCCTCGGCCGAGTGCAAAAATCTGCATATTTTTTATACAGACTCTCGAAAGATTAGCCAAAATAGATTGGACGCGAGAATTTTTTTTGCTTCTTGCGCTACGTCAGTTTACTTACTACAAGTAATGGGTAGTATGTACGCCGGCTATTAGCTCACTCTGAGAAAGTAGCCATTTAATAGAAAGTCCTTGAAGGGGAACACGATGAACAACGTTCTGAAATTCTCTGCTCTGGCTCTGGCCGCAGTTCTGGCTACCGGTTGCAGCAGCGTCTCCAAAGAAACCGAAGCTCGTCTGACTGCAACTGAAGACGCAGCAGCACGCTCCCAGGCTCGTGCAGACGAAGCCTACCGTAAAGCTGATGAAGCTCTGGCTGCTGCTCAAAAAGCACAACAGACTGCTGACGAAGCTAACGAGCGCGCTCTGCGCATGCTTGAAAAAGCAAGCCGCAAGTAATAATCCTCCGGGGTTGTTATCAAGCCGATCCATTCTTGGATCGGCTTTTTTTTGCCTGTGATTTGGCTGGATTCCAGACAATAAAAAACCCGTCACCGCGCGAGGCGATAACGGGTTATGGATCGTGCAGGCTTACTGCTGCAGATCGACCGGCGTACTCGATACCATCGGCGCCCCGCCGGGTACACCGATTTCCGTCGGCAAACCGTCTTCAGCCGCAACCACGTCACGCACCTGGTCCCAGTTGACCCGCAGGTTGCTGGACAGGTCTTCACGCTTGAGCAAGGCGTTGATGACGGCGGTGTGCTTGTCGACGACCGATGGGGTGCCATCGTCGTTCAGCGGCGTATGGGCTTCCAGGTAGACCTTGCCCCCGGCCGCGCCGAACTTGTAGGCGTCGTTGATAATCCGCACCGACGTGCCCACCGGCACCATGTCGGCCATTTCCAGCACGTTGTTGTTGAACATGCGGAAGCAACCGTGGCTGGTACGGGTACCGATGCCGAACTTCATGTTGGAACCGTGGATCAGGTAGCCCGGCGTGCCGAGGGTGAACTTGAACGGCCCCAGCGGGTTGTCCGGGCCGGCCGGCACGACGTTGGGCAACGGGTCGCCATTGGCGGCGTGTTCTGCCTTGATCGAGGCTGGCGGGGTCCAGGTCGGGTTCGGGATCTTGCCCGTGATGGTGGTGTGGGCCACTGGCGAGCCCCAGCCTTCACGGCCAATCCCCAACGGGAACGTGTACACCACGTTCTGGCCCTTGGGGTAGTAGTAGAGCCGGTACTCCGCCAGGTTGATCACGATGCCTTCACGCGGGCCGGGCGGCAGGATGAAGCGCGTCGGCAACACGATCTCGGTACCCGCTCCCGGCAGCCAGGCATCCACGCCCGGGTTGGCCGCGACCATCTCCGAATAACCCAGGTCGTAGGTGGTGCCGAGGTCCGCGAAGGTATCTTCGTACTTGGCCTTGATCACCTGGACCTGGCCAACGATATCTTCACCCGGTGGCGGCAAAGGCAACTGCAAGGCTGCAGCAGGACCGGCCGCGCAGAGCGCAGCGAGAGACAGGCAACAGGTGACGGCGGAAAGGCGCGACAACATCCGGGAATTCCTTCGCAGATCGACGGGTAGTAGAAAATGGATTGTACACGGCTGCCCGGCGGGCACCCATATTCAAAGCTCGAAGCGCAGCTCCGGCCAGATCGGCGGTGTGCCGCGTTTTTGCGACTCGAGGATCGCCCGGCACAGGGGGCACAAACGCTGGTCCTGGAAGATCGAGCGATCCACCGATGACCAGCGCGGCTGGGCAGGCAACAACGTGCCGCAGAGGGTGCGGTCGATGGACCCGCCCAACTCCAATTGACGCGTCACCAGATGCACCCGGACTTCCTGGCAGGCGAACAGATCCAGCTGTTCGTCAGGCTCGATCAGTTGGTAGGCAAACAGTGACCAGGCAGGACGCGACATCGGGGGCTCCAAATCGGGGGGGCGCCACCTTAGCCGAAAGACCGCTGCTAGAAAAGCGTCATAGCAGTGGTTTTAGCGTTGGCCAGACATTTTCCAGCAACTTGCCCTGCGCGCCAACCGCCGGGTGCAATTGGTCAGCCTGCATCAGGTCCGGATGACCACCGACGCCTTCAAGGAAAAACGGCACCAGCGGGACGCTTTTTTCCTTGGCCAGGGCCGGGTAGACATTAGCAAACGCGGTGGTGTATTTCGGCCCGTAATTAGGCGGCAACTGCATGCCCAGCAGCAGCACCTTGGCACCGCTGGCCTTGGACTGTTCAATCATCGATGCAAGATTTTGTTTCAATTGCTCGGGTGGCTGCCCACGCAGGCCGTCATTGCCGCCCAGCTCAATGATCACCAGGTCCGGCTTATGCTCTGCAAGCGCCGCCGGCAGCCGCGCCCGGCCTCCGGCACTGGTGTCGCCGCTGATGGAGGCGTTGACCACTTTATCGTCGAAACCTTCGCTCTTGAGCCGTTGTCCCAACAACGCTACCCACCCTTTGCTGGTATCCAGCCCGAAACCGGCACTGATACTATCGCCAACGATCAGGACTGTACCCGCCGCTGCGTTCTGGGCCATGCACATCAAGGCCAGGCCAGCACTCAAAAACCACATTCGCATTGGATTCTCCATGGGCGCAAGCATTCTCACCGCGCGAAACCTTAGCAAAGTGGTTCCCAGCGCGGAAGGTGAACTGACTATCCTGCACGAACTGAGCCTGGAACTGAACAAGGGCGATAGCCTGGCTATCGTCGGCGCCTCCGGTTCCGGCAAATCCACCCTCCTCGGCCTGCTGGCCGGCCTCGACCTGCCCAGCAGTGGCGAAGTCACCCTCGCCGGCCAGGCCCTGAGTACCCTCGACGAAGACCAGCGTGCACGCATCCGCGCCGAGCACGTGGGGTTTGTGTTCCAGTCCTTCCAGTTGCTCGACAGCCTCAACGCGCTGGAAAACGTGATGCTGCCCCTGGAGCTGGACGGCCGCAAGGACGCCCGCGAGCGCGCCAAACACCTGCTGGAGCGTGTCGGCCTGGGCCAGCGTCTCACCCACTCGCCGCGCCAACTCTCGGGGGGTGAGCAGCAACGGGTAGCGATTGCCCGGGCGTTTGCTGCCGAACCGGACGTGCTGTTTGCCGATGAACCCACCGGCAACCTCGACAGCCATACCGGCGAGCGCATCAGCGACCTGCTGTTCGAACTCAACAAAGAGAGCGGCACGACCCTGGTGCTGGTGACCCATGACGAGCGCCTGGCCCACCGTTGCCGTCGCCTGATCCGTCTTGAAGCCGGCCTGATGGTCGCGCCCCTGGAGCCTTGATGGCACGCTTGCCCTTGTTGCGCCTGTTCAGCCTTGCCCTTCGCCAGTTGCTGCGCGATGCCCGCGCCGGCGAACTGCGTGTGCTGTTCTTCGCCCTGCTGGTGGCCGTGGCCGCCAGCACCGCCATCGGTTACTTCGGTGCCCGCCTGAACGGCGCGATGATGTTGCGCGCCACCGAGTTCCTGGCGGCCGACCTGGTGCTGGAAGGCAGTTCACCCGCCCGCACCGAGCAAATCCAGAGTGGCACCGAGCTGGGCCTGCAGCACGCCAGGGTGGTGGAATTCTCCAGCGTGATTGCCACTGACGCTGGCATCCAGCTGTCCAGCATCAAGGCGGTCAACGAGGCGTATCCGTTGCGCGGCGAGCTGAAGAGCGCCGCCGAACCCTTCGCCGAAGAAACTGCCGGAGGTGGCCCCAAACCCGGTGAAGCCTGGGTGGAAGCACGGCTGTTGACGGCACTGAACCTGAAAATCGGCGACAGCATCGACGTCGGCATGAAGACCCTGCGCCTTTCCCGCGTGCTGACCTATGAGCCGGATCGCGCCGGCAACTTCTATAGCCTGACGCCCAGGGTGATGATCAACCTGGCCGACCTTGACGCCACCGGCGTGGTGCAGCCCGGCAGTCGCGTGAGTTATCGCGACCTGTGGCGAGCGCCACAGGGCGGCACCGTGCTGCAAACCTATCGCGACCTGGTCAAGCCCGGCCTGGCTGCCAACCAGCGGCTGCAGGATGCGCGCGACGGCAACCAGCAGATCGGCGGCGCGCTGGGCAAGGCCGAACGTTACTTGAACATGGCCAGCCTGGTGGCGGTGCTGCTCTCCGGCGTGGCCGTGGCGCTCTCGGCCAATCGCTTCGCCAGCCGACGCTTTGATGCCAGCGCCTTGCTGCGCTGCCTCGGGTTGTCGCGACGCGAAACCATGTTGCTGTTCAGCCTGCAATTGGCCGTGCTGGGGTTGCTGGCCAGCCTGACCGGCGCCCTGCTCGGCTGGCTGGCGCAATTGGGCCTGTTTGCGCTGTTGCATGACCTGCTGCCGGCGGACGTTCCACCCGGCGGGCTGCTGCCGGCCGTTGCCGGGATTGGCACCGGGCTGGTAGCCCTCGCCGGTTTCGCCCTGCCGCCGCTGGCCGCCCTGGGGCGGGTGCCGCCACTGCGGGTATTGCGCCGCGACTTGCTGCCAATCCCTTCCAGCACCTGGATGGTCTACGGTGCTGCGCTCTTCGCCCTGGGCCTGATCATGTGGCGCTTGAGCCTCGACCTGGTGCTGACCTTCGCCCTGCTGGGCGGCGGCGTGATTGCCGCGCTGGTTCTCGGCGGCCTGCTGCTCCTGTTGCTGCAAAGCCTGCGACGCCTGCTGGCCCGGGCCTCCTTGCCCTGGCGCCTGGGGCTGGGCCAGTTGCTGCGTCATCCCCTGGCGGCCGCGGGGCAGTCACTGGCGTTCGGGCTGATCCTGTTATCGATGGGCTTGATCGCGTTGTTGCGCGGCGAATTGCTGGACACCTGGCAGAACCAGTTGCCCAAGGACGCCCCCAACTATTTCGCCCTGAACATCCTGCCCGCCGACAAAGACACCTTCGGCGCACGCCTGCTGGAATTACAGGCGCAATCGGCTCCGTTGTATCCGGTGGTACCGGGACGACTGATCAGCATCAATGGCGCGCCAGTGCAGGAGATTGTCAGCAAGGACTCCAGCGGCGATCGTGCAGTACAGCGAGACTTGAGCCTGACCTGGGCCGCCGACCTGCCACCGGGCAACAAGCTGACGGCGGGCTCCTGGTGGACAGCGCAACCGACCGACGAGATTCCAGGCGTCTCGGTGGAAGCCAAGGTCGCCGACAGCCTGAAACTCAAGCTCAACGATCACCTGGTGTTTACCGTCGGCGGGGAAAACCGCGAAGCGCGGGTCACCAGCCTGCGAGAAATCAACTGGGACAACTTCCAGCCCAACTTCTTCATGATCTTCCAGCCCGGCACCCTGAAGGACCTGCCGGCCACCTACCTGACCAGCTTCTACCTCGCACCCGGCCATGACCAACAGATCGTCGACCTGTCCCGGGCCTTCCCGGCGGTGACCATCCTGCAGGTGGAGGCACTGCTGGAACAACTGCGCAGCATCCTGGCCCAGGTCACCCTGGCGGTGGAGTACGTGCTGTTGTTTGTCCTGGCAGCGGGGATGGCCGTGTTGTTCTCCGGGCTCCAGGCAACCCTCGATGAGCGGATTCGCCAGGGCGCCCTGCTGCGGGCGCTGGGGGCTGAGCGCAAGTTGCTGGTCAAGGTCCGGCGTATCGAGTTCGGGTTGTTGGGCGCAGTCAGCGGGCTGTTGGCAGCGCTGGGCACTGAACTGGTGACACTGGTGCTGTACCGCTACGCGTTCGACCTGACCTGGCACCCGCATCCGTGGCTATTGCTGCTGCCGGTGATCGGCGCCGTGCTGATCGGCGGTGCCGGCGTGTTCGGCACCCGCCGCGCACTGAATGCCAGCCCGTTGACCGTGCTGCGCGAGGGCTGAAAACGCAAATGGCCCGCACGCGTTCATGCGTACGGGCCATCCGTTGTCACTTCACATATTCGATAGCGGTGATCCACCAGCACACTTCGCCACTCGGGGTCTGCACGAGCGCCTCGTCATCCACTTCCTTGCGCAACAGTGCCCGGGCCATGGGTGAGTCGATGGAGATGTAGTCCATACGCTCATAGATCTCGTCGTACCCCACGATGCGAAACCGCTTGGTCTCGCCCTGTTCGTTTTCAATCTCCACCCAGGCGCCGAAAAACACCTTCCCTTCCTGCTCGGGCATGTACTCGACCACGCGCATGTCTTCCAGGCGCTTGCGTAAATAACGCACCCGACGATCAATTTCCCGCAGCAGCTTCTTGTTGTACTGGTAGTCGGCGTTTTCGCTCCTGTCCCCCAGGGAGGCCGCCCACGTCACTTTGCGGGTGGTATCAGGGCGCTTTTCTCGCCACAGGTAATCAAGCTCCTTTTTCAGGGCCTCATGACCTTCTTTGGTAATCAGCTTGGTGCTCAAAAGCTCTACATCCCCTGGAAGTTTGCATTTTTCAGACCCGCTGCCGCATCAGGCACAACGCATTTAACGCCCGATGTCGGCTGTGGGGGTCGATGATAAATGAACTCGGGAAAGTAGCCAGACCCACCGGCGGATTCCGGCAACGACGCGTATCAGTCAGCCTCCGTCTGGGTCGGGCCGCATTCAGGCTGGCCGCGCCCGTTCTCGCCAAGCCATGCAAGTGACTCATCCAGGGATTGAAGCGTAACCCTCAGGTTGTCCCGCAGGACAGGCAACTGGAACAGCGCAGCCGTCAGCTGTTGCTCCTTGAGGCGCACCGCAAGGTCACGGTCATGCAACTGGGCTTCCTGGCTCTCCAGGTAGCGCGCACGCTCGTCCATTCGACGCTGCTCTGTCTGGTTCAGCGCCGAGCTGCCAGCCAGATGCTCCTCCCGGAGGGCCAGCGTGCGGGCCAACTGTTCCAGGGACGTTTCCTTTTCGGCAATCCTATCGGCACTCCGCTGACTCTCCTGCTCAAGGTCAGCCTTTTCCTGGCGCAGTTCGAGACGCAACTGATCAAGCGCTTCTTCCTGCTTGAGCACGCTGAGCTTTTGCTGCGTCAGCTCCTGTGACAATCGGGAAAGATTGGCCAGCGTATCGTCCACTTCAAACAACGAGGCTGACTCATTCCGGGCAGGCATGGGCGGCGGCGCCTGGGGGACCGGTTCAGGTTGTTGGACTATGGGCGCCGGCACTGGCGCAGCGACAGCAGGCGCCTCGATCGGTGCCTGTAGTGGCGCCTCAACGAGCGGCTCGGATATCTCGAGCTCAGCCTCGGGCGCCTGCGCCACCGGCTCGGGCAATGACCGCGCAGGCTCTGAAGGATCGGGGGACCTGGGAGCAGACACCATTCTTGAGGAGAAACGAATCGACGGCACGATCAACGTATTGCTTTCAATGGCGGGCAAACCGGGCGCCGACGTTCCCAGGGTAATCACCTTCATCACCAGGGATTTCTTGATCGTCAACGAGTGATGATCTTCAGGCCTGGCCGGGGGCAATTTGCAGCCTTTCAAATCAACAAAATGAAAGGGAATCTGAGTTTCGCCGCTGCTTGCAGATTTTGCCCCGGGAGCAGCCGCGAGCGTCAGGATTTGCTTGAAGACATGGGTCGCTATTTGCAGGTCTTCCTTGGAGTCTATCGCCCCCAGAAAGTAACGTTCGGACTTTTTGCGCAACGCTGCGATGTACACCCGTGAACTACCGGGCTCTGTTTCTTCATCCAGACTGTAGGCAAGAAAGTTTGAAGAGATCTGCGCCACCGCAAAACCACAAAGCAGTGCACCATTGACCGGTGCATCATGCCCGGACTGTTCAAGAACAAGGGTACGTAGAAGCAGCATGACATCAGGCTCCATTTCAAATTGGCATAAACTTTAAATAAACACCAAATAAACAACGACTGTAATTAAATCATCAAAAGCAAAACAATTGTTTCAGCGAGTCATAGTCTGGCATGTAGGACTTATCTTATTCAGCCCCCTCAGCATTTCCAAGAGCGTTTATTGAACGTACCATTTTTTAACAGTGCGACACCGGAAAAGCTTCAACATAAAAAGATTTCAAGCATTGAATTTCGAACATTCACAACCTGCTGTTCACCCAGGTTAATCCAGCCTTGCCATATCCATTCAGTAGAAAAGCATAATGATCGAGATAACGAGCCTGACAAAAACCATGGGCGGAAAAAACATTATTCATGACTTCTCATTCAACGCCCAACCCCAGGAATGCCTCGGGCTGTTTGGAAATGATGGTGCGGGAAAAACAACTATTATCAAAATGATCTCAGGCTCGACTACACCCTCTTCAGGCCATATAAAAATATTCGGTAACGATATCGCCCTGAACGCATTCCAGGCAAAGAAAGTCACCGGCTACCAGCCAGAGCGACTCTTGAGCCATGGTGCAATGAGTGTAAAGGCCTTTCTCGGTTTCATTGCCGAAATACGCGGATTCCGCGGCGCGGAAAAACGCAAGATGATTGACCGGGCAGTTGCACGGCTTGAGTTGTGGCGGATACTCAAAAGCCCGGTGGAAACCCTCACGGACGGGTTGAAACGCAAGGTAGCCATCGCCCAGGCAATCCTGCATGACCCCGGCCTGCTGTTGCTCGACGAGCCAACAGAAGGTCTGAGTGCCGACCAGAAACACAAAGTCAGAATGCTCATCAAGTCGCTCAGCGACGAGATGACGATCATTGTCGCGTCCCGTGCGCCGGAAGAACTGACCGGTATTTGTAACCGCGCACTGGTGATAGCCGACGGCCGATTGGTGGCAGACGCTTCGGTGCCCGAACTGCAGCGCAGCTCCCGTCATCACCAGGCGGTCACCCTTGCAGCCGACACACCGCTGGACCTGTTGGCCCTGGCGGTATTGCCCGGGGTCGCCGGCATCGAGGAAGACCGCGAGACTCCCGGCACAGTGACCGTACTCGCCCTGCCGGGGCAAATCATCTACCCCCACATCAATGCACTGGTCACCCAGCGCCGCTGGAAGCTCAATGCCCTGAACCTGGAAGCCGGGCGCCTGGATGACGTTGTGCACCATATGAGCCAGGAGGCATCGATTTGAAACTTCTCCCGGTCATATTCAAGCGTCAACTGGTCAGTTATTTTTCGGCTCCCGTCACTTACCTGAGCACTGCGGTTTTCCTGACAGCAGCTGCTGTATTTGGCTTCCACTCAACCCGGTTACTGGAAGTCGGCAGTGCCGACTTGCAGGGCTTCTTCCAGTTGCACCCCTGGCTCTACTTACTGTTGACACCTGTTCTATGCACTCGGCTTTGGGCCGACGAGCCCACCACCGGTTCCATGGAGTTCCTGAAAACCCTGCCCGTCACACGTTTCGAGATAGTGGTCGGAAAGTTTCTGGCGGCCTGGATTGTTTCCGGCGTGGCCCTGCTGTTGACCTTCCCGATAGTCATCACCGTCAACTATTTTGGCAATCCGGACAATACAGTCATTGCGTCACAATACCTGGGAAGTTGGGTATTGGCCGGATGTTATCTATCCGTGGGTTGTTTTATCTGCGCACTGACACACCATCGCGCGATTATATTCACCGTAACCCTGTGCTTGCTGCTGACCGCCAGTGGCCTGTCATCCATTCTTGATGCGATTGAACATCAAGTTCCGGTATGGCTGATTGACCGCCTTCTTTCCCTGAGCCCGTCTGCGCGTTTTGCCGCCATTGACCAAGGGGTACTGGCTCTTCAAGACAGTTTGTACTTCATCAGTATGATCATCGCCTTTCTTGGCGCGACGGTCATTGTCCTGAATGTAAGAAACGGTTGAGAAGGACACATCACGATGAAAACGCGACTAAGTGCCAGCCTCACAATTATCACGCTGCTGTTACTGTTTCTCGCTTTTAACCTGGTCTGGGCACTGAAACTTCCAAATCCACGGCTGGATTTTTCGGAACAGAACATCCATACACTTTCCGATCCTGTACAGGCTATGCTCGGTTCACTGGAAACACCGGTGGATCTGTACTTCTTCAATTCAAGCAACCGTGCACACAAAGCCAACGCCGTTGAAAGCTACGCTAAACGGGTAGAGCTGCTGCTCAAGGAATATGAAAAAGCGGCAAAGGGCAAAATCAACCTGCACCTCATCGACCCCACCCCTTTTTCTGAAGATGAATACAAAGCCAGGTTACTGGGTCTTGACGAACAACACGGATTCTTCGGCCTGGTGGGTACCAGCGCGGGCCATGCGCCCCATAGCATCCCGTCATTCAGCCCGGACCGGGAGTCACTGCTGGAGTATGAAATCAGCCATTTGATTCATAAGGTGATCCACCCCGAGCAACCCATTGTGGGCGTGATCTCCCGGCTGCCAATAAACGGTGAGCGAGATGAACGCAACGGCGTTAATACGCCTCCCTGGCAGGTGTTGCAGGAGATCCGTCGCCAGTTCAACGTGGTGAGCCTGGAGCCGGGTATCGCGCAAATTCCTGAACACGTCAAAACCCTGATGGTGGTTCATCCCGGCAACCTGCCTGACCAAACCCTTTACGCAATAGACCAGTTTGTATTGGGCGCAGGCAAGTTGATGATGTTTATCGACCCGCTTGTCGGGCTGGACACCAGCGTCACGGCCCCGGAAAACCCCAGGCTGGAGGCATTGCTGTCCGCCTGGGGCATCCAGATGCCCGCGAACAAGGTGATTGCCGATCGCGACTATGCCACTTCGGTGATCCTGACCACGGGCCAGCCGCCTGTGCGCCATCCCGCGGCACTGACCTTGCCCCGCCAGGCGATGGCACAGGATGACATCAGCGCCTGGAAACTTCACAACGTCAACGTCTTGAGCAGCGGCGCCCTGGCCCCTGCCAAGAGAAGCCGCATGACCTTCACCCCGTTGCTGCAAAGCTCCGCGCACGCCGCGCTGTTTGAGGCAGAGCGCTTCGCCCTGCCAGCGCAGCTCAATTCACTGATCAATGAAACAGCCACTCGCGCTCAACAACAGGTGATCGCCGCCCGCGTCGAAGGGCCCGCCTATTCCGCCTTTCCTGACGGCATCAGTGGGCGTAACACCGGCTTGCAAAAGGCTGCGAACATCCATGTGGTCGTGGTCGCCGACACTGACCTGCTCAGCGATCGTGTGTCTGGAATGCTCCAGAAGCATCGCGCGGCGGGTAGCCCGTTGTCAGATAACGCGATGTTTGTATTGAACACCCTGGACAACCTGGCGGCGCCCGATGCACTGATGAACATTCGCCCCCGTGCAGGCGGTGCTCGATCACTGCAGGTGCTGCAGGCAATGCGCGAAGACGCGGCACTGGCCTACGGTGAGAAGTCCGCCGAACTGGCGCAACGCCTGGAACAAACGGAAAAGGAATGGCAACTGCTCAACCCCCCGACAATTTCCCCGGGCCCTCAGGCTGCAACCTCCAACACACTGCTGCAAGCGCTCAACAAGGAGCGGTTGCGAATCCCCATGGAAATTCACGCGCTGAAGGTCCAGTCATACGCCGAGGTTCACGCCCTGGAACGCAAAGTGAAGCTGCTCAATATCGTGCCTGTACCGCTGATACTGTGCCTGATTGCGGGGGGTATTTTCCTGTTGCGTCGCCGTCGCCGGCATCTGCCTTCAGCAGCGTTCTACTGAGGGCTCAACGCCGGGCGATCAGCCCTTGCCGGGCAATGCGGGTCAGTTGGCGTATCACTTCGGCCGCGTCGCTGGCACTGGGCGCCTGAATGACGGCCAGGTCGAAGCTGTTGGACGCAAAGCGCGCAAGGGAGTCGCCGTCTTCGACAAACTGGATCAGAAAGGCCGAAGGCCGCCCCGTGCGGCGCGGCCAGCCATCAAGATAGCGCAGCAACGTCGGCTGATGCTTGCCGCCCAAGAGGATTTTAGGATTGCGTTGGGTCAGGTCCGCGGTGATCGGGGCCAGGCGTATGAGGGGGCGTAGTGCATTCATTGTGTCGTGTCTCTGCCTCAAAAGTCTGCGGGCAGGTGAGAGGCAACACCGAACCAGCGCTTTAGCGGAATTTCGAAGCTGGCCCATGGCTCTGGCTTCTGTCGGGACTGTGATCAGTCACCCGTGGCGCCCCGCAATTAGCTGTTTAAATCGGCGCATGGGCAACATCCTAGAGAAGCCTGTAGGGCGGTGTCAAGAATCCCGAGCAACGAAAAGGCCCGCACTGGGCGGGCCTTTTAAGGGGGGGGTCGCGGTATCAGTGAGTGATGGCGCGGTCTGCGGACAATTTGCCCGCACCTTCCAACAACACGGCCAGCGTACCGCCCAGCAGCGCCAGGGCGAACTCGTAGCCGTTGTTGGCCATGAACAAACCGTTATGGATATGCACCGAGAAAATCGCCACCAGGGAAATGATCGACAGGCCGAGTGCCGCCGGCCGTGCCAGCAAGCCAATGATCAGCGCCAGCCCGGCGAAGAACTCGGTACCACCGGACAGCACCGCCATCAGGGTACCTGGGGCCAGGCCGATACTTTCCATCCACTGGGCAGTGCCCGCCAGGCCGCCGCCGCCAAACCAGCCAAAGAGCTTTTGCGAACCGTGGGCGGCGAAGATGATCCCGACAAAAATCCGCAGGACAGTCAGGCCGTAGCCGGCGCGGGTGGAGAGGATGCGGGTGATCAATGGGCTCATGCTGATAATCCTTTTCAAGGTAGGGGTTGGGTTGGCCGCTATATTAATCAGTTTAAGCAATGATAAAAGCCGATAAAGCGGCTCATTATGATCGAATTAATAGATCATTTACGTGAGGCAACCCGTGGCGCTGCCGGCTCCAACGACTCCCGCTCACGATCAAACGCCAGGTAATACTTGTTCACGCTATTAACATAGCTGACGCCGCTCATTCCCACCTGCTCCATGGCAATGCGCTCGACCTGGAAAAACCATTGGTTTGGGTTAAGCCCCCGCCGCCGCGCCTCGGCACGCATTCCCTGGACCCGCTCGGGCCCCATGTTGTAGGCCGCCAGCACAAACGCCATGCGCTCGCGCTCGTTGAGCTTGGGGCTTGAGAAGAACTTGCGCCGGATCATCGCCAGGTACCGCGCGCCCGCCTGCACATTGTTGTCCAGGCTTTCGATGTTGTTCACCCCGACCCGCTGCGCCGCCGATGGCGTGATCTGCATCAGCCCGGTGGGGCCGCCGCTGCTGCGAGCGCCAGGGTCCAGGGCAGACTCCTTGAACGCCAGCGCGGCCAGGTTCAGCCAGTCCATGCCCTGCTCGCGGGCATGCTTTTGCAGCACCGGGCGCAGTTTTTCCAGGCGCTGGCGGTCGACGCGAGCCAGTGGATAACGTACCTGGTAGAGGCGGCGGTAGATGCGCTGGAACGCCACATCCTGATCGGACGGCGTGCGGTAGGTCTTGAGGAAGCGATCAATACTGGCCCGCAGCATCGAGGCATCCTGGCGCACAAACCAATACTCTTCTCCCGGCTCGCTGATGGTCACTTGCCGGTCGAAACGCAGCTTGGGCAGGATCTTCGCCCAGCGTTCGGCAATCGGCCGCTCGACAATGGTCAGGTGGAAAATCCCGGCCTGTACCATCTCCAGCACGTCCTCTACCGCGAGGCTCGGATCCACCCATTCCACCTTCACCGGCGGCAATTTGTGCAGCGCCAGCTTCTGGTTGACCTGGCTGATCGCATCCGACGCGGCACTGCCCGTGGTCAAGGCCAGCGTGCGCCCGGACAGTTGCTCCAGCCGGGTAAACCGCCGCTCGCCCTTCAGCCCCACCAGCCATAACGGCACGTCGCTGGCGATCGGGTCGCTGGTGGCAATCTTGTGGGCGGCCTTCACATCCAGCAATTCGCCGGGTGCCACCAGGTCGCCCTCGCCACGGGCCAATGCGCCAATCAGCTGATCCTTGGCCTTGGGAATAATCTTGAGGTTGATTTCCTCGCCGTCACGGGCGTGACCGTTGAGGTATTGCTCGAAAGCGCGCAGGCGATGGTATTCAACACCGATGGCCTGGCCCTGGACTTCGCCGGAACTGTTGCGGCTCTGGTTGACCAATACCCGCAAGGTGCGGCTGCTGCGGATTTCCGCAAGGTCGCGGACCTTGCCGGGCCGGGTCACTTCCAGCGGCCCGTCCAGACGCGCAACCGCCGCCATGGGCAGCAGTAACGTCAGGCACAACACAAGCAACGCCGAGGGTCGGATCATCCGCTCTCCGGAAGAAAGAATACTGCCCATTGCTTCGCGAAAAACGAGGCGTTGGGGGACAGAAACAGAGCGCCATGAGCGCAGGCTTTGGGCGCAAGGGTGGCACGGCAGATGGCGACAAACCAAACACGGTGTTACTTGCGACTTTCAAAGACAGCTTTAACTCGTTGTAGTTCTTGGCTTTTCTTATAAATCTACAGCTCTGATATGCTTTCCGACCGCAGGCGGAGGTAGCACCATGCAACTCATTGATATCGGCGTCAACCTGACCAACCCAAGTTTCGACGAAAAGCACCAGGCCGTTCTCGACCGTGCCTACGCCGCCGGGGTGAGCCAATTGGTGCTCACCGGTACCAGTGTCGACGGCAGCGAACAGGCCCTGGAGCTGTGCCAGCAACTGGACGAAAGTGGCCAACGCCTGTTCGCCACCGCCGGCATTCACCCCCACTCTGCCAGTGACTGGAACGCCGAAAGCGCCAGGCGCCTGCGCGGCCTGCTCAAGGAAAGTCGCGTGCGTGCGGTGGGTGAATGCGGGCTGGATTTCAACCGAGATTTCTCCCCGCGCGCCCAGCAGGAAAAAGTCCTCGAAGAACACCTGGCCCTGGCCGTGGAGTTGAAGCTCCCGGTATTCCTCCACGAACGTGACGCCAACCAGCGCCTGCTGGAAATCCTGCGGGACTACCGCGATCACCTGTCGGCCGCCGTGGTGCACTGCTTCACCGGCGAGCAGCGGGCGCTGTTCAGCTACCTCGACCTGGACCTGCATATCGGTATCACCGGCTGGATCTGCGACGAACGCCGTGGGACGCACCTGCATCCGCTGGTCAGGGAAATTCCCCGGGGCCGTCTGATGCTGGAAAGCGACGCGCCCTACCTGCTGCCTCGCACCCTGCGGCCCAAGCCGAAAAACGGTCGCAACGAACCCGCCTATTTACCGGAAGTCCTACGGGAGGTCGCGTTGCACCGCGAAGAAACCGTGGAAGACCTGGCGCAACACAGCACCGCCTGTGCCCGCGCCTTCTTTGGATTGCCTGTGCCGGATTGACGCGGCGCATTGACCCATATCAAAACCCGGCATCCCGATAGCGGCACAATAATGGCACCTTGCCAATGCTGTTTCCGCTATCAGAGAAAACCTTCATGGGTGCCTGGCTTAGCAACATCTCGCTGAAGTATAAATTCTGGGCCGTGAACGCGGTCGCCTTCATCACCACCCTGCTGCTGGTGTTGTACGCCGTGCAGCTCGAACAACAGGCCCGCAGCCAGGCCTCACAGGCGTCGGCGCAAGCCCAGGGGCGCTTGCTCGGTGCCTGGCCCGCCGGCCAGCCACTGCCCAAGGGCGAGCACTGGCTGACGTTTGCCAGGGGCAAAGTCCCACAACTGGGCGACGAAGATCTGTCAGCCCTGGCCAACGCCAGTGGCTGGGTGGATTTCAATCACATGCCACTGCTCGGCGAAAACCCGCTGATGGGCGCCGAAGTAATCAGCCGTGCCGACGGTCAACAGGTCGCCGTGCTGGCCTACGGGCCCAGCTTGAGCCAAGTGTTCGAAGAACGCTTCGCCAACTACGCCGTAGCGGTGATGATTCTGATGCTGGCCATGCTCGGCGCCTCACAGCTGCTGATCCGCTTTCTCCTCAGCCAGCTCAACACCTTGAAAGACGTGATGCTGCACGTCGAGAAAACCGGCGACCTCTCGGCCCGCGTCCCCCTGGCCTGCAAGGATGAAGTCGGGCAGATGGCCAGCGCGTTCAACGCGATGCAGGCGGGTTATCAACGGGTGGTCAACACGGTTGCGCGCACCGCCAGGCAACTGGACGACGGCGCCGCACGCCTGGCCAGCAGCATGAACGAGGTGCAGCACGGCATGCTCGGCCAGCAAAGCGAAACCGACCAGGCCGCCACGGCGATCAACGAGATGACCGCCACCGTCTACCACATCGCCCAGCACGCCGGCGCCACCCGCGACCTGTCCCAGACGGCTGACACTCTCGCCGGCAGCGGCCAGGAAGTGGTCAGCCGGGTACAGCGCTCGATTGCCGGGCTGTCCACCGGCGTGCAGCAGACCGCCGAAATGATCCAGAAGCTGGCCGAGGACAGCCAGAAAATCAACGGCGTGGTCGGGGTGATTCACAGCATTGCCGAACAGACCAACCTGCTGGCCCTCAACGCCGCCATCGAAGCCGCCCGCGCCGGCGAAATGGGCCGGGGTTTTGCCGTGGTCGCCGACGAAGTGCGCAACCTGGCCAAGCGGGTGCAAAGCTCCACCGATGAAATCACCCGCATGGTGTCCGCCCTGCAAGCCGGCACCCGGGACGCGGTGGACTTCATGCAGGAAAGCTCGTTCAAGGCCGACGACTGTGTGCAACAGGCTCAAGAAGCCGGGATTGCCCTCGCCGAGATCACCGGCGCGGTGGCGCAGATGCGCGAGAGCAACACGCAGATTGCCGTGGCTGCCGAGCAGCAAAGCCATGTGGCCGAGGAAATGAACCGAGCGGTGGTGAGCATTCGGGACGTCACCGAAAACACCGTGCAGCAGACAGTAGACTCGGCGACCACCAGCAATGAGCTGGCAACCCTGGCCGGGGAACTGAGCAAGGCCATCGGCCAGTTGCGGCTTTAACCCCTGAAGAGATGGCTATGGCCCCCATAGCCATCCTTGATTCGCGGCCCCACCCTGCCCGACCTAAACTCTGCTCAAGATGTTTCAACGGACAGAGGAATCACGATCATGGGCAAACGTCATCCGAATATCCCCGCCTGGCAATGGCGCACCCACCCGCAAAATCACCAGCACGGGACCAATCAAGTGTTGCAGCTGATTGCGCTGCCACTCCTGGTCATCGGTTTTCTGTTGATGGCATCGGGCGTGTTCAGCGAGAACCTGGCGAGTGCCGCCATCGGTATCGTCGGCATTCTGGCAGCCCTTGGATTGCAGCATCACGGTCGCCGCCTGGAGGCACGCGGCAGCGACGCCTCCAGCGATCAACACTTGCTGGTCTGAGGACTCAGGCGAACACCACCACCGACTGGCGGCTGATAGCGATCAACTGGCCGTCGGGGCTCCACAACTGCGCAGCCGCATGGCCATAGCCATCGCGGGCGTGCTCGATGTGGACCAGGTATTGGCACCAGTCCAGGGTGCTCAGGTTTTGCAGCGGTTGGACAAATTCGATGGTCCAAGTCAGGGTGCTGCCGGCCGCCGGTTGTTTCAGGTGCGGCAACACCGACGGTGGCCACGCATCCACCAGCGCAAGGATGTGCGCTTCGGTCAGCGGCTCTTCTTTTACATCGCCACGCAAGCGCACCCAGCCGCCCATCTCCCGGGATGTATTGCCGGTGAACGGCAGGCCACCGACGCTCCAGCGCATCGCCAGGTGGCGCATGAACTCCGGCGTCACGCCTTTGATGTAGGGCAACTCCTGGCATTCATCCCAATGCTTGAAGGTGGGCGCCGGTTCGGCGGCGACGTCAATCTGCGAAGGCCGTGATGCGCCAAAACTGGCCTGCACCAGGGTCATCGTTTCACCGTTCTGCACCACACGTCCCAGCACTTGGCTGACGGCCTTGCCTTCGCGCAGCACTTCGACTTCGTAGCGGGCCGGCACGTCCGGCGCCACCGGGCCCACAAAGGTGATCGCCAGTGAGCGCAACGGGCGATCCGCCGGGACCTTCGCCCGCAAGGCCTCGTACTCCAACGCCGCAACCAGCCCGCCAAAGCTGGCGCGGCCCTGGGCCCATTCGGCCGGGATCGAAACGTCCAACGGGTGGCTGCGGACAGCGTCGAGCAAATCACTAAAGCGCATGGCGGTCTCAACTTGAAAAAGGAGTTGAGGGATCTTAACCAGCCGGCCTACACCACGCAGCGCCTATTCCGGCCAAAATCCCGGACAGATAGGTCGCAGGGTCAAGCGAAGCAGTCGGCGTTCAACTTATCCAAAACCCGATCCGCCTGCCCTTCCGCCTCGGCCATGGTGCGGTGCCAACCAGGCACGCACGGCTGCAAATCGGGCTCGTGCCCGGCTTGCGCCAGCCATTGCCAGCAATCGTGCCAATCACCCAGGGCGCCCTGGGCCGCCTTGAGACGCGATATGGCTTTGGGCGGTAGCTTGTTCAGCTCGGGATAAGCCTCGGCCGCATAACGCACGCGCTTGATCAACAGGCGCAGGCGATGACGGTCGTGGTTGGGGTCGTGCAGCGCTTCGCCGAGCTTCTTCCATTGCTTGGCCAGGCGTTTTTCAATGCGCGTGCGCAGGCCATTGAGCAATTTCTGCCGTTGGGAGGCGCGGATAAAGCGGGGGAATGCTTCGAGGATCAACAGCAGTTGCGCCACCTCAGGCCCTTGTGCAACCGAGCGGTAGGTGGCCGGCTGCTGCCGGATACGCCGCTCGGCCGCCTCATGATGGCCGTGTTGGTGGAGGTACGCCGCCAGCACTTCGCGGTCGCGAAACGGCGTGGTCAGTTGGCCGACGGCACTGGCGGCCGCCTCGAGTTGCTCGACACCGGGCAACCCGCGCAATGGCCGCAACAGGCTGCGCAAGCGCCGCACCGTGGTGCGCAGATCATGCAGGGCCTCGTCGTCCGTGACGGCGGCGAGGCGCGCCTGGCAGCTCAGTAACCCAACTTCCAGGCCGATGACCTGCGCGACTAGCTGATCGACCAAGGCTGACATCCTTTCCTCCTCAATGATTAAACCTTCGGGCTTGAGGCCGCCGACGCAACCTCGTTGCACTCGACAACTGCTACGCGGGGTTAGCGCCCGGCGCGCGACTCACGAATATAGAAGCGGGCTTTCTCGGCCTTGGTCGAGCAGCCTTCGAAGGCTTCGAACTGCTGCTGGGTCTTGGCGCCAGTCAACAACGACAGAGCCTTGGAGTAACTCACGGTGCCGGCGAAACCTTCGGCCTTGGCCAGGTCCAGCTCGTGCCACGCAGCATCCAGTTGCGTGCCGCAGCTGTCGCGATAAGCGGTTTTCCCGGCACAACCGGCCAGGGCCAACACGATCACAGGCACACACATCCAGGCTTTCATCAAATGACACCTCAAGAAAAGAAAAAACAGTCACAGGTGTAGACGTTGCCTACACCGAAAAGTGCCTTATCCGACTGCCTGAATCCGCAGTCCCGATTGCCAGAGCATACCCGAGCGTGGTGGCCCGCTCGCGAAAATAATCGGTTGTGACAGTGATGATTGAAGCGCGCCCCTCGATGGGTGCATTGTGGTCACCTGTTTTGCGAAGGATCAGGTCATGAAGAAACGTGTTGCATTGGTGCTGGGCTCCGGCGGCGCCCGGGGCTACGCCCATATCGGCGTGATCGAGGAAATCGAAAAACGCGGCTATGACATCGCCTGCATCGCCGGCTGTTCCATGGGTGCGGTGGTGGGTGGGATCTATGCTGCGGGTAAGCTGGACGAGTACCGAAACTGGATCGAAAGCCTCGACTACCTGGACGTACTGCGCCTGGTAGACGTGAGCTTTCGCCTGGGGGCGATTCGTGGCGAGAAGGTGTTCGGGCAGATCCGCAAGATCGTCGGCGAGATCAATATCGAAGACCTGCGCATTCCCTACACCGCCGTGGCCACGGACCTGACCAACCAGCAGGAAATCTGGTTCCAGGAAGGCTGCCTGCACCAGGCCATGCGGGCCTCGGCGGCGATTCCCAGCCTGTTCACCCCGGTGATGCAGGGCAATCGCATGCTGGTGGACGGCGGCTTGCTGAACCCTCTGCCGATCGTGCCGGTGGTGTCGAGCCACTGCGACCTGATCATTGCGGTCAACCTCAACTCCACCAACCAGAAGCACTACAAGCTTCCGGTGATCCAGCGTCCGCCGGCGTTCAGGAGCCGCTTCGACAACCTGGTGCGTTCACTGGGTTCGCACTTGCCGTTTCGGCGCAAGCAGGCCGAGCAGTTATTGATGCTGGAACAGGAAGCGCTGCTGGCCCAGGCTGCCGATATCAACCCGTGGCTGGACTCTGCCGAACCCGAGGCGCAACAACCGGCGGCGGCACCGGAAAAGGCCGGGGCGCCAAAGTCGGCGACCGGCTCGTTCATCATCGATAACGTGGGGCCTGCATCGCTGCTGGATTTGATCAACCAGAGCTTTGAGGTGATGCAGACGTCATTGGCGCAGTACAAGATCGCCGGGTATCCGCCGGATATTCTGATCAACGTGCCGAAGCGCGTGTGCCGGTTTTTCGAGTTTTACAAAGCGCCGGAGTTGATCGCGCTGGGGCGGGAGATCGCGAGCGATACGCTGGATCGTTACGAGAGCGAGCAACACTGAGGTTTGATAAGCAGGGCTTGTGTGGCGAGGGAGCTTGCTCCCGCTGGAGTGCGAAGCGCTCCCAGGATTCGGGGGCTGCTGCGCAGCCCAGCGGGAGCAAGCTCCCTCGCCACAGGTGAGCTAACGCTTCAGGCTTCGGTGTTCAATAGCCGATACCCAACACCGGCCTCAGTCACGATAAACCGTGGTTGGGTCGGATCATCCGCCAGTTTCTGGCGCAGATGCCCCACCACAATCCGCAGGTAATGGCTGTCTTCGGTATGGGTCGGCCCCCAGATATCCTTGAGCAGTTGCTGCTGGGTGATCACCCGCCCGGGATGCCGCGCCAGTTGCGCCAGCACCGCGTATTCCTTGCGGGTCAGCGCCACTTCGACACCGTCCAGCAGCACCCGCCGATAAGCCAGGTCTACCGTCAGCGGGCCAAAGCGCAACGCCGCTTCCTGGGCCTCCCCCGCCGGCGCCTGGCGCAACAACGCCCGCACCCGTGCAAGAAACTCCTGGATGCCAAATGGCTTGGTCACATAGTCATTGGCGCCGTTGTCCAGCGCCTCGACTTTTTGCACTTCACTGGCTCGCACCGACAACACCAGTACCGGTACCGTGGACCACTCACGAAACTCGCGCAGCACCTGCTGGCCGTCCATGTCCGGCAGGCCGAGGTCGAGCACCAGCAGGTCCGGTTTACTCAAGGCGGCCTGCGCCAGGCCTTCGTTGCCGGTGCCGGCCTCGATCACTTTGTAGCCCTGGGAGGCCAGGCTGATACGCAAGAACTTGCGGATCTGCGGTTCGTCGTCAATGACCAAAATCGTCGCAGTCTGGCTCATGGTGTCCAATCAAAATCCGTGAAGAAAAGAGGGTAGCTCAAGGTTCGCTTTCCAGGCCAGGCTGGGCCTGCAATGGCAGGAATAAAGTGATGCAGGTGCCACGGCCCTCAATGCCGTCGGCCACGCTGATATGCCCGCCGTGGGCGCCGACCATGCCCTGGCAGATCGCCAGGCCGAGCCCGGTGCCCTGCCCGCCGCGATCCCCCCTGGCGGCGGTGTAGAACATATCGAAAATTTTCGCCCGCTCCTCCTCGGGAATCCCCGGTCCCTCATCGGCAACAGCAAAAAACAACTGGTTATCCTGCACGCCCGCGCTGAGTTTCAGCCGGCCTTGTGCCGGCGAGAAGCGTGCGGCATTTTCCAGTACGTTGACCAGTGCCTGCTCGATCAACGCGGCATGCACGTAGAGCAGCGGCAGCTCGGGCGGCACGTCGGTGATCACCTGCAGCGGCGCCAATACCGCACGCAAGCGGCCCAGGGAGCTGCCGACGATATCGCCGGGTGACACCCAGTCCCGCGCCAGCTTCAGCGCGCCGTGACCCAGGCGAGTCATGTCCAGCAGGTTCTGGATGTAGCGATCCAGGCGCTCAGCCTCATCGCGAGTGCCTTCCAGCAGCTCCCGGCGATCTTCCAGGGGAATCGCCTCGCCGAGGGCCAGCAGGCTGTCGATGCTGCCACGCATGGAGGTCAGCGGTGTGCGCAAATCGTGAGACACCGAAGCCAGCAAGGCGCTGCGCAATTGCTCGGTTTCGCCGTGCAGGCGCGCGGCTTCCAGCTCCTGGCCGAGTTGTGCACGGGCCAGGGCTTGAGCCAATGGCTGGCTCAAGGCCGTGAGCAGGCGACGGCGCTGGCCGCTCAGTTCAAGCCCGGCCTTCGGGCTGACCCCCAGCAGACCCAACGGGCCTTCTTCGCTGGACAACGGCCACCACCACCAGCGCCCGAACGGCAAGGTGCCGGTGCCCATGCCGGCCGGCTGATCGTGCTGCCAGGCCCAGTCGGCGGCGGCGCGTTCGGCTTCGGTAAAGGTGATCGGGCCTCCGGTCTCGACCTTCCAGTCTCCCTGCCCGTCGCGGTTGAGCAGGCACAATTGCAGGTCGCTCCAGCCTTCCAGATGATGCGCGGCGGCACTGATCACTGCCTGGCGATCGGTGGCGGCGGTGAGTTTGCGGGACAGGTCGAGCAGCTCGGTGGTTTCTTCCTGGGTATCGCGCAGCGCCTGCAACTGCCGGCGCTGGCGTGCAGCGAGATTACCGGTGAGCGCCGCCATCAGCAGGAAGAACAACAGCGTCAGCACGTCTTCTTCACGCTGGATCGCGAAGGAGAAATTCGGCGGGATGAACAGGAAGTCGTAGCTCAGGAATGACAGCGCCGCACACGCCAGCGCCGGCCCCAGGCTACTGCGCACCGCCACTAGCAATACGGCGGCGAGGAACACCAGCGAGATATTCGGCAACGGCAAGGCACTGGCGACGCCCCAAGCGACCGCCGCCGCAATCACGGTTGCCACCAGCGCCAGGGCATAGTCAAACCACACCAGCCCGCGTACATCCGGCAAGCGTGGCGGAGCCGGCACTTCGTCACTGTCGAGGACGTTGATTTCCAGGCCCCGTGCATTGCGCAGCAGGCGTGCCGCCAAGCCGCCACCAAACAGATTGCGCCGCCAGCGCGGCCGGGACTGCCCCACCAGAATCAAGCTGGCGCGACGCTCGGCGGCGTGCTGGATCAGGGTCTTGGCCACCTCCCCCGCTCGCAGCAACACCACTTCACCGCCAAGACGCTCGGCCAGTTGCTGGGCGTTTTGCAGGCGCAGGCGCGATTGTTCATCCCGCACCCGGCCGTTATCCACATGCACCAGGCTCCACGGCAAATGCCGACGCTGGGCTACGCGGCTGGCATGACGCACCAGGCGTTCGGCCTGGGCATCGCCGTCCACGCCCACCAGCAAGCGGCCACGCACAGCCGGTGCGGCCTGGCCCAATTGGCGATAACCCTGGGCCAGGTCATCGTCGACATGGGCCGCGGCGGTTTGCATCGCCAGCTCGCGCAGGGCCATGAGGTTGGTCTGGGTGAAGAAGGCATCGATGGCAGCACGGGCCTGTTCCGGCACGTAGACCTTGCCGTCCCGCAGGCGCTCCAGCAGTTCCCGGGATGGCAGGTCGATCAGCAGCAGTTCATCGGCTTCCTGCAAGACCCAGTCGGGCAAGGTCTCGCGCACTTGCACGCCGGTAATGCCGCGCACCTGGTCGTTGAGGCTTTCCAGGTGCTGGACGTTGACCGTGGTGAAGACGTTGATGCCCGCCGAGAGCAATTCCTGAATGTCTTGCCAGCGTTTTTCGTGGCGGCTGCCGGGGGCGTTGCTGTGGGCCAGTTCGTCCACCAGCACCAGTTTGGGCTTGGCGGCGAGCAGGCCGTCGAGGTCCATTTCCTCCAGCATCACGCCGCGGTATTCGGAACGCAGCAGCGGCTGTTGTGGCAAGCCGCTGAGCAAGGCTTCGGTCTCGGCGCGGCCGTGGGTTTCCACCACGCCGGCGATCAGCCGCACGCCCTGGCGCAGCTGGGTGTGGGCAGCCTGGAGCATGGCGTAGGTCTTGCCCACGCCGGGCGCGGCGCCGAGGAAGACTTTGAGCCGGCCACGGCCGTCCCGGGGTAGATCGGCTAACAGGGCATCGGCGCGGCCGGAGTCGCTCATGCGGGCGGTCTTCCTTCAGGTGTTGATGTGGGTTTCTTGAGTCCGCCTTCGCGAGCAAGCCCGCTCCCACATTTGACCGCATTCCAAAGGTGAAACTCAGTCGAATGTGGGAGCGGGCTTGCTCGCAAAAGCGGCGCCACGGCTTACAGTTTTTCCAAGGCCATGTTCAACGCCAGCACGTTCACCACCGGCGGCCCCACCAGCGGGCTTTCGATGTGCTCATCCATCAAGCGCTGCAGGGTCGCCACCGGCAGATTACGCGCGGCAGCTACCCGGGCCAGTTGATAGGCAATTGCCTGCGGTGGCAAGTGTGGATCAAGACCGCTGCCGGAGGTAGTCAGCAATGCCATCGGCACTGGGCCCTGGTCTGGCACCAGCAGTTTCTTGGCATCGTCAAATACACGAGTGGCCAGTGCTGGGTTGCTTGGGCCGAGGTTGCTGGCGCTGCTGGAAACCGTAGCAAACGCACCGGCAGATGGCCGTGGGTGGAACCAGCCGTCACCGGTGAAATCCTGGGCAATCAGGCTCGAACCGCGAACCTTGCCGCTGGCATCGTGCACCAGGCTGCCGTTGGCCTGGTCAGGGAACGCGACTTGCGCCACACCGGTGACAACCAGTGGATAGGCCACGCCGGTGATCAGGCTCATCAACACCAGCAGGCTCAGGGCCGGGCGGATAATGTTGGACATTTCAAATTCCTCAATTCGGTCATTGCAACCTGCAGGCACCGGTTTGCCGGTACCTGCGGGCATCGAGTCAAACCAGGTGCAGCGCGGTCAACAGCATGTCGATCGCCTTGATGCCCACGAACGGCACCACGATCCCGCCCAGGCCGTAGATCAGCAGGTTGCGACGCAGCAACGCCGCCGCACTCGCCGCCTGCACACGTACCCCGCGCAGCGCCAGGGGGATCAGCACCACGATGATCAGCGCGTTGAACACGATGGCCGAGAGGATCGCGCTCTGCGGGCTTTGCAGGTGCATCACGTTGAGCACACCCAGTTGCGGGTAGATCGAGGCGAACAGCGCCGGCAGGATCGCGAAGTACTTGGCCACGTCGTTGGCGATGGAAAAGGTGGTCAGCGCACCACGGGTCACCAGCAATTCCTTGCCGATCTGCACCACGTCCAGCAGCTTGGTCGGGTCGCTGTCGAGGTCGACCATGTTGGCCGCTTCACGAGCGGCTTGCGTGCCGTCGTTCATTGCCATGCCGACGTCAGCCTGGGCCAGCGCCGGGGCGTCGTTGGCGCCGTCGCCGCACATCGCAACCAGGCGACCATCGTTCTGTTCGTGACGAATGCGCGCGAGTTTTTTCTCTGGGGTGGCTTCGGCGAGCACGTCATCCACACCGGCTTCAGCGGCAATCGCAGCAGCGGTCAGCGGGTTGTCGCCGGTCACCATCACGGTGCGGATCCCCAGCTTGCGCAGCTCGGCAAACCGTTCGCGGATGCCGGGCTTGACCACGTCCTTGAGGTGAATCGCGCCGAGCAATTTGCCGTCGGCACACACCAGCAATGGTGTGCCGCCGCTCTGGGCGATCTTGTCGATTTCCCGCGACAGCGCCGGTTGCAGGTCGCGGCGTTGCAGGCCAATGAACGCCAGCAGCGAATCCACGGCACCCTTACGGAACACACGGCCCTGGTAGTCGACGCCGGACAGGCGGGTTTCCGCGCTGAACGGTACCGAGGTCAGCTCATCCGTCGACGGCTCGGCTTGCGGGTGCTGGCCGCGCAGGTATTCGACGATGGACTTACCTTCGGCCGTGTCGTCCGCCAGGGATGCCAGCAGCGCGCCCTCGGCCAATTCCTTGCCGCTGACACCCGGCGCGGCGATCACGTTGGTGCAACGACGGTTACCGAAAGTGATGGTGCCGGTCTTGTCCAGCAACAGCACGTGCACGTCCCCCGCCGCCTCCACCGCGCGACCGGATTTGGCGATCACGTTGAGGCGCACCAGGCGGTCCATGCCGGCAATACCGATGGCCGACAACAGGCCGCCGATGGTGGTCGGGATCAGCGTGACCAGCAGCGCCACCAGGAACACCAGCGGCAGGTTGCCATTGGCGAAGTGGGCGAACGGCTGCAGGGTCACCACCACCAGCAGGAAGATCAGCGTCAGTCCGATCAGCAGGATGTCCAGCGCGATTTCGTTGGGGGTTTTCTGGCGCTTGGCGCCTTCCACCAGGGCGATCATGCGGTCCAGGGTCGACTCGCCCGGGTTGGCGGTGATGCGAATCATCAACCAGTCCGAGACCAGGCGGGTGTTGCCGGTGACGGCCGAGCGGTCGCCGCCGGATTCACGGATAACCGGGGCCGATTCACCGGTGATGGCCGCTTCGTTGACCGCGGCAATCCCTTCGATGACTTCGCCGTCACCCGGGATCATTTCCCCGGCGACCACGCGTACCACATCACCTTTGCGCAGGCTGGTGGCCGGCACGACCTTGAAGCTGCCGTCGGCTTCCTTGCGGCGGGCGCTGAGGCCCTCGCTGCCGGCCTTGAGGCTGTCGGCGCGGGCCTTGCCGCGGCCTTCAGCCAAGGCTTCGGCGAAGTTGGAAAACAGCACGGTGAACCACAGCCACACGGCGATTTGCACGGAGACGTAGGTCGGTACGGCCACCTCCGGCACAAAGCACAGGATGGTGGTGAGGATCGCGGTCAGTTCGACCACCAGCATCACCGGCGAGCGTTGCAACTGGCGCGGGTCCAGCTTGACGAACGCCTGGACCAGCGCCGGGCGCCACAGGGCCGACATTGCGGTCTTGGCCGGCTCCTGGGTTTTCACGGGAGCCGCGTTTTTTGCAGGCATATTCATTTTCATATCCCCTTAGAAGCCCATGCTCAAGTGTTCAGCAATTGGGCCCAGTGCCAGCGTCGGCAGGAAGGTCAGGCCGCCCACCAGCAAAATGGTCACGGTCAACAGGGTCACGAACAGCGGGCCGTGGGTCGGGAAGCTGTTCTGGCCAATCGGTGCGGTCTTCTTCATCGCCAGGCTGCCGGCCAGGGCCAGTACAGGGAGGATGTAGCCGAAGCGGCCAAGCAACATCGACAGGCTCATCATCAGGTTGTGAAACGTGGTGTTGGCGCTGAAGCCGCCAAACGCCGAACCGTTGTTCGCACTGGCCGAGGTGTAGGCGTACAGCAACTGGCTAAAACCGTGGGGGCCAGGGTTACTGATGGCACCGGCCGGGCCAGGCAGGCTGGCGGCGATGGCACCGAGTACCAGGGTGCCGACCGGCATCACCAGCAAGGTCACGACCAGCAACTGCACTTCCTTGGCCTGGAGTTTCTTGCCGAGGTATTCCGGTGTACGGCCAATCATCAAACCGGCGAGGAACACCGCAATCAACACGTTGAGCAACATGCCGTACATGCCGGCGCCGACGCCGCCGAAGATCACTTCGCCGACCATCATGTTGACCAGCGACACCATCCCGCTCAGGGGGTTGAGGCTGTCTTGCATACCGTTGACCGAACCGTTGGACGCGGCGGTGGTCGCCACCGACCACAACACGGTGCCAGTGGTGCCGAAGCGCGCTTCTTTACCTTCCTGCGGTGCCGCCTGCTCAACCGCCGGGTTGTTCAGCGCCGGGTTGGGTTGGTACTCGGCCCACATCGCGGTAGCACCGCCGATGATGAACAGGGCCAGCATGCAACCGAGGATCGCCCGGCTCTGACGCAGGTCTTTCACGTAGTGGCCAAAGGTGAACACCAGCGCCACCGGAATCAGGATGATCGCGCCCAGCTCAAACAGGTTGGCCCAGGCAGTCGGGTCTTCGAACGGATGCGCCGAGTTGACGCCGAAGAAGCCACCACCGTTGGTGCCCAGTTGCTTGATCGCAATCTGGCTGGCAGCCGGGCCCAGTGGGATGACCTGGTCAACGCCCTGCATGGTGACCGCGTTCACATAGTGAGCGAAGGTTTGTGGCACGCCCTGCCAGACCAGGAACAACGCGAACACCAGGCACAACGGCAACAGGCCGTAGAGCGTGGCGCGAGTCATGTCGACCCAGAAGTTGCCCAAAGTCTTGGTGGATTTGCGACCGATCCCACGGCACAACGCGACCAGTACGGCGAGGCCGGTGGCGGCACTGACGAAGTTCTGCACGGTGAGGCCGACCATCTGACTGAGGTAGCTCAGGGACGCTTCACCGCTGTAGTTCTGCCAGTTGGTGTTGGTCATGAAACTGATGGCGGTGTTGAACGCCAGGGTCCATTCCTGACCCGGCAATTTCTGCGGGTTCAGCGGCAGGTATTCCTGGAACAGCAGGATCGCGAACAGCAGCACGAAACCGGCAAGGTTGAACGCCAGCAACGCCAGCGCGTATTTCTGCCAGCTCTGTTCCTGGTCCGCATCGACACCCGAAAGGCGATAGCACACGCGCTCGACCGGGCCGAACACCGGCGTGAGCCAGGTTCGCTGCCCTTCCATTACCTTGTAGTAGAACCGCCCCAGGGCCGGTGCCGGAATCAGCACCAAGGCAAAGAAGGCGATGATCAGCCAATAGTCATAACTGTGCATAGCCTGCTCCTAGTTCCGATCCGCGCGTAACAGCGCAACCAGCAGATAAATGAACAGCGCCACAGCCAACAGCAGTGACACCCCGTCCAGAACGCTCATGGAAGTTTCTCCGTCGTGCGGCGACTGCCGCGTGTAGGAGGATTGTCCGCAGGAGTGGCGTAAAGGAACGAGAGCGACGGTATGGGTGGGGCGTAAAGACGGCGTAAAGAGTGGGTTTATGCGGGGTTTACGGGGGGTATGCACTTCAAATGTGGGAGCCGGGCTTGCCCGCGATAGCGTCAGACCAGACACCAACGCCCTTATCTGGTGCAGCGCTTGAAATGATTCAAACGCCAAACCGTTCCCTCGGCGACAGTTCGGCGCCTTTACGACACGGCTTTGGTTAATGGCATGTCCGCTGCAATGCCCTGAAACATTCCAAACCGTTCAGGGAGAGCTACACGATGAACACACAACTCAAACCCACCTTGGGCACTCTGCATTTGTGGGGCATCGCAGTCGGGCTGGTGATTTCCGGAGAGTATTTCGGCTGGAGCTATGGCTGGGGCGTGGCGGGAACATTGGGCTTCCTGGTGACCTCGTTGATGGTCGCCGCCATGTACACCTGCTTTATATTCAGTTTCACCGAGCTGACCACCGCGATTCCTCATGCTGGCGGCCCTTTTGCCTACAGCCGCCGGGCGTTCGGCGAGAAAGGTGGCTTGATTGCCGGGCTGGCGACGCTGATCGAGTTCGTCTTCGCCCCACCCGCGATCGCCCTGGCCATCGGCGCATACCTGAACGTGCAGTTTCCGGCCCTCGATCCGAAACATGCGGCCGTCGGCGCCTACATTGTGTTCATGGGCCTGAACATCCTCGGGGTGAAGCTCGCCGCCACCTTTGAATTGGTGGTCTGCGTGCTTGCCGTGGCCGAGTTGCTGGTGTTCATGGGCGTGGTCGCTCCCGCCTTCAGCTTCAGCAACTTCGCCCTCAACGGCTGGGCCGGCTCCGACACCTTCGGCGCACCGGCGATCGCCGGAATGTTTGCGGCCATACCCTTTGCCATCTGGTTCTTCCTCGCCATCGAAGGCGCCGCCATGGCTGCCGAAGAGGCGAAAGATCCCAAGCGCACTATTCCAAAGGCCTACATCAGCGGCATCCTCACCCTGGTGATTCTGGCCATGGGCGTGATGTTCTTTGCCGGTGGCGTGGGTGACTGGCGCACCCTGTCGAACATCAACGACCCGCTGCCCCAGGCGATGAAAACCGTGGTCGGCGACAGCTCGGGCTGGCTGCACATGCTGGTGTGGATCGGCCTGTTCGGCCTGGTGGCCAGCTTCCACGGGATCATCCTGGGTTACTCCCGCCAATTCTTCGCCCTGGCGCGCGCGGGCTACCTGCCCTCCTTCCTCGCCAAACTGTCGCGCTTCCAGACGCCGCACCGGGCAATCATCGCCGGCGGCATCGTCGGCATCGCCGCCATCTACAGCGACGGGCTGATCAACCTGGGCGGCATGACCCTGACCGCCGCGATGATCACCATGGCGGTGTTCGGTGCCATCGTCATGTACATCATGAGCATGCTCAGCCTGTTCAAACTGCGCAAGACCGAACCGCTGCTGGAGCGGACCTTCCGCGCCCCGGGCTATCCAATCGTGCCGGGGATTGCGCTGGTACTGGCCGTGGTCTGCCTGGTGGCCATGGCGTGGTTCAACGCGCTGATCGGGCTGATCTTCCTGGGCTTCATGGTGGTGGGTTTTGTGTACTTCCAACTGACCGCGCAAGACCGCGCCGATGCACCGGCGGACGCTATGTTGACCGGGCTGTAAGGCTACCGGGGCAGAACGGGCCTACAATGAACTACTAAGAAAGCCCGTTACTCAAAGCAGTCATTACCGTGGGAAATTTCCCCACGGTTTGCTGCCTCAAGGAGAGCCCTATGCCGTGGTATGCCTGGTTGATTTTAGTGGTCGCGATCGGTTCGATCGTCGGTGGTTTGTTGATGCTGCGAGACAGCGCCAACAAGGTTGAATTGACTGATGAACAACGTAAGCGCGTGGCAGAACGCAATGCCCAGGCGGACGCCAAGGATGCGCAGGATCGCTGAGACTGAAGCGGCTCCCCGTTGAGCCGCACAATTTTGTAAACACCCGCGTATGCCCAGCGAAGCTTGGTTAATATGGCCTGATGTTTCGGAGGCCTTCCCATGCGCTATTCACAAGACCACAAAGCTCAAACCCACCAGCGCATCATCAAGGAGGCCTCGGTACGCTTTCGCCGTGACGGCATCGGTGCGACCGGTTTGCAGCCACTGATGAAAGCGCTGAACCTGACGCATGGCGGGTTTTATGCGCACTTCAGGTCAAAGGACGAGTTGGTGGAAAAGGCGTTGCAAGAGGCCGCAGCTCAACTGGATGAACATTGCAAAAAGCTGTTCAGCCAACAGCGACCGTTGGACGCGTTCATTGATAGCTACCTGTCGCAATGGCATCAGACATCACCTCATGAGGGGTGCCCGCTGCCCACGATGTCTTCCGAGCTGGGGTTGCGCGGGCAGAACAGCAGGACGACGGATGAGGTGCTTAACGCCCGGCTCAAGCAGGTCGAAGCGGCCCTTGATAGCCCGAATGCCCGCGAACAGGGCCTTGTGCTGATGTCGACGCTGGTGGGAGCGTTGGTGTTGGCAAGAAGTGTGGAGAGCGCCGAATTGGCCACGCGGATTCTTGATGTGGTGCGGGGGAGCTTGAAAGCGGGGTTCTGCGGCCAGAAGAAAGCCGGTCAATGACCGGCCTCCTCGCCTGCTTTTCAGATGTTCAATTGACCTCAAGCCTGTCGCGGTTCTTCTCCAGCAATGCCTTGCCGATACCTTTTACTTCCAGCAACTCATCTATCGCAGTGAAGGGCCCGTTGGTTTCGCGGTAAGCGACGATGGCCTTGGCTTTGGCTGCGCCAATGCCGAAGAGGTCCCGGCGCAGGGTTTCGGCGTCTGCGGAGTTGAGGCTGACCTTGGTGGTGTGGTCGACCTTGGTCATTTGTGTGGAAATGGAGGTTGGCGTTTCGGGTTTGGTGGAAGGTGCGGCAGTAGTGGCTAGGGAGAGGCTGGCAAGAAAGGCAAAGACAAAGGATGAGAAATAAGCTTTACGCATAGGTGACACTCCATGACATCGATAAGGGAAAAGCAGCTTTTCCGAAGCTGCTTTTCAAACTTAGGCGATGTTTGGGGAGAGTCAAAAATGGGTGAGTTACAGGGTGTGAGCTCAGGGCTCAAGACGACGCTGCTGGTAGATCCAGTCGACGATTTCACCGTCCGGGGAATAGCCGCTGACCGTTTCGCGCAGCAACTGACGCACACGCGTGTAGTCATCCTGTTCCACGGCGCTGAGCAGCTCCGTTAATCGGCCCTTCAACACCTCCCAGGGCAAGTAGTCTTCATTGGCACTCATAATCATCGGGTGCGGCGTCGTGACTACGTTGTCGCCGATCAACAGTTCCTCATAAAGTTTTTCGCCGGGACGCAGCCCCGTAAACTCAATGGAGATGTCACCTTGAAGATTTTTATCAGAGCGAATACTCAAGCCGGAAAGGTGCACCATCTTCTCGGCCAGCTCGACGATTTTCACCGGCTCGCCCATATCCAGAACAAATACGTCACCGCCCAGCCCCATGGAGCCCGCCTGGATAACCAATTGAGCGGCTTCAGGGATGCTCATGAAATACCGGGTAATCTTGGGGTGCGTAACCGTCAGCGGGCCACCGGATTTGATTTGCTTGTGGAACAACGGGATCACTGATCCTGATGAGCCCAGCACATTGCCGAACCGCACCATGGTAAAGCGGGTCTTGTTCACACGGGAAACATTCGAAGTCTCACCGAATAGCACCGGAGCAATTTCACTGCTGAGCGCCTGCAGTGTCATTTCTGCGAGACGCTTGGTGCTTCCCATTACATTGGTGGGACGCACCGCCTTATCAGTAGAAATAAGCACGAAGTTCGCCACATTGGCGCGTAAAGAGGCTTGCGCGGCGCTCAGCGTGCCCATCACATTATTCAGCACGCCTTCAGCAATATTATGCTCGACCATCGGTACATGCTTGTAAGCCGCCGCATGGTAGACCGTGTTCACGCGCCAGGTTTTCATGACGTCAAAGAGCTTTTCCTGATTGCGCACAGAACCCAGGATTGGCAATAACTTAACTGAAAGCGACTCACGCACGATTCGCTGCTCAAGCTCTTGCAGGATGCTGTAGAGATTGAACTCGCTATGCTCATACAACAGCAGTGTCGTGGGTTGCAGCGTGAGAATCTGCCGGCAAAGCTCAGACCCGATTGAACCGCCCGCCCCGGTTATAAGAACCGACTGCTCCTTGATGCAATGTTCAAGCAGCTCGTCCTGAGGAGGGACAGAGTCACGGCCCAACAAGTCAGCAATATCAACTTCCTGGATATCATCGACTTTCACTCGCCCGCTGGCCAAATCCATAAAACCGGGCACGCTTTGCACA
The DNA here is from genome assembly GCF_013385455.1 of Pseudomonas sp. G1002. Classification (NCBI taxonomy): domain Bacteria; kingdom Pseudomonadati; phylum Pseudomonadota; class Gammaproteobacteria; order Pseudomonadales; family Pseudomonadaceae; genus Pseudomonas; species Pseudomonas sp. G1002. The sequence continues at coordinate 50,877 of NZ_JACAPY010000036.1, forward strand.
TGGAGTGCGAACCCCTCCAGGAAGGTCAATATCTCCCGGCGGCGCCCACGATTGGCAGACGGAATGGCGAGAAGAATCTGCTGGGCACCGGTGACGTCAACCATCTGCTGGATATGCTTTGGCTTATAGACATGCAAGCCTGAAATCACACGATCGGCAATGCTGCTGTCATCATCAATAAAGGCGACAGGACGCAACAGCCTCCCCATGCGCAATGCAGCAACCAATTGATTACCGGCTGCCCCCGCACCATAGATGGCCACCTTCGGCAGTCCATCATCTCGATTGGTAAAAGGAACATGTTGCGCAGCCGCGAACCAGTCTCCCAGGAAATACTGGCGCATCGCGAGGCGTAGCCCCCCGATCATGACCATGCTCAACCACCAGTAATTGAAGATGACCGAGCGTGGAACAAACAACTGATGGTTGCCGCTCCAGTAAACAACCAGCGCGAGAATCAACGATGACAGGCTGACGGCCTTGATAATTGCGATCAGCGCATCGTTTCCAAAATAGCGCATGACTGCACGGTACATACCAAACCGTACAAACAGCGGAATAGCGATGACCGTGGCGCTCAGGAATAGCCATAGGTATTCAGTGAAAGGATTGATCAGCTCATCAATCCCCAAACGAACGACAAAGGCCATCCAAAGGGCAAACCAGACAAGAAAAACGTCGGTCACTACCTGGAAGGCACGTTTCTGCCGCCGCGTTAAACCCAGTAATAAGGTTCTCAACTTATCCATAACGCCTTGAAACACCTCTGTTACTCCTAAAGTACATCCGCCACCACCATGGATGATTCCAAGGGACCTCATACCATGATGATGGAAAATTCCATTTGACTGGCCCGCAGCTCAAATCCTTCTGCGTTGCAAACAAAGACGGGCATTCCTGACTGTCTAACTGATTACTCTTCGGTAGCCAACTGCATAACGGCCTTGAGCACCGAGCATGTCTTGTCGATCTCATGCTGCGTCAACGTCGGGTGCACGAGAAACATTACACTTGTTTCGCCGAGCTCCCGTGCTACCGGCAACCGGCTCGCCGGACGCCAGCCAGTATTGTCAAACGCCTTCTCCAGATAGACCTCGGAGCAGGAACCGGAAAATACCGGAACGTCTCGTGCCGAAATCTCCGCCAGAATACGATCACGATCCCATCCGGCCTTGAGAGCCTGAGGCTCGACAAACACGTAGCACTTATACGCCGCGTGAACACTGCCCTCAGGCATGATTGGCACACGCAAGCCTTTGAGTTGGCTGGCGCACTCCCATATCTGCCCGGCATTCGCCAGCCGGCTGGCCTGCCAGTCGGTCATGCGCTTGAGCTGAATCCGACCGATGACGGCCTGAACCTCGAGCATTCTCCAGTTCGTACCGAAGCTTTCATGCAACCAGCGAAAACCAGGAGGATGGTTACGTTCGTAGACAGCTTCCCAGCTTTTGCCATGATCCTTGAACGACCACATGTCCGACCACAACTTACGATCGTTGGTTGTGACCATTCCGCCCTCGCCACCTGTGGTCATGATCTTGTCCTGACAAAAGGACCAGGCAGAGATATGGCCAATTGACCCCACCGGGCGCCCCTTGTAACGGGCGCCATGGGCCTGGGCACAATCTTCGATCACTTTAAGGTCGAATTCCTCGGCCAGGGCCATGATCGGATCCATATCGCAAGGCCAGCCAGCCAAATGCACACAGATTACGGCCCGGGTGCGAGGAGTCAGTACAGCGCGGATAGTCTGCGCGTTGGAGTTTTGCGAATCGCGATCCACATCGGCAAAAACCGGAACAGCCCCGGCATTCACAATGCTCGAGACGGAAGCAAGAAACGTGCGTGAGGTGACAATCACTTCATCGCCAGCACCGATACCCAACGCCTTCAAGGCAAGGTCCAGGGCAACCGTTCCGTTAGCCAGGCCGATGGCGTATTCGGTGCCCGCCCATGCAGCGAACTCCTTCTCAAACTCACGCCCCTGTGTACCAGTCCAGTAGTTGACCTTATTGGACAGAATCACATCACGTACGGCGTCAGCTTCCTCTTCAGTAAAAGAAGGCCAAGGAGAAAATGGTGAATTCAACACAACCAGTACCCGTCAGTTTTCATTCGAAAATATGAAAGACTCGTCACTACGAGCCCCGTTGCAATTCGCTCAATCCGCTGTTCGCGCGGCGACGACTTTTCAAGAGCCGTCCAATAACCTGGCCGGCACTCCGGCGACCGTAACCTTGTCTGGCACGTCTCTGACAACTACGGCACCCGCACCAACCATGACCTGTGAACCGATGCTCACAAGTTGTCGTATGCAGGCACCTATGCCAATCCAGCTCAGATCCTGTACGCAGACGCCCCCTGCAAGCCGGGCGCCGGGGCTGATGTGCACACACGATCCCAATAGACAATCGTGGTCGACACTGCTGCCCGTATTGAGAATAGCGCCCCTGCCAACTTTGGCATCGGCGTTTACCACCGCGCCAGCAAACACCACCGACCCCTCACCAAGCGTGGCATACCGGCTGACGGTTGAATCCGGATGGCGCAGCGTTACCAGCGTAGCGCCTGCCGCCTTCAGCTGGTCCAGTTTTGCCTGGCGAACCCGATTATTGCCGATCGCCACCAACACACCGTCATATTCATGCACAGCCGCCAACAGTCTCTCGGTGTTGCCTACGACGCTCCAGGCACCATTTCGAAGCAAACCGGGCCAGGCGTCATCAAAGAATTCAATCGTGTCCCAACCGCAGCATTCGGCCGTATCCGCGACGACTTTGCCATGGCCGCTTGCACCCAGCACCGCAAGGCGGCTCATGGCTTGGAGCCCGTGAACTTCGATGCTGTAGCTTCGCCTTCGGCACTGATACCGTCACGCACCAGAACTTTCTTGATCGTCAGGAAAATCACCTTCATATCCAGCCAAAAAGACTGATTATCGACATACCAGGTGTCCAGCTTGAACTTTTCTTCCCAGCCTATTGCGTTGCGCCCGTTGACCTGTGCCCAGCCGCTGACGCCAGGGCGAACCTCATGGCGACGATATTGTTCGGCGCTGTAGAGAGGCAGGTATTCCATCAGCAACGGTCGCGGGCCCACCAGGCTCATATCGCCCTTGACCACATTCCACAACTCGGGCAATTCATCCAGGCTGCTGGATCGCAGAAAACTGCCAAAGGCTGTCATGCGCTGGGAGTCTGGCAAAGGCTCACCGTTTGCGTCATGAGCATCACGCATCGTACGGAACTTGATCATTTCGAACGGTTTGCCATTCCGACCTGGTCGAACCTGACGAAACAGAACGGGAGATCCCAATTTCTTGCGAATGTTCCAGGCAATTACTGCTATGACCGGAGAAAGCAGAATTAGTCCAAGCAACGACGCAAATAAATCAAAACCACGCTTGATCATCTGGCAACACCCTCCAGCCAATCCACAAACCGGTCAGCCAATTTACGTCGGTCAAACTCTCTGACCGCCAATTCTCTGCCTCGTGCGCCCTTCGCCCGCAGCTCGTCACGATCATCTGCCGCCTGTATCAACGCATCTGCGAAAAGCGCAGCATCATCTGGAGGTACGACAAAACCGCAGTTCTCGGTGGAAATCATCTCGGCGAGCCAGCCCGGGTAGTTATTTAAAACAGGCAACCCTGACGCGATATAGTCGAAAAACTTGTTAGGCGACGTTCCGTAGTAAAAGGCCGGTACGTTTGCCAATATCTGCAGCCCCAGGTCCGCGCTGGCCATCAAACCGGACAACCGGGCCTTGTTCACCGGGTCATGAAATATCACATTGTCCAGCTGCTCTTCCGCTGCACGCTTCTGAAGCGCGGGCTTGAGCTTGCCCTGCCCGATCAAAACCAGCCGGATATCATCGCGCTTACGCAGTTTAAGCTCTCGAGCCGCATCGAGCACCGCGTCCAGCTTGTTGGCCACTCCATGAGTACCCGCGAAGACCGCTACCAGATGGCTTTTATCCACTCCAGCCGGCAACCATGGCTCAGCAGGCGTGTTGAAAATATCAAGGTCACAACCGTTTGGGATCATTTCGATTCGATCACGCGCCACACCGCGGTGCGCAATTCCATCCACAATACCTGGAGACAATCCAATGACCCGGTGAGCCGAGCGATAACTTGCCCACTCAAGAAAAGACATGGCGGCAAGGATTACCGGATTACGAATGACGCCCATCGCTTTCGGCAGCTCGGGCCAGAGATCCCGGACCTCAAATACAAACGGCTTATTGCGAAACCACCGGGCGAATATCCCGGGGATACCGGCTGTCAATGGCGTGGTGGTCGCAAAGACCAGGTCGTAACGCTCGGTTAGCGCAATACCGATACTGCGCACTGCAAACTTTAAAAAGCTGAGCGCTCGAACGAACAGGCCATCGCTGTTGGAGTACGCCAGGTCAAATTCGATGATCTCGATACCGTCGACGGTACCTTTGCGTTTTCCACCAACGAAAGGGCTTTCCAGCCCCGTTTGGCCACCACCGTAGCTGCCGCAGACCATCGTCACCTGATGCCCCCTGGCAACCAGGCGGCGGGCCATCTCATAGGACCGGATACCGGTCGCTCCTTTCGGAGTAGAAAAATGCTGATGAAAATAAAGGACTTTCATGTCTACCAGTGATACTCCGTAGTCAAAACGCCCGCCGAAGTCACCTCAACCTCAAGCACCGGCACTTCAGTTTTTTGTAAGTAGTAACGAGACTCCCAACCCTGGACGAGCGCTCGTCGCACGATAGGCATGCTGCCTGCAACCGACAATCGATGGGAGCCGTTGGTCAGGACGTCGCCCTCAAGCCGCCAGTCCCCCGGCTGCAAACGCCAGCGTAGAACTGCACGATCCTTGAATCCGCTAAATTCATCCCTGACCAGCATGCCGGTGTCGCTCAGGCTCACATGCCGCTTATGACGGACGCCGTTACCGTCGATATACGTGGCGCCGCAGGCGCTTGTTCCAGCCTGCTCAACCAGGCTTTCGACCTGGCGCGTATGCAACCACTCCCCGAACAGAAACCGGCTGAGCCTCGGCATCTGGTCTCGCCCATCAAATTGAAGGGTGTTGTGGCTGGCGGTACCCGGAAAATAACTCAGCCACTGGGCAGAGGTGTTGTAGCTGAAGGTACCTGCATCCCGGAGCAGGTTAATGCCTGCACGCCATAGATCCACATGCAGGGCATCGGCCTGGCTGGGGCGAAACCGGAAGCGCGGGTAGCGCAATACAGCGAAGGTTTGTTCACGCCGCAACAATGCATAACCACCCTGATCAAACAGCTGGCTACCTGGACGCTCCGCTACCGCCGATGGGCCGGGCAGCAGCAGCCATTGCAGTGGCAAATCCCATTCACCTGCCGCCTCATAGGCTCTCTTTCCGGCAAACAACGCCATGGACAACTGGACCGAAGGCCTGAAGTCGCGATAGTCCGTATCCGTCAGTGGCAGCAGCCGGGCACCATCATTTGCGCCCATGTTCGGAGCATCTCCAGTGTGCTCGTCGACCAACGAAAATAACCAATGCGCGGCTGTGCGAGCCCTGAGTTGGAACGTGGCGGAGAACGCCGGGAGCCCCAGCTTGTTTCTCCAGATTTCAACCATGGAAAATGTGTCGAGCATCACCCGATGATAATTGACGGAGTACTGGCTGAAACTGCCATCTTGCTCGATCAGCCGAGCGGCCCGGTTTTCGAGCCATTTGCGCCCCAATCGCTGCCAGCGTTCGCCCTCGGGGCAACCGCTTGAGGTCAACCAACTGCCGCCGACAAAAAGTGCAGCCGCCTCGGAAGTCCCGTGGTTATTGTCCTGAGCCATCGCATAGCTCAGCGTCGGCTCGATACGCTTGAGGTGCAGTCGGACCAGATCCACAAGCCCCGGCAACGGGTTGGCAAACTGTTCGACAATGACCGAACTCATCGCCAGGTGCAGGACACGAATGGACGCCTCCTGACCGCACTTCCAGTTCGGACCGCAATAGGGAGGATTGTTGACACACCAATCCGTCAACCAACCGTTTAACTGCGCCGTCCCTGAAGACCCGCCAACACAGGACTTCTGGGCAAAGACCAACGTCCAGTCAAATCGCGAAGCTTCCCAGATATTCTTGATATCACCGACAGCGGCATCAAAATCAGGAATCCGCCACCATTCCCGGCCGGGATCAGGCACTCGAACTCCATTCAGCGGATTCAAATGCCAGTCAGGGGGTGCGTCCGATACCGGGCACTCCCAGAACCCGAAATACCGGACCTGGGAATCCCATTGGGACGCACATGGCAACGAGCCGGCCTGCCTCGCACTTTCCGCAAAAAACGGGCCTTGAGGAATTTCAGCCCGAAGGCGTCGGACCGGGTTCAAGCCAGTCTTGACCCCGAGCCGATACGTCAATGCACGCGCCAGATTGCCAAAACCGAGAGCTATCGCAGTTTTGGCTTTAACAAGAAGAAGGCTCATTGCTCGCGCAGAATCCGGGCAACTTCAATGCTCACGCGCGCCACTTCGAAAATCTCATCGGAAGTGATCGGCGTGACCGCCCCGTTTTGCACCGCTGCCAGGAAAGCTGCAGCGCACTCGCTTTGCCCCTTGTTCTGTTTCCAGAGATTCAGCTTGCTGAAGCCCGGCCAGCCGAAACCCTTCAACTTGCGGAAGTTATCCAGTTGCAGGACGCGTCCGGCAGCGAAAACTTCAACTCGCTCTTTTGGAAAGCTTGAAGCGCCATTGGCCAGATAGAGGATGGTGCCGAAAGAGCCATCCTCAAACCCCAGGGTGATCGCCGCTTTATCTTCCGTAATGGCAACAGCAGGCGTATCGCCCATTCTGCGGGCCTGGATCGAAACAATTTTGCTGCCCGCGAGAAAACGCATCAGGTCGATGAAATGACACGCTTCGCCAATAATGCGCCCACCGCCGACTGACGGGTCCTGGGTCCAGTGATTTGCGGGAATCGCTCCGGCATTCATCGTCATGATGAAAGACTTGGGCTCTTTTACAGCCGAGAGCAACGCCTTCATCTTTTGCACCTGCGGCGAAAAGCGTCGATTGAACCCCACCATCAAATGTGGCTTGAGCCCTTGTTCGACAGCCTTTCGATAGGCCTCTTCAACCGTTGCCAGATCCTGGGCTTCAATGGCCAATGGCTTTTCGACGAACACATGTTTACCCGCCTCCAGCGCTTGCGCGACAAAACGGGCATGGCTGTCGTGCCGGGTGACAATTGCAACAGTGTTGATCGTGCTCTCGCCAAGCATCGCACTGATATCAGTCGAGGCTTGTGCAAATCCGGCCTTGCTGCCGTGTATTACACCGTTGATGCCACCGGCAGTCACAATCGTATGGAACTGAGCCCCTGCGGCCTTGAATGCCGGTATCAGCATTCTTGATGCATAGTTTCCTGCACCGATGAAGCCCACCACGGGTTTGACCGGGTCGAAACTGGCTACCGCACCAGGTGCCAGCACCACTTCCTTGATGTTTCGCTCGGTCTCTTCCGAGGTGTACTGAAGAATGATGCCCAGCGCCGAATTATCCGTCGTAAGCGTCTGATAGGCATCCGCGGCGTCTTCGAATGCAACCCGATGGGAGATCAACGAGTTGACCTCCAATTGGCCGCTGGCGAGCATGTCCAGGACGGCTTCGAAGTTGCGCTGCTCAGTCCAGCGAACGAAACCAATCGGGAAGTCGTTGCCTTGATCTTCGTAACTCGGATCGTAGCGCCCGGGCCCGTAAGAACATGAAACCTGGAATGTCAGTTCCTTCTCATAGAAGTCGGCTCGACTCAACTCAAGCCCGGTTACCCCTACCAGAACAATGCGCCCACGCTTACGGCACATGTGTGCCGCCTGGGTGACCGGGTCGGACGACTTGGTCGACGCCGTAATGATGACGCCATCCACCCCTCTTCCGCGGCTGAATGTCATTCCCGCCGAAACAACATCTTCGCCCTTGCCGGGGTTGCAGGTTTCGGCGCCATAACTGCGAGCCAATGCCAGCTTTTGCTCATCGAAGTCAACGGCAAGTACCCGGCAGCCTTGAGCCCGCAGGAGCTGGACCGTCATCAGTCCGATCAGGCCTACGCCGGTGACTACAAAGGTTTCACCCAATGTCGGCTGAGCCAGACGAATGCCCTGCAAGCCGATGCTGGCAAGCACGGTAAACGAAGCGGCTTCGTCGCTGACCGAGTCCGGAATCAAGGCACACAGATTCTTGGGAACAACAACGATATCGGCATGAGGACCATTGGAAACCACACGGTCGCCCGGCTTGAACCCGGACACATCATTGCCCACGGCACCCACAACACCCACGTTGCAGTATCCAAGCGGCAACGGCTGCGCAAGCTTCGAGCGAACGGCTTCCACCGTTGTCGCCAAGCCATCGGTCTGGACCTTTTGCAGAACCATGCGGACCTTGTCAGGTTGCTGGCGAGCTTTTTCCAACCAGTTGGCACGGCCAAACCCTACCAGCATGCGTTCCGTGCCAGCAGAAATCAGCGTATTGGTTGTATGGATCTTTAGCGTGCCACTACGAACGGCGGGAGCGGGTGCATTAACCAATGACGTCTCACCGCTAGCCATGTTCTGAACAACCTGCTTCATGCATTCACACCAATAAAGTTAAAAATTCACTCATCACTGAGAAACTTGTATAGAGCTATGTATCCTACCATCGGATAAGGCCGTGGCGTCGCCGCCCACTCAACCGTCGAGGGCGAAATCGCCGTCCAGATACTGTTTGCACCAGAGTTCCATGCAAACGATGCCGAACAACGTATAAGCAGCGTCTATCCGGCCTGAACGATCTGCTTCGATCAGATGCGCCACCGCCTTGGGATCGAATATCCCCCTTTTCAGCAGGGATGCAGGAGAAAGCACCTCATCGACCAAAGGCTTCAGGCGTCCTTGCAACCAGTTGCGAAGCGGTACGCCGAAGCCCGTCTTGGGCCGGTAGATGACGTCGTGAGGCAGATAGGGTTCCATGGCCTTCTTGAAAATCCATTTCCCTTCCCGGCCTTTTTGCTTGATATCCGATGGCAGTGAGCCAGCCAGGCGGACCAGGTCAAGATCCAGCAGCGGCACACGCACTTCAACGCCCGTCGCCATACCCATCTTGTCGGTGTAGTTGAGATTGTGATCGGTGAGAAAATGCTTGCACTCCAGGGTGAGCATTTTATCAAGGGGCGTGGCATCCGAAGGCAGCCGCGAAAGTGTTTCTCGCATCGGCGCAAACAGATCATCGGCCGCCAGCTGGCGTCGCAAGTCTGGCGCCAACAGGCCATACGCCTGTTCAGGTTCAAGCCAGAGGAAATAACTGATCAAGCGATCATCAGCAGGCAAGTCCGCATAGCGAAAAGCCTTCCCGAGACGACGAGACAGCGGAGAGGATGCAGGAAGCAGGTTTGAACTGCTGGCCAAAACCGAACGCAGCGGTCGAGGCATTCCGCCCCACCAACGCTCTTGCGCCAACGCGAAATGACGACGATAGCCCGTGAAAATATCATCTCCCCCGGCACCCGACAGCAGAACCTTGATGCCGTTCTGGCTTGCCAGTTCCGAGATGAACAACGCATTCAGCGCCGCCGGATCCGGCGTAGGTTCATCGAGCAGATAAACCATTTCAGGCAGACGATCCATCATCTCATCGCCGACGCCTACGACATGCAGGTCGACATCCAGATGCTTGGCAACGCGCTGTGCGTACGGAAGGTCATCGGCGAACCCCTCGTTCGCAGTGGAGCCGTTGTCTACACGGATACTGAAGCACTGCAACCGCCCCTTATCACGCATTTCCTGCGCTGCAAACGCGACGATGGCACTGGAGTCCAAGCCGCCTGACAAGAATGAGCCCAAGGGTACGTCGGACACCAACTGACGCTGGACGGCAGTCCTGACGGCATCGGCGACATCAACAGCGACATCAGCAACCGTTTTTGTCAGGGGTTTCTCGGAAATCGGCAGTTCGTAGTAAAACCAGCTCTTCTCGATATGCCCATTACGGACGCATAACGCTTGGCCAGGTAAAACCTTTTTGATATCCCGCACGATCGTCCGATCACCCGGCGACCAGAGAAAACCAAGGTGCGCGAGTACGGCTTGCGGGTCGATTTCAGTTTTACTGAAGCCGCCTCGGATCAAGCCCTTCATTTCACTTGAAAATGCAAAACAACCATCACTGGAATGGATATAGAGGGGTTTGACGCCCATCTGATCTCGAGCCACCCAAAGCGTTTCAGTGTCGCGTTCCCAGAATACGACCGCGAAAATCCCGTTCAAGCGGTTTAAACACTCAATCCCATAACGACAGAACAGTGCGAGCAATACTTCGGAGTCGGACTGGCTGGAAAAATGATCCCCCGCCGCTTCGAGATGAGCCCTTAACTCCCGAAAGTTATAGATTTCACCGTTAAACACCATGACCACTCGCCCATCGGCGGAGACCATGGGTTGGTGACCGGCGGAAGTGGTATCGAGAATGGAAAGGCGCACCTGGCCCAACCATACACCAACGTCGGTATCGGCCCAGACGCCTTGATCATCAGGCCCACGACGTCGAATAAACGAAAGCGCTGAAGAGAAGTCAATAGATTCCCGCGTTCCGTTGTGAATGTAGCCCAAAATTCCGCACATATCAGTTTCTCTAGATTGGGTTATTGACTGGCTCTTCGCGCTTTGAGCTCAAGAATAAAAAAGGAAGCCATATAGACGCTATGAGAAGAGCGACCGACGCCAATTCCCCTCGAAAAAGGTGAAGCAGGGAGGCGATCGCCAATGCATAAAGACCTAACGCTCGGTCGCTTTGAGGGTTATAGACAACTGCGCCATAAAGCCGCCCACCTATAACGCCAAGAAGAAAACCGCCGAATAGTACGCCCAGCGTGCCAAAGTTCATATAAAGCTCACCAAAAATACCTGGCGGCAATGTCGTACCTTCCATGAGCCATTTATCTGGCCAAAAGGCACCTGTAAACACCCCGGCTGCGGTAAGTGGCTTATTCGGGAAAAGACCCGAAGGTATTAAAATCAATACAACCATCAGCAGCGTCGTGCCATTCTGCCATTCCAGCCTCTCGGGCATAGCATCTATGAGCACAGTCATGGTCTGCAACTGCATTAGATTACCCGTAAACTGAGTCGCCAAAAAATGAATGAACGACAGGAAAACACCTTGATCTTCGTTAATGAAAAAGAATCTACCTGTCGCGAGAAACTCCTGCTTAAACAGGTGGTAGGTCATCAGCGAAACAAACATCACCACCCCAAGCACCGCTCCTTTTACAAGACTGACACGCTTAACGCGGTAATGCCGAACTATAATCAGCGACAATACGATAATAAAAATTGTCGATTTCTGACCCTGGAGAGCGCAAATAAACAAACCGCCCAAAAAATATAACCAGAAGCAAAACCGCTCGGAAAGTGACTTCTTCCCGGCACGGGTCAACCGTATATACCAGGCCAGCGAGACAGAGAGCAGCAAGTTCTCCAAGAGGAACAAGCCGTTCAAACCTGCAAACGCCCTTATCCTGTCACTGGCACCTTGAAGCAACCCCGAGACCCCGCCTAGGATTACAAGAATAGTTGTAAACGCCAGCAGCGCCACTAACGAAAAACCTAAGGCCCGTTGCGAAAAAATCCTTGGACTTACTATGTAGCGTATCCCGACGGGAAAATTAAAATGCGTTTTCCGTCCTAACCAACACCCCATCAAAACAAAAATCAAAGCCCCGGCATACAGCAAAATGGCATAGTCAATAGAACTCTGCTTATCGAAAAAGGCAAACTCCCAAAACTGACTAAACCCATCAAACCCCATGATAAAGGGATATAATGGGACAATAACGCCTGCAAACCAGATCACCAAAAAGAAAAAGCCAACGCCAAAACAATCAAACGCTTTTTTTTCAAGCGGGACTCGCAACTGCTCAGGCCCTAAATATTTTTCTTCCAAGGTATCAACCTCTTGGGTCATAAATCAGCGAGGCGGACTCTCACCGCAATCAGAAGCAGCACGGCGGACAAAACAGCACCAACCACATACCCCAAAACGCCAGCCCAAGCATCCAAAACAGGGATACCGACGTATAGAATTAAAAGAACAAGCAAGCCCTCTACAATATTGGTTTTAAGGCTTAAACTAAAAACACGCAATGCGACCAGTATTGTACCGCAAGCAAGAGCCATAGCCTTCAGGGGCAAAGTCAACGCCAACACAATGATATACATGGCCGTCTGCTTATAAACACCGCCCACACACACCAACCATATACAAGAGCAAAGGATCAATAGCAAAGCAACCGTGGATGAGATCTTTAACATGCTTTTTGAGAATGCATGATACCTTTCGCGCAACTCGCTTTTATCATGGATGACCTCGACCAACTCAGGAAGGGCCCTTTGTGCAATGATTGCCAATGGCAGCAAGCCAAGAATAAGGCTCAATATAGCAATACCAAAAAAACCGATCTCGTCGGTTTTCACATGATAAGCAGTCAACATCAGGACAGGCAGACTATCCACCAACAGACGAACAAACAGGCTGGCATTGACAATGACACCGGACTTGGCCGTTGTCATTAATTCGCGCCCGTTCACCTGGCGAAAATCAAGCGCCAGAAAGATATGCGCTCGCAGTTTCCACCAAACGGCAGCGAGACAAAAGAACTCACCAAGATAACGAGCGGCCATCCAGCCCTGGATACCATACAACTTCGTCAACACAACATGCAGAATAACGCCCGCCCCGGTAACCAGCATCAGAACGAAGTAGATCTCGCGTATCGCCTTCGCCCCCTGAGCAAAGCCAGTCGTTACACGAAGCAAATTAGTCAACAGCACCAAGCCACAGGTTGTAAAAACATAAGAACTAATCGCAGAGGTCAGCACAAACTCATGCGCGACGTATATACCAGCAATCACGACACCTGAAGCGATCCCGACCAACAAAAACACTTGCCGAAGCACTTCACTTTGACGAGAAGTACCATGACTCGCCGCCGTATCGCGAATCGCGATGCTTTGCATGCCCAAACTTCCTGCCAGCACGACAAGAGCAATAATTGTTTCCAGCGAGCGCACCACACCGACGACCGACGGATCAACCCAAGGCGTGATCAAAAACTGACTTATTATTACCCCACCTTGAATACAGGCAGTAATAACGATCAGCTGTAACAGCTTCGAACTTTCAAACATGCTGATCAGACGATTCAACACACGCTACCACCATGAATCTTTATAAACACTATCAACGAAGCTCTCCTTTATTTCACCAGCGACAAGGAATCCAGGACATTTTTAAGCGCCACACGACGAGCTGCGATGGAATAATTGGAAGAAATCCACTGATGCCTGGCTTTGGCATCTTCAGCGCAAGTCGGCGTGGCGACAACCGTCTCCATGGCCGCAGCAATTTCTTCCTGGCTATCTGGTTGAACCCAGTAAGCGAAGTTACCCGCGACCTCAGGCACCGCGCCCCGAGGCGACGTGATCACTCGCGCGCCACACGCCAGCGCTTCGCCGATCGCATGCCCGAAACCTTCATAGAGCGTTGGTTGAACATAGGCCAGGCAATTGCGGTAGTGGTGCAGCTTTTCTTCATCGGAAATCATCCCGACAAACTCCACCTTGTCTGCCACACCCAGGCGCTGCGCCAGGTCTTTTAGTTCCTGCAGGTAGTCACCATGTTTGCCAGCAACAACCAGGCGAAGATGACTTGCGTTAGCCGAAACTTTTGCAAACGCCTCAATCGTCGGAATCAGCCCTTTACGAATGGCGTTCGTACGACTGGTCCAGGTCACCGTAAAAAAGTAATTCGATCCAACCGCCGGAAGCTCGCCAGGAGAATAGTAATCTGTATCAATCGCCAGCGTTGCGTACACGGGGTTTCTCACCGGCAGGTTGGTTGTGACTTCCTCACACTCCGATCTTGAGATGAACAGGTTTCGATCGGCTAATAACAGCGAGGTACGCAGCACTGCCTTCTGCCATAGCGGACGGTCCAGATAACACAGACCCGGGATTTCTTTCCGGCAGGTGGAGTAGTCAAAGGCCCCAGTTACAATTACCGGCCGACGACGGAGTTTTCCGGCGAGCAACGGAAGCGGCGAATGCCCCCACCACCAACAAAAATAGAGATCCGCTTTCCAATCTAATGTGCCCGGCGTCCCGGACAGAACGACTTCGTGTCCGAGCTCCTTGAGAATTCGAATATCAACCCGATAAAACTCAACTTTATCAAACATCTCGCGCCAATTAGCGTGAGCGGACATATTAGCAAAAAAACATATACGCACAGTGCACCAACCCGTTACTTGCCAACCGTATTAAACACGTGCCTTCTGCTGATACATTGACAGCAATGTATCGTGCAAACTAGGCACATTAATTTCACCTACCACATCAAAGAGCTTGGCCGGACTACCATAAAGCTCTTTAACTTCATCTTCCCTGACAAAGGCAGGATCAACTGTTATCGTTGGCCGATAACCTGCAATCTGTTCCATTTCATCAATCACGCTCAGTAAGGAAATGCTGCGCCCCGAGCAGATATTTATAAACTCACCACGTTGATTGGACGTCAACAGCCTTGAATAGGCCTCCACCACAAAACCGATATCAGACAAGTCGCGGGATACATCCAGATTGCCCAATCTGAGCTCCTTTTCTCCACGGGCAAATGCGCCCACGATCTTGGAGAAAACGAATGACTCCGACTGGCCGGGTCCAGTGTAATTGAATGGCCGTACCACCAATATAGGCATACGAGAAAACCACTTGCGGACAAGGGCCTCCATCGTCAGCTTGCTCAGTGCGTAATGATTAACGGGCTGCGGTTCACTGCTTTCTGAAATGGGCGATGAAATAGCGTTCCCGTAAATGTTTGCACTGCTCGCAATGATGATTTTTTCAACGACCACCTCAGCCTCCTTAATCGCATTAAGAAGGCTTTCTGTACCCAATACATTGACTCGGTAATATGACAAGGCATCGCTGCTGGTGACATGCGCCAGCGCGGCCAAGTGAATAACATGGGTGGGCTGAACCTGCTTTATCCAACCACTGAGTCGCGCCGTGTCATTCAGGTCCGCATCCAAGTGGTCAAACTCACAGGCCAGGCGCTCCCCACCAAGGCCGGCAACCCGCCAGCCGGCCTTGGTGAGGCTTTGCGCCAAATGCTTTCCAGTAAAACCCGAGAGCCCTGTAATCAGTACTGTCCGATCTTTACTTTGAAGTGCCATTGCGAACCCTTCTCAAGTCAGCTTCAACCATCAGCTGGCACAGTTGCTCCAGCGTCGTTTCTGGTTTCCAGCCTAACCGCTCTTTTGCAAACGAAGCGTCGCCAATCAACAACTCGACTTCCGCGGGTCGATAGAAGCGTGGGTTAACTTTCACCCGGGTGATGCCGGTACGACGGTCAACGCCGAATTCGTTCTCGCCACTTCCAGACCAATCGATATCAACCCCTACGGCCTTGAAGCTCATGGCAACAAAATCACGAACGGTTTCAGTGCGGTTGGTAGCAAGCACAAATGTTTCCGGTGTGTCGATCTGCAACATTCGGTGCATGCCATCTACATACTCTTTAGCGAAACCCCAGTCTCGCTTGGCATCCATGTTTCCGAGTTCGAGCACTTGCTGCTCGCCCATTTCGATACTGGCTACAGCATCGGTAATTTTACGAGTAACGAACTCTTTTCCTCGCAGCGGAGACTCATGATTGAACAGAATTCCGCTGGTGGCAAAAATATCATATGATTCGCGATAGTTGATGGTTGTCCAATGCGCAAACAACTTCGCAACACCGTAAGGGCTGCGTGGGTAGAAAGGCGTGCTTTCAGATTGAGGAACAGCCTGTACCAGCCCGAACATTTCAGATGTCGAAGCTTGATAGAAACGAATCTTCGGATTTACTATTCGGATCGCTTCGAGCAAATTAAGCGCACCGACTCCCGTAATCTGCGCGGTTGTAATTGGCTGATCGAAGGAAACGCCTACGAAGCTTTGAGCCGCCAGGTTATAAACCTCGTCCGGGGCGCAATTCTGAATTAAACGAATAGTTCCGGAGAGATCAGTCAAATCAAATTCGACAAGATGAAGATCATCATGCCCAAAAACACCAAGTTCCTCTAATCGCCAGAAACTTACAGAACTTGTGCGGCGATAGGCGCCATAGACCTTATAACCCTTGGACAGCAGCAGTTCGACAAGGTAAGCCCCATCCTGACCTGTAACACCAGTAACCAGCGCATGCTTCTGCATCTGTACAACTCCTAAAAATTTAAGCCTTAAACACGTCCATAGGTATCGTCAAATCGAACAATATCATCCTCACCCAAGTACGTTCCCGACTGCACCTCTATGATCTCAAGAGGAATGGTGCCAGGATTGGAAAGGCGATGAACATGGCCAATAGGGATATAAGTACTCTGGTTTTCGTTCAGCTGAAAAACACGATCTTCACAGGTGACTTCAGCGGTGCCAGACACAACAATCCAATGCTCCGCCCGATGGTAATGCTTCTGCAAACTCAAGGTTGCTTTCGGCTTCACCAATATCCGCTTCACCTGAAAGCGTGAGCCCGAATCTATGCTGTCGTACCAGCCCCACGGGCGATGAACACGACGATGAAGCTTTGATTCTGGCCTGGCCTTGATATTCAACGCTTCGACAATAGCCTTCACACCCTGGCTACGATCTTTATCCGCAACCAATACGGCATCAGGCGTCTCGACGATAACAATATTTTCAAGCCCCACGGCCGTTACCAAACGGTGAGAGGCGTAAACCAATGTATTGGAGCTGGAGTCTATTATTACGTCGCCATGGGTAGCGTTTTGTTTTTCGTCCTTTTCACTCGAACGCCAAACAGCATCCCATGCTCCCAGGTCAGACCAACCGGCATCCATCGTGAGCATTTTCAACGTCAGGCCAGCTGAAGGCGTTTTCGCGCAATGCTCGATCACGGCATAGTCAATCGACTCAGGCGGTATCAGGGAAAACGCGTCAAGTTGTGGTCGAATAAACCCATTATCTTCAACTCGGCCCTTCCACGCGGCCTCAGTGGCATCGAAGATGTCACTTCTGAACGCGCCCAGTGCTTTCAACCAGACTGACGCGCGCAGCACAAAAATACCGCTATTCCAGAAATAGCTTCCATCTTCCAGGTATTTTTCTGCGGTTGTCCGCTCAGGCTTTTCAACAAACGCATCCACCCTCTTGACGGTAGAGGGGTCTGCCGAGTGGATATAACCATAACCCGTCTCAGGGCGATCAGGCGTAATCCCCAAGATCACAATGCTGCCGTCTTTCGCAACATCGACCGCTTTACTGACCGTGTCAGTAAAAGCTTGAATATCGAGAATCATCTGGTCGGCCGGGACAACGACCAGAACCGGGTCAATCTCCTCTCCCACCTCATCGCGCGCATAAAGCGCCGCCAACGTAAGCGCAGGGGCCGTATTGCGTCCTACCGGTTCAAGAATGACAACAGCTTTAGAAACGTTCATTTCCCGGATCTGGTCGAGACACAGGAAACGATGCTCATCGTTGGCAACGATGCATGGAGCCAATAAATCCGAGCCTTGACCGTCAATCTTCAACAGTCGGGCAATCGCCTGCTGAAACAACGTCTCCCGCCCCGAAATTGCCAGAAACTGCTTCGGGTAAAGAGTTCTGCTAAGCGGCCAGAGTCTCGTTCCCGAGCCTCCAGACATAATAACCGGAAGAATTTTCATACAAGCCAGATTCCCCGGGTATCAACAATCCGGCGACCCTCGAGAAGTGAAGAAGAAACACTTTTGAATGGCTTGTGATCCACCAGTAACAACAAGACATCCGCGCGCTCAAACGCTTCTTCTATTGTGCACAACTCAGCGTTCGGCAACGTCGCAGGCAGAGAATCAATATTAGGTTCTACGACAATAACCTTCCCGGCGTGCCGGCTTGAGATATTTTTCGTAATTTCCAGAGATGGACTTTCCCGCAGGTCATCAATATCAGGTTTGAATGCCAGGCCGAAGCACGCGATAACAATGTCTTTTTCCGACTTCCCGGGGTGACTCGACAGATGATCGGCCACAGCAGCATCAACTTTCTCCATAACCCACGACGGTTTTGAGTCATTGACTTCACGTGCAGTTTGGATCAGTTTCGCCTGGCCTTCAGCCTGACTCACGATGAACCAAGGGTCGACGGCGATGCAATGCCCACCCACGCCAGGTCCTGGTTGGAGGATATTGACGCGAGGGTGCCGGTTGGCGAGCTTGATAAGCTCCCACACATCGACATCGAACTTATCGCATATCATCGACAATTCGTTCGCGAAGGCAATATTCACATCGCGAAAGCTGTTCTCGGTCAACTTGCACATTTCTGCTGTTCGGGCGTTGGTGATAATGCACTCGCCCTCTACAAACAATTTATACAGACGTGTGGCGGCTTCTGAGCACTTGGGGGTCATCCCGCCGATGACGCGATCATTCTGTACCAACTCGCGCAACACGTGACCGGGAAGCACGCGCTCAGGGCAGTGAGCCACGCGAATGTCCGACGCCTCGCCATGGGTCTGCGGGAACGTCAGGTCAGGGCGTGCTTCAGCCAGCCATGCCGACATCTTTTCAGTCGCACCCACGGGAGAAGTGGACTCGAGGATGACCAGATCACCCTTTTTCAATACTGGCGCAATGGATTTGCTTGCGGACTCAATGTAAGAAAGGTCCGGAGCATGACCATCCTTGAAAGGAGTGGGCACCGCAATCAAGAAGGCGTCCGCCGGCTCAGGTCGTGTACTGGCGCGCAGATACCCCTCGGTCACGGCCGCGTGCACGACTATGTCCAAATCAGGCTCAACGATATGAATCTGTCCGCCGTTGATCGTATCGACGGCCTTTTGATTAACGTCGACACCAATGACCTTTAACTTTCGCGCAGCAAAAACGGCTGCGGTTGGCAAACCGATATAGCCCAAACCAATTACAGAAATAGTGGAAAAATCCATGACCAAACCTTAATTTTTGAAAGTGGCTAGAGCATTAACAATACGCATGCAGGCGTGACCGTCACCATAAGGATTATGAGCAACGCTCATCTCCTCGTAAGCCTTTTGATCAAGTAAAAGCTCACGCAAGTGGTGAACTATCTTGTCCTTCTCTGTACCGACCAATCTGACGGTACCCGCCTCAATCGCCTCAGGCCGCTCGGTAGTGTCCCGCATGACCAGCACGGGCTTGCCCAAAGAAGGTGCCTCTTCCTGCACACCACCGGAGTCCGTCAGAATCAAGTACGACCGATTCATCAAATAGACAAAAGGTAGATAATCCAATGGTTCGATGAGGTGAATATTTTTTATACCAGCCAACAAACGGTTGACCGGTTCACGGACATTTGGATTCAAATGAACGGGGTACACGATCTCCACATCATCAAACTCATGGGCAATCGAAGCCAACGAACTGCAGATCCTTTCGAATCCATCGCCGAAGCTTTCACGCCGATGCCCTGTCACAAGGATGACGCGGCGTTGAGCAGGTAAAAATGCGAACTGCTCGGAGAACTTCTGTTTTAACTGGTCATTGGTCTCGAGCTTCTGTACGACCTCAAGCAGAGCGTCGATTACAGTATTCCCAGTCACATGAATCGCGTCAGGTGACACCCCTTCACGCAGTAAATTCTGTTGCGATCGTTCAGTAGGAGCGAAGTGAAGAAGCGCGAGTGCTCCCGTCAACTTTCGATTGGCCTCTTCCGGCCAGGGAGAATATAAATTTCCGGTGCGAAGCCCAGCTTCGATATGAGCCACAGGAATTTGCTGATAGTACGCCGCCAATGTAGTTGCAAAGGTCGTAGCGGTATCACCATGCACCAAGACAATATCCGGCCGATAAGTCCGGAAGACCTCTTTCATTCCCTGAAGAATACCAGTTGTCACGTCGGTAAGGTCTTGACCCGACTTCATGATACTAAGATCAAAGTCAGGTTCAAGTTTAAATAACTCTAACACTTGATCCAGCATTTCACGGTGTTGACCCGTGACGCAGATTTTGGCCTCAAAACGCTCATCTGCATTCAACGCTAAAGCTAATGGAGCCATTTTTATAGCTTCCGGTCGCGTACCGAAAACACTCAAGATCTTTAAAGTCATTAGATTACCAACGATTCCATATCATTATTTAGTCAGAGAATCAGTCTGGAAACCAGCAACGCTGCCATGCCCCTGCCTGACCTACCGATTACGCGCAAGCGAGTTTTCGCCGCTCCAACTGCAACCGCCTCTGCTTTGCAGCGCAGCATATCATCAACAAGCGTGCCAACATAACGCCTGGCTGGCTCAACCACATGCCCCATGAGACCCCATCATCCCCCCCTCAGTTCAGGACAGGACAAGGTTTTACCGCAACATTTGCGGTGAGCCGCTTCACCGCAATGGTGCGTCGCAACCTCTCATTGAAATTGGGCTTTTGGTTATTGCCCCACAGGAACCCGACCTATCCGAGATCGCAATTGGGCCCACGCTCGACTGTGCCATGCAGCTCGTTGCTAATCGCCGGCGCACCCTGCACGACCGACCTGGCCGAACGGTACGCCCTTATCAAATTCCGAACCAATACTAGCCATAAGCCATTAACCTGGAGACCGCACATAAAAATCCACATCAAACCGTATTAGGCGGTGCACCATCAACTATTAAACCAACAATACAAACCTGTGCAGGACGCTTGACGCCCGCACAAGTAAACAAAGATCAAATGCCGAAACGCCATGAAGACTCGACGCAAAGTCTTAGTAACTTTTGATAGCCGAGAAACCACCCAGGAATGCCCCTCGGCGGTTCACAGTTGCGCAAGCACGTAATGCAGGTTCCGTATGAAAGCAAGAAATACGGGCCCGAGGGGAAAACGCGTGAAGCCAAAAGCTTCACGGCCTTGGAGTTATTTTCGGTTTAACTTATTGCCAGGCTCTTGTTGCCGATCCAACTGAGCGACCGAATGGAGAAGTGAGCCTGCCGGCTCGTGCCCATCGCGCTCTGCATTGTCGCGAGCAGCACGTAACGCCTGCCTGACCAACGCAATACCAATCGCGACAATCGCCCCCAGGAGCAGGCCAAGAAAAATGATCAATGGACGATTCGGGCTCGACGGAACCAACGGCTCAAGGGCCTGCTGGTCAATACTCACCAGCCGCAGCTTCGCCAGGTCGATATTCAGGCTACTCAAACGGAAAATCTCTGTTCTCAACGGTTGAACGCCCGCAAGAAAGATATCTTCATTTTTTCGAGCATCCAGGACCTCAATCTCTCGGTTGGATGCGAGCAACTGAAGTTCCCTGGCGATTTGAGCGATGCGCGACTCGGTAAAATCATCCGACTTGCGTGACTGCAATGCAGCAAGCTCAGCCTTAAGCGCATCTACCCCCATAAAATAAAGTGGGATCTGCTGGTTGTTCACCTCAGTACGCATCACGCTACCAGCGTTCGTCACGGCCGATTCACCAAGTGAAGAAGGCGTAGCCGGCTTTTGAATGCCCAGGGAACGGGCAATCCCTATAGCCTCATTCAGCTGAGCAATACGGTCGCTACGCAAGGTTTTCAACTGCGAACGCAGCGCCTTCAACTCATCCTGCAATTGCGCGCGTTTCAACGAGTCAGCTTCTCGCAATGACGCTATTTTGGCTTCTTTTTCAATATCGTAGTTTGAACGAGCCGAATCGAGCTTGCCTTTAAGCTCCCTCAAACGGTTTTTAACGATCACATTCAAATCAGCCGTGACGCGTTCGCGCTCACTTTCGATAGCGTAGTCGACAAAGCCATTAAGAATAGAGACGCCGTCGACGCCTTTCGGATACATCATCTCGAGCTTGATGTAGGAACTCAGCGAATTTTTCTTATCTGCATCAGGAAGAATCAAACGAATAGAGTCATGATTGAACTCCTGAAAACTCTGCTCCAGAGTCTGCCCAGGACGAACAAATTTCTCGAAAAGCTTCTGGTTTTTCTTGAAATAGCTCAGGCGCGTATCATAAGAGTCGAGCGCTGCGCCCACTTTGAGGAGCGCGTCAGCCGGAGGAAGCTGATATATCTCTGATCGATTTAGCGCATCCAAATCATTAATCGCCGCAGGCCGCAAAACCGTGCTGACCTTATATACAGGGGAAGCTAAAAATGCGTAGGACGCCGCAATCAATCCCGCCCCGAGAGTGACGAAAAGCAGAAGTTTTTTTTGTTGCCAGACAGACGCGAAAAGTCGCACAAAATCAATTTCGTCGGACGATCGAACCGGGGGAGCACGGAAGCTACTACTCACAACAAAAACCTGCCTTCAAAGAGAAACTGCGGGCTCGTTATGCAGACAAGATTGTGTATTTTTATTTTAGTTATATGGCAGAAAAAACCCAGCGTCGCTGCCGGACTTTAGCGCACAAAATGCCTGTTATCGAGAACAGATTCCATTTTGCCATCTCACTGACATATTACAAGTCTTGACATATCTGTAGGAGTCTTCCTACACAGATAGGGGCAACCCTTATATAGGCCGTCCGAGAAGGACAGAAAAGCAAATTTCGTAGCCGCGAGACAATAGTCAGTGGTACCGCCGGACTTACCACATGCCGTTCACTCGACGTAACTGATGCGCACCACACCAGAAAAATCCGACGAACGGCTCGCGAGTGACACAATAACCATGGAAGCTCTACCCACGCCTTGCGGGCATGGACTTTTGACGTCGGCCCCACCCAACGATGACACTAAACAGCGGTCCCAGCAGCATTCCAATTATCAAGGCCACGACCACAAACACCGACACCGGCATCTGCCCGGTCACCCAGCCCAGGAATGAAAGAGACGCGCCCTGCTGGTTTTCCAGCACGAACCCCAACACTGCCAGCACTACAATTAGCATAGCCAGCACCAGAACAACGCGCTTAACCCCACGCATAACCTTCTCCTACCCCAAAAACACTCAGACGCTTTCTTCTTCGTCTTCGTTCACCCGATCGCGCAATTCCTTGCCCGGCTTGAAATGAGGCACGAACTTGCCGTCAAGGCTGACGGACTGCCCGGTTTTTGGGTTGCGACCCACACGAGGCGCACGATAGTGCAGCGAGAAGCTACCAAACCCACGAATTTCAATCCGATCGCCGGTAGCCAGACATTGGGACATCTGCTCAAGCATGGTCTTGATGGCCAGCTCCACATCCTTGGATGAGAGCAGCCCTTGATGGGTGACAATTCGTTCGATCAACTCCGACTTCGTCATATTTTTCCCTTCTTTTTCAAGCAGCTAGGAAAAGCGCTTCGAAGGTTTTAGCATGACCGGAGGAATTTGAACAGCCCAAGTATTGACTTATATTCAAAGAGTTGGGGCGTAACTCGATGAGAGTTGGCATTGGGCCGCACGGCCGCTAGCCGCCGCTCAGCTTCACTGAAGCCACTCCATGGCGATCACTGCCAGATAGAGCCTGCAGGAGCCGATGCGCTGCCAGCGCGACCACAGCGTTCCACCTGCAGAACACCAAGGCGACGTTGCACACAACACCAAATCCCAGGCACAAAAAAGGGCGACCGAAGTCGCCCTTTTTCTATGGTCTGACAGAACTTAGTTCTGCTTTTCCATTTGTGCACGCAGCAGGTCGCCCAGAGTGGTAGGACCAGCAGAAGGCTCAGAGGTAGCTGGCTTGTCGCGCAGGCTCTGGATGGCTTCTTTCTCTTCAGCATCGTCTTTCGACTTGATGGAGAGCTGGATTACGCGGCTCTTGCGGTCAACGCTGATGATCTTGGCTTCTACTTCTTCGCCTTCTTTCAGAACGTTGCGCGCGTCTTCAACGCGGTCACGGCTGATTTCGGAGGCTTTCAGAGTCGCTTCGATATCGTCGGCCAGAGTGATGATGGCGCCTTTAGCGTCAACTTCCTTCACGATGCCTTTAACGATTGCGCCTTTGTCGTTCTCTTGAACGTACTCGGAGAACGGATCGCTTTCCAGTTGCTTGATACCCAGGGAGATGCGCTCGCGCTCTGGGTCAACCGACAGGATAACGGTGTCCAGCTCGTCGCCCTTCTTGAAACGACGAACAGCTTCTTCGCCAACTTCGTTCCAGGAGATGTCGGACAGGTGAACCAGACCGTCGATGCCGCCGTCCAGACCAATGAAGATACCGAAATCGGTGATCGACTTGATGGTGCCGGAGATTTTATCGCCCTTGTTGAACTGGCCAGAGAAATCTTCCCATGGGTTAGATTTGCACTGCTTGATGCCGAGGGAGATACGACGACGCTCTTCGTCGATGTCCAGAACCATAACTTCCACTTCGTCGCCGACTTGTACGACTTTCGAAGGGTGGATGTTCTTGTTGGTCCAGTCCATTTCGGAAACGTGTACCAGGCCTTCCACGCCTTCTTCCAGCTCTGCGAAGCAGCCGTAGTCGGTCAGGTTGGTAACACGCGCGGTGACGCGAGTGCTTTCTGGGTAACGAGCCTTGATAGCGACCCATGGATCTTCGCCCAGCTGCTTCAAGCCCAGGGAGACACGGTTGCGCTCACGATCGTACTTCAGAACCTTGACATCGATCTCGTCGCCGACGTTGACGATTTCCGATGGATGCTTGATACGCTTCCAAGCCATGTCGGTAATGTGCAGCAGGCCATCGACGCCACCCAGATCGACGAATGCGCCGTAATCGGTGAGGTTCTTGACGATACCTTTGACTTGTTGGCCTTCCTGCAGGGATTCCAGCAGAGCTTCACGCTCGGCGGAGTTCTCTGCTTCCAGGACGCTGCGACGGGAAACGACAACGTTGTTGCGCTTCTGGTCGAGCTTGATGACCTTGAATTCGAGTTCCTTGCCTTCCAGGTGCGTGGTGTCGCGCACAGGACGAACGTCGACCAAAGAACCTGGCAGGAACGCACGGATGCCGTTAACGTCGACAGTGAAGCCGCCCTTAACCTTACCGTTGATAACGCCCTTGACCACTTCTTCAGCTGCGAAGGCTGCTTCGAGAACAATCCAGCATTCAGCGCGCTTGGCTTTTTCACGGGACAGCTTGGTTTCACCGAAACCGTCTTCAACCGAGTCCAGAGCAACGTGAACTTCGTCACCGACATTGATAGTCAGGTCACCAGCATCGTTGTAGAACTGTTCCAGCGGGATCAGAGCTTCAGACTTCAGACCAGCGTGAACGGTTACCCAGCGAGCTTGGTAATCGATATCAACGATAACACCGGTGATGATGGAGCCTGCCTGAAGGTTCAGGGTTTTTAGGCTTTCTTCAAAGAGTTCCGCAAAGCTTTCGCTCATTTTAATTCCTGTTGATAAGGGCGAAGAATACGCCCATCTCCACACCCCAGACGGTGTGGGTCAGTTTCAGTTAAAAGAAGCCACCGCAGGACTATGACTGGTCCCCTGCGGCCTTCTTGATCACCCGGCGATATCGCGAATGGCGATTTCACTCAAGATGCGTTCCAGCACCTGCTCGATGGACAACTCCGTGGAATCCAGCTGTATGGCGTCAGCCGCCGGCTTGAGCGGGGCTACCGCACGCTGGGTATCACGCTCATCGCGTGCACGGATCTCATCTAGCAGACTCGACAGACTAACACCATCGACTTTGCCCTTCAACTGCAAGTAACGGCGACGGGCCCGCTCCTCGGCGCTGGCCGTGAGGAAAATCTTCAGCGGCGCCTCGGGAAAGACCACCGTGCCCATGTCGCGGCCATCGGCCACAAGACCCGGCGGCTCCTGGAAAGCCCGCTGGCGCTGCAGCAAAGCATCGCGCACCGCCGGCAATGCGGCGACCTGGGAAGCCCAGGAGCCGACCTGCTCGTTACGCAGGTCGTCGGTCACATCGTCCCCTTCCAGGATGATGCGCTGGGGATGACCTTCGGTCGCCCCGACGAACTGCACGTCAAGATGCGCAGCCAGCAGCTTCAGCGATTCTTCGTTGGTCAGGTCGACGCCATGGTTGCGGGCGGCAAAGGCCAGCAAGCGGTACAGCGCCCCGGAATCCAGCAGGCACCAGCCCAGGCGCTTGGCCAGGATGCCGGCGATCGTGCCCTTGCCCGAGCCACTTGGCCCGTCGATGGTAATCACCGGTGCTTTGATATTCACAATTGAGCCTCTTGGGCAACACGGATGCCGACTTGGGCACACAGTGTAAGAAAATTCGGAAAAGACGTAGCCACGTTGGCGCAGTCATGGATACGAATCGGCGCAGCCGCTCGCAGGGAAGCCACGCTGAAGGCCATGGCAATCCGGTGATCGCCATGGGCGTGGACTTCACCACCGCCGATCACGCCACCATCGATAATAATCCCATCAGGTGTCGGTTCACACTTCACGCCCAGCGCAAGCAGACCGTCGGCCATGACCTGGATCCGGTCGGACTCCTTGACCCGCAGCTCCTCTGCCCCACGCAATACCGTCCGGCCTTCGGCGCACGCCGCAGCCACGAACAACACCGGGAACTCATCGATAGCCAGCGGGACCAGGGCTTCAGGAATCTCGATCCCCTTCAACGGCGCCGCACGAACACGCAAATCAGCGACCGGCTCACCACCCACTTCTCGTTGGTTTTCCAGGGTGATGTCAGCGCCCATCAGTCGCAGGATATCGATCACGCCGGTACGGGTCGGATTGATACCCACATGTTCAAGCAACAGCTCGGAGCCTTCGGCAATCGACGCCGCCACCAGAAAGAACGCCGAAGAGGAAATATCCCCAGGCACCTCAATATGGGTCGCGGTCAACGCATGGCCCGACTCGACCGCAGCCGTAGCGCCCGCCACTTCCACCGGATACCCAAAACCGCGCAACATCCGCTCGGTATGGTCGCGGGTCGGCGCCGGTTCGGTAATCGAGGTTTTACCCTCGGCATACAACCCGGCTAACAACAGGCAGGACTTGACCTGAGCGCTGGCCATCGGTAATGCGTAGGTCAGCCCCTTAAGTGCCTGGCCACCGCGAATGGTCAGCGGCGGACGCCCTTCCGGCCCGGTCTCGATCACCGCACCCATTGCGCGCAATGGCTTGGCCACGCGATTCATCGGGCGCTTGGACAGCGAGGCGTCCCCCGTCAACACACTGTCGAAGCGCTGGGCCGCCAGCAAACCGGACAACAACCGCATGGAGGTGCCGGAGTTACCGAGATAGATCGGACCTGGCGCCGGCTTCAAGCCATGCAGGCCAACCCCGTGGATGGTGACGCGCCCATGGTGCGGGCCTTCAATCACCACGCCCATGTCGCGGAACGCCTGCAAGGTCGCCAGGGCGTCCTCACCCTCCAGAAAACCTTCGACTTCAGTGACACCGTCCGCCAGAGAACCGAGCATGATCGAGCGATGGGAGATCGACTTATCCCCAGGCACGCGGATCTGCCCGCTCAAGCGGCCACCGGGACTGGCGAGAAACACCAGGTCATCCGCGTTTACTGCAGCATCCATATAGGCCCGACGCGCCAGAATCTTGCTGAAATGCTCCCGTGCCACCCGCGCACGGGTGAACACGCCCAACAACTGGTGCCCGTCGCCAGCATCGACCGCGTCGCGCAAGGCGTCGAGGTCGCTGCGGAACGTGTCCAGGGTGCGCAACACCGCATCGCGGTTGGCAAGGAAGATGTCGTGCCACATCACCGGATCACTACCGGCGATCCGGGTAAAGTCGCGGAAACCACCGGCGGCGTAGCGGAAAATCTCGAGGTTCTCGTTGCGCTTGGCCAGCGAATCCACCAGGCCAAATGCGAGCAAATGCGGCAGATGGCTGGTCGCTGCCAGCACTTCATCGTGGCGCTCGACCTGCATATGCTCGACATCCGCCCCCAGCTCGCGCCAGAGCCGATCCACCACGGCCAGTGCCGCAGGATCGGTTTCATCCAGCGGTGTCAGAATCACTTTATGGCGACGGAACAGCTGCGCATTGGACGCCTCCACCCCGCTCTGCTCGGACCCGGCAATCGGATGCCCAGGCACAAACCGCGCAGGCATGCCACCAAAGGCCAGCCGCGCCGCACGCACCACATTGCCCTTGGCACTGCCGACATCGGTCAGGATTGCCTGGCCCAGATCCATGCCGGCCAACAGCGCCAGCAACTTCTCCATGGCCAGGATCGGCACCGCCAGCTGAATGACATCCGCGCCCTGGCAGGCTACAGCGAGATCAGCCTCGCAACGGTCCACCACACCCAACTCCACCGCCAACTTGCGCGATTGCGGGTCCAGGTCCACACCGACCACTTCGCCACACAGGCCGCTTTCCCGCAGGCCCTTCGCAAAGGAGCCGCCGATCAATCCCAGACCGACCACCACCAGGCGACCGATCATAGGTACAGCAGGTTGCAATGCAGTGACATCAACCACGAGCCAGAACCTTGGCCAGCGCTTCGAGGAAGCGGCTGTTTTCAGCAGGCAGACCGATGGTGATGCGCAGGTGGTTCGGCATGCCGTAATTGGCCACCGGACGCACGATCACACCCTCGCGCAGCAAGCCCTGGAACACAGGAGCCGCCACTTGGCCGAGGTCGACGCAGATGAAGTTGCCCTTGGACGGAATCCAGCCCAGGCCCAGCTCACGGAAACCTTCCTGCAATTGCAGCATGCCGCTTTCGTTGAGGCGACGGCCTTCTTCCAGGTACTCGGTGTCCTGCACCGCAGCACAAGCCGCCGCCAGCGCGAGGCTGTTGACGTTGAATGGCTGGCGCACACGGTTCAACACATCGGCCACCACCGCAGTGGACAAGCCGTAGCCAACCCGCAGCGACGCCAGGCCATAAGCCTTGGAGAACGTGCGCGAGACCAGCAGGTTCGGATAAGCCGCGAGGAAGTCCAGGCCGTCCGGCAAGTCGCTGCCTTCGGCGTACTCGATGTATGCCTCGTCCAGCACCACCAGTACATGCTCCGGCACGTCCTGCAGGAAGTTATCCAGCACCTCGGCGCTGAACCAGGTGCCGGTCGGGTTGTTCGGGTTGGCGATAAACACGACACGAGTATTGTCATCGATGGCCGCCAGCATGGCTGGCAGGTCATGACCCCAGTCTCTCGCAGGAATCACACGCGCCTCGGCGCCAACGGCCTGAGTGACGATCGGATAGACCGCAAATGCATGCTCGCTGAACACCGCGTTCAAGCCCGGCGCCAGATAGGCACGGCCGACCAGCTCCAGAATATCGTTGGAGCCGTTACCCAGGGTCACCTGGCTGATATCAACGCGGCAGTTTTTCGCCAGCAGGGACTTGAGCTCAAAGCCGTTACCATCGGGATAACGGGTCAGCTCGGCCAGCGCCTCACGAATCGCGGCCAGCACCTTGGGGCTTGGGCCCATCGGGTTTTCGTTACTGGCCAGCTTTACGATCTTCGACGGATCCAGGTTCAACTCGCGCGCCAACTCGTCCACAGGCTTGCCCGGAACGTAAGGCGACAGTTGTTGCACGCCCGGCTGCGCCAGGGCGAGGAAGTTGCCACTCATGTTAAAGCCTCACAAAACCGCTTTCGGGTAGGAGCCCAGCACCTTGAGTGCCACGGCTTCCTGACTGATTTTCTCGAGCACACCCTTGACCAGAGGGTCGCGGTGATGGCCGACGAAGTCGATAAAGAACACATAAGTCCATTTACCGCTGCGCGAAGGACGAGTCTCGATTCGCGTCAGGTCAATCCCGTTGTCGTGGAACGGCACCAGCAGCTCATGCAGCGCGCCGGGCTTGTTGCTCATGGAGACGATGATCGACGTCTTGTCGTCGCCGGTCGGCGGCACTTCCTGGCTGCCGATCATCAGGAAGCGCGTGGAGTTATCCGGGCGATCCTCGATTTTCTCGGCCAGGCGCGTCAGCCCATACAGGCCGGCAGCCATGTCGCCGGCAATCGCCGCCGAGTTCCACTCACCCTTGACCCGCTTCGCCGCTTCGGCGTTGCTGGACACCGCCACGCGCTCCACATTCGGGTAGTGCGCGTCCAGCCACTTGCGGCACTGGGCCAGGGACTGGGCGTGGGAGTAGATGCGGCTGATGCTGTCGGTCTTGGTGTTTTCGCCCACCAGCAAGTGGTGGTGAATACGCAGCTCGACTTCGCCGCAGATCACCATGTCGTGCTCAAGAAAACTGTCGAGGGTGTGGTTGACGGCACCTTCGGTGGAGTTTTCCACCGGCACCACGCCAAAATTCACCGCCCCGGCGGCCACTTCACGGAACACTTCGTCGATCGCAGCCATTGGCTTGCTGATCACCGCGTGACCGAAGTGCTTCATGGCCGCGGCTTGAGTGAAGGTGCCTTCCGGGCCCAGGTAAGCCACTTTCAGCGGCTGCTCCAGTGCCAGGCACGAAGACATGATTTCACGGAACAACCGCGCCATCTCTTCGTTGCCCAACGGGCCCTTGTTGCGTTCCATCACGCGCTTGAGCACCTGGGCTTCACGCTCCGGACGGTAGAATACCGGCACTTCGCCTTCAGCCAGGGAAGCCATCTTCACCCGTGCAACTTCCTGGGCGCACCGCGCGCGCTCACTGATCAGTTCCAGGACTTTCTCGTCCAGGCTGTCAATGCGTACGCGCAGGGCCTTGAGTTCTTGCTCAGACATTAGCCGTGTTCCTTTTCGAACTCTGCCATGTAAGCCACCAGCGCCTTGACGGCGTGGATATCGACAGCGTTATAGATGGAGGCGCGCATGCCACCTACCGAACGGTGGCCCTTGAGGTTCAACAGGCCGCGCTCGTCGGCGCCGGCGAGGAAAGGCTTGTCCAGGCGATCATCCGCCAGGCGGAACGGCACGTTCATCCACGAACGGTCGGTCAGGTTGATCGGGTTGCTGTACAGGCCGCTGGCGTCGATGAAGTCGTACAGGGTACGTTTCTTCTCTTCGTTGAGCTTGCCCATGGCAGCCACGCCGCCCTGCTCTTTCAGCCATTCGAACACCAGGCCCGACAAGTACCAGGCGAAGGCCGGCGGGGTGTTGTACATCGAGCCGTTATCGGCCGCGACCTTGTAGTTGAGCATGGTCGGGCACAGCGAACGCGCACGACCCAACAGGTCTTCACGGACAATGTTGACCAGAATGCCGCTCGGGCCGATGTTCTTCTGTGCACCGGCGTAGATCATGCCGTACTTGGACACATCGATCGGGCGCGAGAGGATGTCCGAGGACATGTCGCAGACCAGCGGGACATCACCCACTTCCGGCACCCAGTCGAACTCCAGGCCGCCGATGGTTTCGTTTGCCACGTAGTGAACATAGGCCGCGTCTTTCGACAGCTTCCACTCGTTCTGACCGGGGATGGCGAAGTAGTCGTAGGGCTTGGCCGTGCCTGCCACATTGACGTGACCGTAACGGGAGGCCTCTTCAATGGCCTTCTGCCCCCAGATACCGGTGTCGATATAGTCCGCAGTGCCGTCTTCCGGCAGCAGGTTCAGCGGAATCTGGGCGAACTGCTGGCTCGCACCACCCTGCAGGAACAGCACTTTGTAATCGGACGGGATGTCCAGCAAGTCGCGCATATCCTGCTCGGCCTTGGTGGCAATGGACACGAACTCATCGCTGCGATGGCTCATTTCCATCACGGAGAGGCCTTTTCCATGCCAGTCGAGGAGTTCACCCTGCGCGCGCTGCAGGACTGCTTCAGGAAGCGCCGCGGGACCGGCACAGAAGTTATAGGCTCTCTTGCTCACATCCAATCTCTCTGATCTGGTGGGACTGCAATCAACATCCCGCAACGCGGAACCCTGTAGGAGCTGGCTTGCCAGCGATGCAAACGACTCGGTGCTTCACTTGAATCGAGTTGATGCCATCGCCGGCAAGCCGGCTCCTACAAGAGCGGCGCGGCGTCGTATTTCAAACGAGACAAACAACAAGGGGGCGAATCTTCATCCGCCCCCTGTGTGTCCGCTTATTCCTGCGGTTCTTCTTCGTCTGCGGCAGCGTCGAGTGTTGGCTCGTCGACGCCGTCATCGGCATCGCCGATCACTTGCCCCTCGAGTGCAATCCCCTCTTCACCTTCCAGCTCCTCGCCTTCGACTTCCGATGGCTCCTGGACACGCTCCAGGCCTACCAGGGTTTCGTCGCTGGCCAGCTTGATCAAGGTCACGCCCTGGGTGTTACGCCCCAGGCTCGACACTTCATCGACCCGGGTACGTACCAGGGTGCCCTGGTCGGAAATCAGCATGATTTCCTCACCATCCAGCACCTGGACCGCGCCGACCAGGCGGCCGTTGCGATCGTTGCTGACCATGGCGATAACGCCCTGGCCGCCACGCTTGTACTCGGGGAACTCGCTGATGGCCGTACGCTTGCCGTAGCCGCGGGCCGATGCAGTGAGGATCTCGCTGCCTTCTTCCGGGATCAGCATCGAAATCAGCTTCTGCCCTTCCGGCAGACGCATGCCGCGCACACCGCGGGCGGTACGGCCCATGGCACGAACGTCGGATTCCTTGAAGCGCGTGACCTTGCCGCCGTCGGAGAACAGCATGACTTCACGCTCGCCGTCGGTGATGGCCGCGCTGATCAATACGTCGCCTTCGTCCAGTTCGAGGGCGATCAGGCCCACGCTGCGTTGACGGCTGAAGGATTCCAGCGGGGTCTTCTTCACGGTGCCTTTCGCAGTGGCCATGAAGATGAAGTGACCTTCGGTGTACTCGTCTACCGGCAGCATGGTGGTGATGTATTCATCACTGTCCAGCGGCAGCAGGTTGACCAACGGACGACCACGGGCAGCGCGGGACGCCTCCGGGATTTCGTAGGTTTTCAGCCAGTACACCTTGCCCTTGCTGGAGAACAGCAGCAGCGTGGTGTGGCTGTTGGCAACCAGCAGGTGAGCGATGTAGTCCTCATCCTTGACGCCGGTAGCCGATTTGCCTTTACCGCCACGACGCTGGGCCTGGTACGCCGCCAGAGGCTGGGTCTTGGCATAGCCACCGTGGGAAATGGTCACGACGCGATCCTCTTCCGGGATCATGTCACCCAGGGTCAGGTCGAGACGGGCGTCGAGAATTTCGGTGCGGCGCACATCGCCGTATTCGGCGCGGATCACTTCCAGTTCTTCGCGGATCACTTCCATCAGGCGCACGGCGCTGTTGAGGATGCGGATCAGCTCGCCGATCTGGTTGAGGATCTCCTGGTACTCGGCCAGCAGTTTCTCGTGTTCCAGGCCGGTCAGACGGTGCAGACGCAGTTCCAGAATGGCCTGGGCCTGTTCCGGGGACAGGAAATACTTGCCGTCGCGCAGGCCGTATTGTGGGTCCAGGGTCTCCGGACGGCACGAATCGGCACCGGCACGTTCCACCATCGCTACTACGGCGCTGGATTCCCACGGCATCTTGATCAGCGCTTCCTTGGCTTCCGACGGCGTCGGCGAAGCCTTGATCAGGGCGATGACCGGGTCGATGTTCGACAGCGCAACAGCCTGGCCTTCCAGGATGTGGCCGCGTTCACGGGCCTTGCGCAGTTCGAATACGGTACGGCGGGTTACCACTTCGCGGCGGTGACGCACGAAGGCTTCCAGCAGATCCTTGAGGTTCAGGATGCGCGGGCGGCCGTCGATCAGCGCTACCACGTTGATACCGAATACGCTTTGCAGCTGGGTCTGGGCGTAGAGGTTGTTGAGGATCACCTCAGGCACTTCGCCACGACGCAGCTCGATCACCACGCGCATACCGTCCTTGTCAGACTCGTCGCGCAGCTCGGTGATGCCTTCCAGCTTCTTCTCTTTAACCAGCTCGGCGATCTTCTCGATCAGACGCGCCTTGTTCAACTGGTAAGGGAGTTCGGTGATGACGATCTGCTGACGGCCACCGACCTTGTCGATGTCTTCGATGATCGAGCGGGCACGCATGTAAATGCGGCCGCGACCGGTACGGTAGGCTTCGATGATGCCGGCGCGACCGTTGATGATCGCGGCGGTCGGGAAGTCCGGACCCGGGATGTACTGCATCAGCTCATCGACGGTCAGCTCGGGGTTGTCGATGAGGGCCAGGCAACCGTCGATGACTTCACCGAGGTTGTGTGGCGGGATGTTGGTGGCCATGCCCACGGCGATACCGCTGGAGCCGTTGACCAACAGGTTGGGAATACGGGTCGGCATGACCGCCGGGATCATTTCGGTGCCGTCGTAGTTCGGCACCCAGTCCACGGTTTCCTTGTGCAGGTCAGCCAGCAGCTCGTGCGCCAGCTTGGTCATGCGCACTTCGGTGTATCGCATGGCCGCAGCGTTGTCGCCGTCGACCGAACCGAAGTTGCCCTGGCCGTCTACCAGCAGGTAGCGCAGGGAAAACGGCTGGGCCATCCGAACGATGGTGTCGTACACCGCAGTGTCGCCGTGAGGGTGATACTTACCGATCACGTCACCGACAACACGGGCAGATTTCTTGTACGGCTTGTTCCAGTCGTTACCCAGCTCGCTCATCGCGAACAGCACACGCCTGTGCACGGGCTTCAAGCCATCGCGCGCATCAGGCAGTGCCCGACCGACAATTACGCTCATCGCGTAGTCGAGGTAGGACTGTTTCAGCTCGTCTTCGATATTGACCGGGAGGATTTCTTTGGCCAGTTCGCCCATGAGAAGCCTGATTCCTTTTTCGGGTGAAACCTCGTCACATCCTATGGGACGAACGAAGCTCGCCGCTGCCGGCATGATGCCTGGCAACGACTTACGACAAATCAACGAGTTATGACACGGATCTGCGCATTAAAGGTTACCCCTTGGGGTGACCCTGGAAACCGCCGGATGTTATCACAATCGCCGCCACGCACCTATCCCCCTGATGCGCATGGAGCATAGTAAGTTGACGGATGACAGGCTTGACGGCGACGAGAGGGCCTTAGAGCTGGATCCAAGGGGATTTTTGCGGGCAAATTGCCTCAATGCAGGCGTTTACGACACATCAGTTGCGCCAACTTCGCCGTGTCGGGGCGTTCGACGATGCCTTTTTCAGTGACGATCACATCAATCAGGTCCGCCGGCGTCACGTCGAACACCGGGTTGAAGGCGTCTACATCAGCGGCTACGCGGGTGCCGCCGACTTCCAGCAGTTCACGGGCGTCGCGCTCTTCAAGCGGCACGTCATCACCGCTGGCCGCCATCAGGTCGATGGTTGAGCTGGGCGCCACCACCATGAAACGCACGCCGTGATGCATGGCGCACACCGCCAGCTGATAGGTACCGATCTTGCTGACCACGTCACCGTTGGCCGCAATGCAGTCGGCACCGACGATCACCCAGGTCACGCCCTTGGTCTTGAGAATATGCGCGCCAGCCGAATCGGCATTAACGGTGACCGGAATGCCTTCATTGGCCAATTCCCAGGCCGTCAGCCGCGAACCTTGCAGCCAGGGCCGGGTTTCGTTGGCGTAGACCCGCTCCACCATGCCTTCCAGAAACGCCCCGCGAATCACGCCGAGTGCCGTACCCACGCCGCCCGTGGCCAGCGCACCCGCATTGCCATGGGTCAGGATCGCCTGGACATTGCCCTGATGCTTGCGGATCAGCTCTACACCCAGCTGCGCCATGGTCAGGTTGGCTTCGCGATCACTTTGGTGAATGGCCACCGCCTCGGCTTCCAGTACCGCCAGCGGGTCGGCGTGTTTCTTGAGGCGGTCGAGGCAATCGCGCATGCGCTTCATGGCCCAGAAAAGATTCGACGCGGTCGGGCGGGTATCCGCCAGCAGCGCGTAGTCCTCTTCCCAGGCGGCCTGCCAGTCATCGCCCTCGGCGATGTGGGCACGAGCGGCCAACACCAGGCCATACGCCGCACTGATGCCAATGGCCGGCGCACCGCGCACCACCATCGTGCGAATGGCCTCGGCCACCTCGGCAGCACTGGTGCAGGCGACCCAGGTTTCTGCAGACGGCAAAATACGCTGATCGAGCAGGTACAGTGCGCCATCACGCCAGTCGATGGCCTTCACTTTCTCCGCAGCCAAAAGTCGATCGCGCATCCCTCACCCCGCACTCATGAACAAAAGCCGCCGATTATAGCGATCCGCCAGCCAGGACGCTCGGGTATACTTCGCCGTTCTTTATAGATGCCTGGGAAACTGCCCTCGATGACACCGACTGCCGCCCCGCTCGACTTATTGCTGCTGCCCACCTGGCTGGTACCTGTCGAGCCTGCCGGCGTAGTGCTCAAGGAGCACGCCCTGGGCATTCGTGACGGGTGCATTGCGTTTATCGGCCCACGCGCCGCGGCCTTGAAGCTCGCAGCGAGCGAAGTGCGTGAACTGCCGGGCATGCTGCTCAGCCCCGGCCTGATCAACGCCCACGGCCACGCGGCCATGACGCTGTTTCGCGGCCTGGCCGACGACCTGCCGCTGATGACCTGGCTGGAAAACCACATCTGGCCCGCCGAGGCCAAGTGGGTCGACGAAGCCTTCGTCCGCGACGGCACTGACCTGGCCATCGCCGAGCAGATCAAGGGCGGCATCACGTGTTTCTCGGACATGTACTTCTTCCCGAAAGTCGCCAGCGAACGGGTGCACAACAGCGGCATGCGTGCGCAAATCGCCATCCCGATCCTGGATTTCCCGATTCCCGGCGCTGCTGACGCCGACGAGGCGATTCGCCAGGGCGTCGAGCTGTTCGGCGACCTCAAGCATCACCCACGGATCAAAATCACCTTCGGCCCGCACGCGCCGTACACCGTCTGCGATGAAAACCTGGAAAAAATCCGGGTGATCGCCGAGGAACTGGACGCCTCGATCCACATGCACGTGCATGAAACCGCCTTCGAAGTGCAGCAGTCCGTTGAACAGCGTGGTGAACGCCCGCTGGCACGGCTTGGCCGCCTGGGTTTGCTGGGGCCGCGCTTCCAGGCCGTTCACATGACCCAAATCAGCGATGACGACCTGACTTTGCTGGTAGAAAGCAACACTAGCGTGATCCATTGCCCGGAATCCAACCTGAAGCTGGCCAGCGGCTTCTGCCCGGTGGAACGCCTGTGGCAAGCCGGCGTCAATGTGGCAGTAGGCACCGACGGCTCGGCCAGTAACAATGACCTCGACCTGCTGGGCGAGACCCGCACCGCCGCGCTGCTGGCCAAGGCCGTCGCCGGCTCGGCCACCGCCCTGGATGCCCACCGCGCCCTGCGCATGGCCACCCTCAACGGCGCCCGGGCCATGGGCCTGGAAAGTCAAATCGGCTCGCTGGAGGTCGGCAAGGCCGCTGACATCGTGGCCTTCGACCTGTCGGGCCTGGCGCAACAACCGATCTACGATCCGGTCTCACAGCTTATATATGCCACCGGACGCGATTGTGTGAAACACCTTTGGGTCGGCGGCAAGCAATTGCTCGACGACCGGCAACTGACCCGCCTGGATGAACAACAGTTGTGCGCCACGGCCATCGCCTGGGGCCAGCGCATCAGCGGACACAGCGAATAACACCCGCCCTGGCAACGCATGCCAGGGCCGGCAAAACGTTTTATCAGATTTAGAGGATTCCCCATGAGCAACGTCGACCACGCTGAAATCGCCAAATTCGAAGCCCTCGCCCATCGCTGGTGGGACCGCGAAAGCGAGTTCAAACCCCTGCACGACATCAACCCGCTGCGGGTCAACTGGATTGACGAGCGCGTCAACCTGGCCGGCAAGAAGGTACTGGATGTGGGTTGCGGCGGCGGGATCCTCAGTGAATCCATGGCCCAGCGCGGCGCCACCGTGATGGGTATCGACATGGGCGAAGCGCCATTGGCCGTGGCCCAGTTGCACCAACTGGAGTCCGGCGTGAACGTCGAATACCGGCAGATCACCGCCGAAGAGCTGGCCGAAGAGATGCCCGGGCAGTTCGACGTGGTCACTTGCCTGGAAATGCTCGAGCACGTGCCGGACCCGTCCTCGGTGATCCGCGCCTGCTTCCGCATGGTCAAGCCCGGTGGCCAGGTGTTCTTCTCCACCATCAACCGCAATCCGAAGGCGTACCTGTTCGCGATCATCGGTGCCGAATACATCATGAAGCTGCTGCCCCGCGGCACCCATGACTTCAAGAAATTCATCCGCCCTTCCGAGCTGGGCGCCTGGAGCCGTCAGGCCGGGCTGACCGTCAAGGACATCATCGGCTTGACCTACAACCCGCTGACCAAGCACTACAAGCTGGCCAGCGACGTTGACGTCAACTACATGATCCAGACCCTGCGCGAGGAGTAAGCCTGTGAAGTTGCGAGCGGTTCTTTTCGACATGGACGGTACCCTGCTGGACACCGCGCCAGACTTTATCGCCATCTGCCAGGCCATGCGCGCTGACCGCGGCCTGGCACCGATCAACGACCAGCACATCCGCGATGAAATCTCCGGCGGCGCCCGGGCGATGGTCGCCGTGACCTTTTCCATGGACCCCGAGTCCCCGGGCTTTGAAGAGCTGCGCCAGGAATTCCTCGAGCGTTACCTCAAGGGCTGCGCGATCCACAGCAAGCTGTTCGAGGGCATGGAAGAGCTGCTGGTGGATATCGAGAAATCCAGGCTGATCTGGGGCGTGGTCACCAACAAGCCACTGCGCTTTGCCGAACCGATCATGCAGCAGCTGGGCCTGGCCGAGCGCTCCGCGCTGCTGATCTGCCCGGACCACGTGAAGAACAGCAAGCCAGACCCGGAACCGTTGATCCTGGCGTGCAAGATGCTCGACCTGGACCCGGCCAGCGTGCTGTTCGTGGGGGATGACCTGCGGGACATCGAGTCGGGCCGCGACGCCGGCACTCGTACCGCGGCGGTCACCTACGGCTATATCCACCCGGACGACAACCCGCGCAACTGGGGTGCCGATGTGGTGGTGGATCACCCGCTGGAATTGCGCAAAGTGCTGGACAGCGCGCTGTGCAGCTGCTGATCGGGACTGCCTGAGGTTGCTGCAACTTTGTGGCGAGGGAGCTTGCTCCCGTTCGACTGCGCAGCAGTCGCGAAAAGCTGGGGCTGCTTCGCAACCCAACGGGAGCAAGCTCCCTCGCCACAGAAGCCTTGGCCAGCCTTAGCCGCAATCAATCACATGGATTTTCTGTGAACTTTGTCGAGGTTGTTTATGTTTGATTACTCCGCACGTCCAGAACTGCTCAAGGGCCGGGTCATCCTGGTCACCGGCGCCGGTCGCGGGATTGGCGCAGCGGCGGCCAAAACCTATGCTGCCCACGGCGCCACCGTGCTGCTGCTGGGCAAGACCGAAGCCAACCTGGCCCAGGTCTACGACGAAATCGAAGCCGCCGGCCAACCGCAGCCGGTGGTGATCCCGTTCAACCTGGAGACCGCCCTGCCCCATCAATACGATGAGCTGGCAGCGATGATCGAAAAGGAGTTCGGCCACCTCGACGGTTTGCTGCACAACGCCTCGATCATCGGCCCGCGCACACCGATCGAGCAGTTGTCCGGCGAGAACTTCATGCGGGTGATGCATGTGAACGTCAACGCGATGTTCATGCTGACCAGCACGCTGTTGCCGCTGCTCAAGCTGTCCCAGGATGCGTCGGTGGTGTTCACCTCAAGCAGCGTGGGCCGCAAGGGCCGGGCTTATTGGGGGGCTTACGGGGTGTCGAAGTTTGCCACCGAAGGGCTGATGCAAACCCTGGCGGACGAGCTGGACAACGTCGCACCGGTGCGCGCCAACAGCATCAACCCAGGCGCCACCCGCACCAGCATGCGGGCCCAGGCGTATCCAGGGGAGAACCCGACCGATAACCCGACACCGGAGGAAATCATGCCGGTGTACCTGTACCTGATGGGGCCGGACAGTACCGGCATCAATGGGCAGGCGTTTGACGCGCAATAACTATCTGGAACACAGTGCAACCTAATGTGGGAGCGGGCTTGCTCGCGAAGGCGGAGTGTCAGTCAACAGAGATATCGACTGATCCACCGCCTTCGCGAGCAAGCCCGCTCCCACATTTGTATTGCGGTGATCTCTAGAACTTAGTTCTTCACCACTTCCTCAAGCGTGAAGCGCCCCAGCGGGTTTTGCAGGAAGTTGCTGACGTTCTTGCGTGAGATGTTGATGTACGGGCTGTAGTACAGGTCGATCCAGTTCACATCCTGTTTAGCCATTTTCTGCAGGTCGACGTACATCTGCTCACGCTTGACCGGGTCCGCCTCGATCCGCGCCGCGGCCACCAGGTCCTTGACCTTGTCGTTTTTGTAGCGGGTCATGTAGTTCTGATTGGTGTCGTGGCCCAGCACGAAGGTGGTCTTCTGGTCCGGGTCGAGGATGTCGTTGGTCCAGTACATCACCGAAATATCGTAATCACCGTCCACCAGCATCTGCCAGCTTTGGGTCGGGTCGACCTTTTGCAGGTTGGCCGTCACACCGACCTTGGCCAGTTGATCCTTGATCATCACCGCAATCTGCTCGTCGGCTTCGTTGCCGGCGTTGACCACGTAGTTGAGCTTCAAATCCTGGGCGCCGGCAGCCGCCAGCAGCTTCTTGGCTTCGGTCGGGTCATACGGGCGTTGCAGGTTGTTGGCGTAGTGGTACAACGAGCCTTTTGGAATGTAGGAATAGGCCACGGTGCCCTGGCCGAAGGTGGCGGTTTTCACCAGCGATTGTTTATCGATGGCCATGTCCAGCGCCTGGCGCACTTCCGGCTTGGCCAGCAGGCCGTGGGCGTGGTTGATCAACAGGTGATCTTCACGGGTGGACGGGTCGGAGTGGACCACCACGTTCTTGTCTTTTTTCAGCTCTTCAACCCGGGAAAACGGGACGAAGATCGCCGTGTCCAGCTCGTTGTTCTGCACCATGCGCATGCGGGTGTTGTCGTCGGTGACGGAGACCCACTCCACGCCATCCAGGCTCACGTTGCTGGCCTGCCAGAAGTTCGGGTTCTTCTTCAGGATCACCCGATCGCCCTTGCGCCACTCGTCCACGGTAAACGCGCCGGAGGTCACCGGGTTTTCCGAGTAGGCGTCTTCGCCCATCTTGGTCATGGCTTTTTCCGACAGGATCGACACCGTCGGCGAAGCCAGTTGCGAAAGGAAGGCGACCGCCGGGGTTTTCAAGGTCACGACCAGCGTCTGCGGATCAGCTGCCTTGGCGGTGTTGATCAGGCTGAACGGGTCGCTCCACAGCGAGGCCTTGTTGTCGCGAATGCGCAACAGGCTGAAGGCGGCATCGTCAGCAGTGATCGGCGAGCCATCCGAGAACTTCGCGGCCCGCAGTTTGAAGGTGTACGTCAGGCCGTCCTTGGAAATGTCCCAGCTTTCGGCCAGCCCCGGTTCCATCTTGGTGCCCAGGTTGTCCACGCGCACCAGGGTGTCGTAGACGTTGGCGAACACCCAGGTATCGCGGTTCTGCGCGCTTTTGATCGGGTCAAACGTGGTGCTGTCTTCGCGGCAGCCGATGGTCAGCACACCTGCGGCGTGGGCAATACCGGCGGTCAGCGACCAGGCGGTGAGTGTGGCGGCGGCGAGCAACTTCAAGTGACGGGATTGCATGTCATAACTCCTTGTCTATAACGGCGGTTGTTCATGATCGGCAGGAAGGGTTCAAAGCAAAGGTTCTTCAAGCACGCAACTGTACCGATGCGTTTGCACAACGTGAGTCGGCGGCAATACCTCGGCACACACGGCTCGTGCATGTCGGCAACGCGGGTGAAAGGCGCAACCATTAGGCAGCTTCAGCGGGCTCGGCGGCTCGCCCGGCAACAGTTCGCTGGGCAGCGGGCGGTACGGATCAATCTCCGGGATCGCCTGGATCAACGCCGCCGTGTAGGGGTGACGGGGCGTGGTGAACACTGCCTCCACCGGGCCTTCCTCGACGATTTTCCCCAGGTACATCACCGCCACCCGATCACACAGGCGGCGGACGATGGCCAGGTCGTGGGCGATAAACAGGATCGCCAGGTTCATGCGCTGTTGCAGTTCCAGCAGCAGGTTGATGATCTGGCCCTGGATCGACACATCCAGGGCAGCCACGCATTCGTCGGCGATGATCAGCCGCGGCTCCACCGCCAGCGCCCGGGCAATGCCGACGCGCTGGCACTGGCCGCCGCTCAGGGAGCCGGGCTTGCGGCTGGCAAGCTCGGGGCGCAGGCCTACGAGGTCGAGTAATTCGTCGACCCGGCGTGGGATGTTTTCCGACGCCACCTTGCGCTGCACCCGCAGGACTTCGGCGATGGTTTCGCCGACGGTAAGCCGCGGGTTCAGGGCCGCGTAGGGATCCTGGAAGATCATCGCCGTCTCGTGCCGCAAACGGGCGATATCGACCGGCCCGGCGTGGGCCATGTCGATGCCGTCAAACACCACCTGCCCGGCGCTGATGGGGTTGAGGTGCAGGATCGCCCTCCCCAATGTGCTTTTGCCGCTGCCGGACTCGCCCACCAAACCCAGTGTTTCACCGGCGGCCAGGGTCAACGACACCCCGTTGACCGCCCTCACCCACTGTTTATTCAGGCCGAACAGGCCGCTGCCGGCGGCGGCAAAACGCACCTCAAGGTCATTCACCTGCAACAACGTCATGGGCGAACTCCCAGGGGATAGTGACAGGCCACCCGCGCGCCTTCCGGCAGCAGCTCGGTGCACAAGCTGCCGACTTGCGGGCAGCGCGGGTTGAACCGGCAGCCCTTGGGCAATGCGTCGAGCAATGGCGGTTGGCCGGCGATGGTGCGCAACAGGGCGTGGCCGCTGCTGGTGGCGGGCTGGCACTCGATCAGGCCGGCGGTGTAAGGGTGTTGCGGGTGTGCCAGCAGCTCGTATTTGCTGCCGTGTTCGCACAGGCGCCCGGCGTACATCACGGCGATGGAGTCGCAGGTTTGCGCCACCACGCCCAGGTCGTGAGTGATCATGATGATCGACAGGCCACGCTGGTCCCGCAGGTCCAGCAACAGCCGCAGAATCTGGGCTTGCACGGTCACGTCGAGGGCGGTGGTCGGTTCGTCGGCAATCAGCACCTTGGGATTGCAGCCAAGGGCCACCGCGATCATTGCCCGCTGGCGCATGCCGCCGGAAAACTCGTGGGGGTAATTGTCGATCCGCGCCTGGGGATCGGGAATGCCGACCTGGCGCAGCACTTCGATAGCCTGCAAGCGCGCCTCCTTTTTCGACGCGCCCTGGTGCAGTCGGATGCCTTCGGCGATCTGCTCGCCGATGCGCATCAACGGGTCGAGGTGGCTGCTGGGGTTCTGGAAAATCATCCCAAGTTGCCCACCGCGTACCGCGCGCATGCCGGCGTCATCCAGCTGCAGAAGGTCCTGGCCCGCCAGGCGCACCGAACCGCCCTGCACCCGCAGGCTCGGGGACGGCAGCAAGCGCATCAGCCCGCGACAGGCCATGGTCTTGCCCGAACCGCTTTCGCCCACCAGGCCGAGGATTTCACCTTCGGCCAGGTCGAACGACACCCGGTCCACCAACGTTACGTCGCGCCCGGTGTTATTGGCGATGACGCTCAGGTCCTGCACCTGCAACAGGCTCATGAGCGATCCCCCAGCACTTGCGCCACACCATCGGCCAGCAGGCTGAAGCCCATGGCCAGGGTCACGATGGCCAGGCCCGGGAAGGTGCAAATCCACCAGGCGGTGGTGATGAACGCCTGGCCTTCGGCAACCATGGTGCCCCACTCGGCGGTCGGCGGTTGTACGCCCAGGCCGAGGTAGCTGACCGCTGCGCCGTTGAGCAGCACCAGCACTGCGTCAGACATCGAGAACACAATCGAACCGAACATCGCGTTGGGCAACAAATGCCGGAATAGAATGCGCCCATGGCCAAAGCCCAGGCTTTTGGCGGCCAGGGCGAAGTCGCTTTCCTTGAGCACCAGGATCTGCGAGCGGATCAGCCGCGCGTAGGACACCCAGCCCACCAGCGCCATGGCGATGTAAAAGCTTTTCAAACCCGGGCCGAGAATGGCCATGATCGCCAGCATCAGCACCAGGAAAGGGAACGCGAGGATCACGTCGATCACCCGCATGCAGAAGCTGTCGAAACGCCCGCCGATGTAGCCGGACACCGCACCGACGAAGGTGCCGATCAGGAACGGAAAGATCACCCCGACCACCGCCAGTTGCAGGTCGATGCGTGCGCCCCAGATCACCCTCGAAAGGATGTCTCGCCCGTAGTTGTCCGTGCCAAATGGATGGGCCTGGCTGGGACCCAGCAAACTGATGTCGGTGTTTTGCGCAATCGGGTCAAAGGGTGCGATCCAGGGGGCGAACACGGCCAGCGCCAGCCATGTCAGCAGAATCAACAGGCCCCAGGCCGCCGTCAGCCGGCCATTGCGAAAACCGAAGCGCAGGCGCAGGCGCCACGGGGCGATCAATGGGCGGCTGCTCATTGCATCTTCACTCGCGGGTCCAGCGTGACCGTCACCACATCGGCAACAAAGTTGACCAGCACGGTGGCACAGGCCAGCACCATCGCCACGCCCTGCACCACCATGTAGTCGCGGGTGAAGATGCCGCGCACCAGCAATTGGCCGATGCCGGGAATCGCAAACAGGCTTTCGATCACCACCGTGCCGCTGATCAGCCAGCCAATGTTCACCGCCAGCAGGTTCACCGCCGGCACCAGGGAATTGGGCAGCACATGACGACGAAACACCGCCGCCTCCGACAAACCTCGCGCCCGGGCGGCGGTAACGTGGTCAGCCTGCAATTCCATCAACATGCTCGCCCGCAGGTTGCGCACCAGCACCGCCGACAGCGCCAGGGCGATGGTCAGGCACGGCAGAACCATGTGGTGCGCCTTGTCCAGCCAGGTGCGCCCATACCCGGAGACCGGGAACAGGCCCCATTGCACGCTGAGCAACAGGATCAGCATCAACCCCAGCCAGAACGCCGGCATGCCCAGGCCCACCGTAGTGAACAGCCGGATCAGGTTATCCGCCCAGCCACATTTATTACGCGCGGCCAC
Organism: Pseudomonas sp. G1002; assembly: GCF_013385455.1. Lineage (NCBI taxonomy): Bacteria > Pseudomonadati > Pseudomonadota > Gammaproteobacteria > Pseudomonadales > Pseudomonadaceae > Pseudomonas > Pseudomonas sp. G1002. The sequence continues at coordinate 95,636 of NZ_JACAPY010000036.1, forward strand.
GGTGGCCAGCGGCACGGCGATCAACAGCGCCAGCAGCACACTGCCGAGCACCAGGAACAGGGTCGGCTCGATGCGGGTGACGATCAGTTTCAGCGCGTCGACCTTGTACAGCAGTGACTGGCCGAGGTCGCCCTTGAGCAGGTTTTTCAGGAAGTAGAAATATTGCAGCCACAGCGGCTGGTCGAGGCCATACTGGGCGCGGATCTTCAGCAAGGCGTCCGGGGTGCTGCGCGAACCCAGCAGGGCCCGCGCCGGGTCGCCGGGAATCGAGCGCACCAGCACAAAGGTGATCAGGCTGATGCCAAACAGCACCGGCAGCAATTGCAGCGGCCGGGACAGCACAAAACGGTAACGCGCCAGGTTCATCCGTCAGCCTCGATGACGAGCGAGGAAGTCCAGCAGCACCGGGAAGTATGCCTGGGGCTCTTCGTAAAACGGCATATGGCTGCTGTTGGGGAACACGTGCAGCTCGGCGTGCCGGGCCGCGCTTTTCATGCGCATGGCGCAGGCCGGGGTCAGTTCGTCGTGCTGCCCGGTGGTGATCAGTATCGGCATCTTGAACTCGGCCATCTCGGGGATGCGGTTCCAGTCCTTGAGGTTGCCGATGTAGAGAAACTCGTTGGGGCCCTGCATGGTTTCGTAGGGCCCCATGTTCCAGTCGCCGAGGGAACGCTGGACCGGCGCCGGCCATTCGTCCAGGCGGCAGACGTGGCGGTAGTTAAGCAAGGTAATCGCGGCCTGGTACTGCGGGTGATCGAGGGTGCCCATGGCTTCATGGCGTTGCATCATCGCCACGGTTTCGCTGCCCAGGGCGCCGCGCAGGCGTTCCAGCTCGAGGGACAGGTGCGGAATGTCGCCGACGGTGTTTTCCAGGATCAGGCTTTTCAGCGCATCGGGGTAGTGAATGGCGTACTCGATGCCCAGCCATCCGCCCCAGGAATGCCCCAGCAAGTGCACGCGGCCAAGGCCAAGGGCCTGGCGCACGGTTTCGACTTCTTCGACATAACGGCTGATTTCCCACAGCGAAACATCGGTCGGTCTGGCTGAAGCGCCCGTGCCAAGCTGGTCGAATGCAACCACTCGCAGGCCGTTGTCCTTGAGCCAGCCATGGGCGTCGCGCAAGTAGTCGCAAGGCAGCCCGGGGCCGCCATTGAGGCACAGCAACACCTCATCGCCTTCGCCAAAGCTATAGGCCACGAGGTTGTGGCCATCGACCTGCACGTTGTACCGCTGGTCGGGGGCAATTTCACGCCACATGCATACATTCCTTGTTGTGTGTCGGCCCTGTGGAGAGTGGCCGTTTAGAGGCCAACACTACCGAGGATGCCGCGTGTCCATAACCTGGTAATTCTTATAGGTTTGGTCTGGCAGTCCTTCGCCGGGGCGTGGCATTCTACTTGCAGCAAGACGAGATTCAAATGAAATCGGGAGCAGAACGGATGCTGGCCAGGCTAACTGCGTTTAATGACCGTCTCATCCCCGGCAGGAGCCTGGATGAACAGATGGACAACACCCTCGTATTGGCCCAGGACCTGGGTTTTGATGCGTTGGTCTACGACTACACCCCCGTGCCCATTGACCATAATGGTGCACTGATCACCCCTTCTGTGCTGCAACTGCGCAATACCCCGCCCGACTGGTACAACCTGTGGTGCAGTTCCGGCTTTTATCAGATCGATCCGGTGCAACACCTCGCACTGTCGACGGTTTCACCATTTGTGTGGTCCTACGAGGCCAAGGCCGATACCGCGCTGCAAAAAATCATCGACCCCTGCCACGCCCCGGTTTCCAGCTACTTGCACGACCGCCAGATGACCTGCGGCGTCAGCGTGCCGATCCATTTGCCCCGTGGCGGCTTCGCCTCGCTGACCGGCCTGCGCACCGGCAAGGCCAGCGCCGTGTTGCAGGACGCCCGCCAGACGCTGTCGGAATTCAGCCTGATTACCCACGCCTTGCAGGAAGCGGCCTACCCGCTTTTCAGCAAGGAACTGCGCTCCTACCCGCATATCCGCCTGACCAAGCGTGAGCGCGAATGCCTGAAATGGGCCGCCGACGGCCTGACCGCCGCCGAAATCGCCACGCAATTGAGCCGCTCCCTGGCAGTGGTTACCCTGCACCTGGCGTCGGCCATGCACAAACTGGGGGCCAAGAACCGGGTGCAAGCGGTGGTACGGGCCACTCATTACCGGCTGCTGGAAGACTGATCCGAAGGAAAAACCTAGCTGTTTTGCTAGTTACTTAAACTTTCTGTGCCGACTATCGTGTACCTGATCACTTTTTCTCAGGGCAGGGCACGAAATGGAATTCATCGAAACAATCCGCGAAGGCTATGCGGCCTTTCGCGACTACCAGACCTGGTATCGGGTAACCGGCGACCTGGACAGCGGCCTCACGCCGCTGGTCATCCTCCATGGTGGCCCGGGTTGTACCCATGATTATGTCGATGCCTACAAGGACGTAGCCGCCAGTGGCCACGCGGTCATTCACTACGACCAACTGGGCAACGGCCGCTCCACCCACCTGCCTGACAAAGACCCTTCATTCTGGACCGTCGGCTTGTTCCTCGAAGAACTGGACAACCTGCTGGACCACCTGCAGATCAGCAACAACTACGCGATCCTGGGTCAATCCTGGGGCGGCATGCTCGGCAGCGAACACGCCATCCTGCAACCCAAGGGCCTGCGTGCATTTATTCCGGCCAACTCGCCGACCTGCATGCGTACCTGGGTTGCCGAGGCCAACCGCCTGCGCAAGCTACTGCCTGAAGGCGTGCACGAGACCTTGCTCAAGCATGAACAGGCCGGCACCTACCAGGACCCTGAATACCTGGCCGCCTCGCGGATTTTCTATGACCAGCACGTGTGCCGGGTCAATCCGTGGCCGGAAGAAGTCGCCCGCACATTCGCCCAGGTGGATTCGGACCCGACGGTGTATCACGCCATGAGCGGCCCGACGGAATTCCATGTAATTGGCAGCTTGAAAGACTGGAACGTGATCGGCCGGCTGTCGAAGGTCAATGTGCCGACCCTGGTGATTTCCGGTCGCCATGACGAGGCCACGCCGCTGGTGGTCAAGCCGTTCCTGGATGAGATCGCCGATGTGCGCTGGGCGCTGTTCGAAGACTCCAGCCACATGCCGCATGTTGAAGAGCGACAGGCGTGCATGGGGACAGTGGTGCAGTTTCTGGATGAGGCTTGTTCGGTGCCCCACAGAACGCTCAAGACTGGCTGAGATCAAAATGTGGGAGCGGGCTTGCTCGCGAAGGCGGTGGATCAGTCAGCATATTTAGCGACTGACACACCGCCTTCGCGAGCAAGCCCGCTCCCACATTGGACTCTTTGTGGCTGTTACACCTCGCTGGTCTGTGCCCTGCCGTGCACGGCCGCTTTCTTCGGCACTTCCTCCAGCAACGGAATCTCCTTGCCCTCGGCATCAAACAGCTTGCCGCCGCTGAAGTAATCCCCGTCCCGCAACGCCGCCACGTCCTGGAAGCACAGGCTGCGTTCCGTCCCGGCAACGAATACCGACTGCTGGTCCGAGTTGCCCGTGGTGAAGTGGTTGAACGCCAGGTTCAACAGGATCGCCATGATCGCCGACGAACTGATCCCCGAATGGAAAATGGTCGCGAACCAGCTCGGGAAGTGATCGTAGAAACTCGGGGCCGCAATCGGGATCATGCCAAAACCGATGGAAGTGGCGACGATGATCAGGTTCATGTTGTTGCGGTAATCAACCTTGGACAAGGTCCGGATACCACTGGCAGCCACGGTGCCGAACAGCACGATCCCGGCCCCGCCCAGCACCGAAGTCGGCACTGCCGCAATCACCCGCCCCATGAACGGCAGCAGGCCGAGGATCACCAGGAATATCCCACCGGTGGCGACCACATAACGGCTCTTGACCCCGGTAACCGCCACCAGCCCGACGTTCTGTGCAAACGCGCTCTGGGTGAACGAGCCGAAGATCGGCGCAAACATGCTCGACAGCATATCCGCACGCAGGCCATTGCCGAGGCGCTTGGAGTCGACCTTGGTGTCGATGATTTCACCCACCGCCAGAATGTCCGCCGAGGTTTCCACCAGCGTCACCATGACCACGATGCACATGGAAATGATCGCCGCGAGATGGAAGGTTGGCATGCCGAAATGGAATGGCGTGGGAAAGCCGAACATCGGGCCCTGGGTCACGCTGGAGAAGTCAGCCATGCCGAGGAACACCGCGATAACCGTGCCGATCACCATCGCCAGCAGGATCGACAGTCGCGAGATGGTCGCGCTACCGATCTTGCTCAGCAGCAATACCAGCACCAGGGTCAGCGCCGCCAGGCCGATGTTCGGCATGCTGCCGAAATCTGCGGCGCGGCTGTTGCCGCCCATGGCCCAGCGGGCGGCGACGGGCATCAACGTCAGGCCGATGGTAGTGATCACAATCCCGGTGACCAACGGCGGGAAGAATTTGGTGATTCGCGAGAACACCGGGGTGATCAGCAGGCCTATCAGGGAGGCGGCCATCACCGCCCCGAGAATCGCCGGGATGCCACCCGCGCCGTCGCTGCCAACAATCGCCACCATGGTCGCCACCCCGGCAAAGGACACCCCTTGCACCAGCGGCAACTGGCAGCCGAAAAACGGCAGGCCCAGGGTTTGCAACAGCGTAGCCAGGCCTCCGGCAAACAGCGAGGCAGCGATCAGCAGGCCAATATCGGCCGGCGACAACCCGGCCGCCTGGCCGACGATCAACGGTACAGCCACGATGCCGCCGTACATGGTGAGCACATGCTGCAGGCCGTAAGCCATGTTGGCCGCGACGCCGAGATTCTCATCTTCTGGCCGCTGCGGTGACGTCTTCGGGATAGTCATGGTGAGGGGTTCTCTGTTTTTGTTGTGCACTCACTGTATGCAATAGAAAGATTGGATGTCCATAGAGTTGTATACAATCATTTTCACAAGAACACCCTGAACGCCGTTACAAAAATCCATTCAGCCGCCCTGCCCCGTGGCTCGAAGCGCTGCGCACAAGGACTTGAAAAAAATGCTCAACCGCAAGCTGCGCATCCACGCCCCGGCGATTTACTACTTCGACATGGTTCGCCGCTGCCACTCGATCCGCGAAGCCGCGCGCCGCCTGAACGTGGCGTCTTCGGCGGTGAACCGGCAGATCCTCAAGCTGGAAGACGAGGTGGGCGCGGCGCTGTTCGAGCGCCTGCCCGGCGGCCTGCGCCTGACGGCGGCCGGGGAAATCCTGACCCGCCACGTGAGTTTCCTGTTGCAGGACGTGGAGCGCGTGCGCGGTGAACTGGATGGCTTGAACGGTGTGCAGACCGGCCACGTGGAAATCGCCACGGTGGAAGGCGCCACTGTGGAGCTGCTACCCGCCGCCCTCAAGCGCATGCGTGAGCGTTATCCGAAAGTGACCATTGGCGTCACGGTACAAGGTTCGCAATCGATTCCCGGTGCGGTGGTCAACGGCCAGGCTGACCTGGGGTTGGCCTTTGCCTTACCGCGTAGCAGCGAAACCATCCAGGTGTGTGTCGGCCATTTCCGCCTGGGGGCGTTGATGGCACCGGGGCATCCGTTGGCCGGTGAAAGCAGCGTGAGTTACGCGCGCTGCTGTGAACACGGGGTGATCCAGGCCAAGAGCGAGCTCTCGGTTCACCACCTGATCGCACCGCTGCACAAGCGTTCGGCGGCGACGAACAAGCCATTGCTGCACAGCAACTCGATGGAGCTGGCCCGGCAACTGGCGCGCCAGCAACTGGGCATCGCGTTCCAGACGCGCATTGGCGTGGAGGTAGATTTAGCCCGCGGCGAACTGCTGCACATTCCGCTCAGCGACCAGGGCGGGATCTTCAGCGACCTGGGCTTGTACGCCCGCAAAGACCGGGACTTGCCGATGGCGGTGCAAGCCATGGCCCATCTGCTCAGTGAAGAAATCAACTTGCGCGAACATCAGGAAACGCCCTCGGCGCCACGTATTTCCTGACTCTCAGGCCAGCTTCAGTGCTGCCGTTTCGGCATCGGCCCAGGCGAGATTCTGTTCTTTGGAACCCACAACGGATGTGCCGATACTGCGCCCGGCGACCCTTGCGCGGTCGCCATGAGCCAAAACGCCAAAGGAATTAAAACAATGAAAAAGGCACTGCACGGCGCAACCGTATTACTCACATTGTTCGGCGGCGGGGAGGCTGTCGCGCTGGAATGGATGAACAACAGCCTGGGATTTCGCTACGGGCAACAGTTCACCAATCCGAACAACCCGGATGAGTTCAGCAAGCGCATCTACAGCTTCACCCACGCCAGCGGCTACCAGTACGGCAGCAACTACCTGAACCTCGATGTGTTCCTGTCCGACAGCCGCGACCCACGCAAGGGCACCGACCACGGCGGCAGCGAAGTGTATGCCGTGTACCGGCACCAGCTGTATGCCTCACGGGTATTCGATGTACCGCTCGGCACCGGGGTGATCAAGGATTACGCCCTCACCTTCGGCTTTGACGCCAACCGCAACAACAACCTGGCCTCGGCGAAAAAACGCGCACTGGTGATTGGCCCGACCTTGAAGTTCAACACCGTCGGTGTGCTGGACCTGAGCCTGATGTACTACAAGGAAAGGAACCATTCCGGCATCCCCGGTGCGAAAGAATCCGACCACACCTTCGACGATACCTACATGCTCAACCTGACCTGGATGCGGCCTTTCGAGATCGGCAACCACGGGGCGAAGTTTCAGGGGTTTATCAATCACGTCGGGGAAAAGGGCGAGGACTTCCATGGCCGCGATACGGCGCCGGAAACCCTGATGCGCACCGCGCTGATGGTGGCGGTGCGCCCGGGCAAAAGCGTCAAGCCCAATCTCTACCTGGGCGTCGGGTATGAGTATTGGCATAACAAGTTCGGCGTGGACGGCGGCCGGGGCAGCCGCACATCAACGCCGACGGTGAACATGGAAGTGACGTTCTAGCGGGCGCGCACCAGGTCGGCATCGCCATCGTCGACCTTCGGTCGCGCCAGCCAGTAGCCCAACACGGCCAATGGCGCGGTCGCCAGCATCACGATCGCAGTGATCAACAGCGGCTGGTCGATCATCGACGACACGATCAGGCTCGCCAGGAAGCACAACCCCAACTGCAAGGTGTTCTGCAATGCCGCCGCCTTGCCGGAATTTTCCGCAAACGGCATCAGTGCATTCGCCACCACGATCGGATAGCTGGCGCCATTGACCAGGGCCATCAGGCAGAACGGAATCAGCAAGGTGGCGAGCGTCGGCACGGTCAAGGTCGCGACGAGGTACAGCGCGACCATGCTGATGCAGTACGCCAGCAGCAGCCACGGCAACAAAGTCTTGCCCTGGAACCGCTGCAACGCACTGCGGCAACTGTAGCCACCGATCAGGAACGACAGCGTTGGCAATACGTAGCTCAAGCCGATGTCATTCGGGCTGTAGCCCATCCCGCCAAGGATGAACGGCGAGGCGGTAAGCCAGGCGAAGAAACTGGCCGAGCATGCGGCAAAGATCATCACGTTGCCGGTGAACACCCGCGACTTGAGCAATTGCCCATAGCCGATTCGGGACGGTTCGCCGTCGGTTGTCAGGCGTTTCGGCAGCGGCCTGAGAAACAACGTAGGCAGCAGCAGGAGCAGCGAAACCACCAACAACACACCGAAAATCGCCTGCCAGCCCCAGTGATTCAGCATCAGCGCTCCCAGCAATGGCGCCAGGGCCGGAGACAGTGACATCAGCGGCATAATGCCGGCGAACACCCGATGGGCCTTGTCCGCCGGGTAGCGGTCGATCACCAGCGCCTGCCAACTGACGGCGGCGGAACACACGCCAATCGCCTGGACAAAACGCAAGGCCAACAGCTGCGGTGCGGTCTCGACCCAGAACATCCCCAGGCAGCCGAGCACAAACAGGGAAAGGCCCGTAAGCAGCACCGGCTTGCGTCCCAACCGGTCGGACAGCGGCCCCCACAGCAACTGCCCGACGGCAAAGCCGGCGAGGAAAATGCTCAGGCTCGCGCCCACCGCGCCGGGGGAAATCTGCAGTTGCTCGCCCATGGCGCCAAACGCCGGCAAGTACATATCCATGGCCAGATAGCCGAGCATGCTCAGCCCCGCCAGGTACCAGGTGAATCCAAAAGAATTTTTCATTGAAGCCTTGTATAACCTGCCATCAAACTATTTGCTGACTGGCGCCTATTATGAAGCTGAGCAAATCCCTGTGAAGCGATAATAATTGGACACTCTTATCAATAATTTTGAAGGCAAACCCCATGTGGTCTGAATATTCCCTGGATGTGGTGGATGCAGTGGCCCGCCACGGCAGCTTCAGCGCCGCCGCCCAGGAACTGCACCGCGTGCCGTCAGCCATCAGCTACACCGTGCGGCAACTCGAAGAATGGCTGGCGGTGCCGCTGTTCGTCCGACGGCATCGGGATGTGGAGCTGACACCCGCGGGTAAATTGTTCATCGACGAAGCCCGCGGCGTCATGAAAAAAATGCTCGGCACCCGCCGGCTGTGCCAGCAAGTGGCAAATGGCTGGAGTGGCCAGTTGAAAGTCGCGGTGGACTCCATCGTTAAACAGCAGCGCTGCCGGCAGTTGGTACTGGATTTCTATCGGCAGTTCCCGGAGGTGGAATTGCTGTTGGATTACGAGGTGTACAACGGGGTGTGGGATGCCCTGGCCGATGACCGCACCGATATCGTGATCGGCGCCACCAGCGCGGTGCCGGTGGCCAGTCAATTCACATTTCGTGACATGGGCCTGCTGAACTGGCTGTGCGTGGTCAGCAGCCGGCATCCGCTGGCAGCGGTCGAAGGCCTGCTCAGCGATGACCAACTGCGGCCCTTCGCCTCCCTGTGCATGACCGACACCTCGCGCAACCTGCCCAAGCGCGACACCTGGACCCTGGATAACCAGCGTCGTTTGGTGGTGCCGCACTGGGCTTCGGCGATTGATTGCCTGCGGGACGGCTTGTGCGTCGGCATGGCACCGGCGCACCTGGTGCAGCCGTGGATCGAGCGCGGCGAGCTGAGCGCCCTGCAACTGTCCCGGCCCTTCCCTGCCAGCCCGTCGTGCGTGGCCTGGGCACAGAACAAACTGTCGCCGGCCATGGCCTGGTTGCTGGATTACCTGGGGGATACCGAGACCCTGAATCAGGAATGGCTGAACGGGGTGCAGGTGGGCTCCGGCTACCCCGTTTGACTGATCGTTCCCACGCTCTGCGTGGGAATGCAGCCAGTGACGCTCCGCGTCAGCCTCATCCGTGTTTAGTTCAGAAGCCGGGAAAGTGCGCGTACGATCATCTCCACTTCCTTGGCATCGATGGTCAGCGGCGGCAGCAGGCGGATGATCTTGCCCCGCGTGACGTTGATCAGCAGGCCATGCTCTTGCGCCGCACGGTGGGCCAGGTCGCGCTGAGGCGTTGCCAGTTCGATGCCGATCATCAGCCCTTGCCCGCGAATCGCCAGCACCTGGGGATGCTCGTTCAATTCCACCCGCAGGCGCGCCAGCAGCCGCTCACCCTGTTGCGCCGCGTTGTCCAGCAGGCCTTGTTCTTCGATGATCTCCAGCACCGTACAACCGACACGGCAGGCCAGCGGGTTGCCGCCGAAGGTGCTGCCGTGGCTGCCGGGGGTAAACAGTTGCGCAACAGCGGCCCGGGCCAGGCACGCGCCAATCGGCACACCGTTGCCGAGGCCTTTGGCCAAAGTCATCACGTCCGGCACGATGCCTTCATGCTGGAAGGCAAACCAGCGACCTGTACGGCCGATCCCGGTCTGGATCTCATCGAGCATCAACAACCAGCCTTGCCGGGTGCAGTGCTCGCGCAAGGCTTTCAGATAGCCCGGCGGCGCGACTTGCACGCCGCTTTCGCCCTGGATCGGCTCAAGCAGCACCGCAACAATGCGCGGGCCAAACTCCCGGGTCACGGCCTCCAGTGCCTTCAAGTCACCGAAGCCGACCTTGATAAAGTCCCCCGGCAGTTTTTGAAATCCCAACCGCACGGAAGGCCCGTCGCTGGCGGACAGGGTGCCCAGGGTGCGCCCGTGAAAGGCATTCTCCATCACCACCACCAGCGGCTGTTCGATACCCTTTTTCCAGCCATGCAGCCGGGCCAGCTTCAGCGCCGTTTCGTTGGCTTCGGCACCGGAGTTGTTGAAGAACGCCTGGTCCAGCCCGGAGAGCCGGGTGAGGCGCTGGGCCAGGCGCTGCTGCCAGTCGATGCTGTAGAGGTTGGAGGTGTGCAGCAGCAAACCGGCCTGCTCACTGATGGCCGCTACCAGCCGCGGATGGGAATGACCGACGTTGGTCACCGCCACACCTGCCACCGCATCCAGGTATTCACGGCCCTGCTGGTCCCACAGGCGCGTGCCAAGGCCTCGGGTAAAGCTCAGGGGCGACGGTTGATAAGTGGTCATCAGGCAGGCGGCGGTCATGGCATCAGGCTCCAGTGCATCGTAGTGATGGCACCAGTATCGTTAGCCACCCGAGCTGGATAAACTGCACAACACTGCGATCACTTTAAACCAGGGCTTGATAATGGATCTGTTCCAGGCGATGACGGTGTACGTAAAAGTGGTGGAAGCCGGCAGCATGACGGCGGCAGCGCAGGCGTGCGGCATGTCCACCACAATGGTCGGCAATCACCTGCGCGCGCTGGAACAACGCCTGGGCGTCAGCCTGCTCAAGCGCACCACGCGCAAGCAAAGCCTGACCGAGTTTGGCGGGATTTATTACCAGCGTTGCCTGGAGGTGCTGGGCCTGGTGGCCGACTCCGAGCAGATGGCCGAACAAGCCAACAGTGACGTGCCCAAGGGCCTGCTGCGGATCACCGCACCACCGGCCTTTGGCACCGAACGCCTGGCACCGGCGCTCAGCGAATTTTCCCAGCGCTACCCACAGATCAAGCTGTACGTGGTGCTGAGCAACCAGCGGATGGACATGGTCGACAGCGGGTTCGACGTGGCCATCCGCTTGGGCGGCCTGGACGCGCCAAGCCTGATTGCCCGCCCCATGCAGGATTACACCATCACCCTCTGCGCCTCTGCGGAGTACCTGGCGCGCCGTGGCACACCTCAACGCCCCGATGATCTGCAGCAACATGACTGCCTGGCGTTCGCTTACCCGGCGACCGACGATTGGCGCAACGCCGACAAGTTGTGGCGAATGCGCGGCGCAGAGGGCGACGTGGAAATTCCGGTTTCCGGCTCATTGACCATCAACAGTTCGCAGGCCTTGCGCCAGGCTGCCCTGGAAGGCATGGGCATCGTGATGCTGCCTGACGCCCTGGTCGAGCCAGACCTGCGGGCCGGTAAACTGGTGGCATTACTGACGGACTACCAACTGCCCAGCCGGCCCATGCATTTGCTGTACGCCCAGGACCGCTATCGCCTGCCCAAGCTGCGGGCGTTCGTGGACTTCGTCATGGAGAAATGGGCGCGCTAGAGGCTCACCCCCAGCTCGATCAAGCGCTCACGGGTCTGCGCGGCAGACACGTGGTGAATCCCCTGCCAACCCAGCGCAGTGGCCGCCTCGATATTGCCGGCTACATCGTCAATAAACACCACTTCACCCGGCTGGATATCCGGCAAATGGGCGCGCACCTGCGCCAGGCTGGCGTGGTAAATCGCAGGATCGGGCTTGATCAGCTTGATTTCGCCGGACACCACGATGTCGCGAAAATACTGCAGGAAGGGATAGTGGGCGCGGGCATAGGGAAAGGTCTCGGCGGACCAGTTGGTCAGGCCGAACAGCGGCATCTTCGCCTCATGCAACGCTTCGAGGATCGCCACGCCCTCCGGCAATGAACCACGCAGCATCTCGTGCCAGCGGTCGTAGTACGCCTGGATCAGTGGTGCATGCTGCGGATGTTCGGCGATCAGCGCGCGGGTGCCCTCAGCCAGACTGCGCCCGGCGTCCTGCTCGGTGTTCCAGGCCTGGGTGCAGACGGTGTCCAGGAACTGTTGGCGCTCCCGGTCGTCGGTAATCAGCTGGCGGTAGAGATGGTGCGGGTTCCAGTCGAACAGGACACCGCCGAAATCAAAAACGACTGCACGAATCGTCATGTAGATCCTCCGTTAGCGTGGGTGTGATAACGACCGCAGTCTGGCATGACGCGCACAAAAAAGCGGCCCCTGGAGGCCGCTTCTTCGTTACCGCAAGCGCTTAAGCCTGAATCAGGCCCTTGATCTTCACGGTCGGATTCACGTCAGCGTCGTAGTCCACGCCGTCGATCTCGAAACCGAACAGGCGCAGGAATTCCGCCTTGTAGCCGGCAAAATCGCTGATCTCGTTGACGTTGTCATCGGAGACCTGATTCCACAGGGCCGCTACCGCGTCCTGAACCTTAGGCTCAAGTTCCGCGAGGTCGGCGCGCAGGCGGCCGTCGGCGTCGAGCTTGGGCTCTTTGCCATACAGGCTGTCCTTGAACAGGCCGTAGACCTGCTCGATGCAACCTTCGTGGGTGCCCTGCTCTTTCATCACTTTAAACAGCAACGACAGGTACAGCGGCATGATCGGGATCGCCGAGCTGGCCTGGGTCACTACTGCCTTGAGTACCGACACACGGGCGTCGCCTTTCAGCGCCGCGAGGTTTTCGCGCAGGGTCAGGACTTTCTTGTCCAGGTCTTTCTTGGCTTCGCCGATGGAGCCGTTCCAGTAGATGTCCTGGGTCAGCTTCTCGCCGAGGTAGGTGAACGCAGTGGTCTTGGCGCCTTCGGCCAACACGTCGGCGTCACGCAGGGCGTCGATCCACAGCTGCCAGTCTTCGCCGCCCATGACTTTCACGGTGCCGTCGATTTCTTCCTGGGTGGCCGGTTCGAGGGTGGTGTCGACCACGACGCCCTTGTCGGTGTTGATGCCGCGCAGGGTCACAGCCTTGCCGATCGGCTTCAGGGTGGAGTTGTGCACCACGCCTTGCGGGTCGGTACGGCGTGGCGCGGCCAGGCTGTAGACCACCAGGTCGATCTTGCCGAGGTCTTTCTTGATGGTTTCGATGGTCAGGCGCTTGATCTCGTCAGAGAACGCATCGCCGTTGATGCTCTTGGCGTACAGGCCTTTTTCCAGCGCAAACTTCTCGAAGGCGGCGCTGTTGTACCAGCCGGCAGAGCTGAGCTTGCCTTCTTCGCCTTCTTTCTCAAAAAACACGCCCAGGGTGTCGGCGCCGCAGCCAAAGGCAGCGCTGATGCGCGCGGCCAGGCCGTAGCCGGTGGAAGCCCCGAGGACCAGCACCTTTTTCGGGCCGCCTTCAATGGCACCGTGTTCGGTCACGTAGTCGATCTGCTCTTTGACATTCGCTTCACAGCCAACCGGGTGAGCGGTCACACAGATAAAGCCACGAACCCGCGGTTTGATGATCATAAAATTTCTGCCTCTTCCAAGGTGCCGAAGGCCAATGGTGGCCATTACAGCGTCAATCGTACCGGTCTATGACGCCCGGAAAACCGAAGCGTCACGATAGTCGCAAATCTTCTGTTCACAAAATGCTATCCGCAACACCGCCAGCCTGGCCATCCGCCGAGGCATTTTAGGGGGACAGCGGTAAAAATCTGTGCAGTGACTTCACAAATTTCCAGCATTTAAAACGCCACGTGAGGGCGATAACACCCTATCATGACCATGTTATTTCGATATGTTTCAGCTCAGGCATGATGCCCCACGGGTTGACTGACTCTTTTGCCTGGCCGGCCAGTCAATCGCAGACGGTTTTGAAGCAATCGAAAATCGCCCGATGGAGCCCAGTTTCATGAGTAAGAGTGTCATCCGCAAACGCCTGGCGTCCGCCGCCTGGGTCCTTGGCGTCTTGCTGTTCATTTATTGCTTCCCCAAAACCACCCTGGTGTTTCTGCTGCTGGTGGTGTTCTGCGGCCTGTACGATTTCCTGCGCAATGGCCTGTACGACGGCGCGACCATCAAGAAGTATTTCATCGGCAACGGCCGCAATACCTGGTTGCTGGCGCCGTTCAACACGCTGTTTGACCTGTTGAGCCAGCGCAATCGCCACGTTTATAAAATGAACGACCTGCCGCCCGCCTGGCGCGAAGACCTGCAAAAGGTGATCGACGACGCCATGGCCAACAAAGACGAGATCATCCAGTACCTGGACGAGCGCATGGCCGAGAAAAAACGCGGCATGCTGTTTTTCCAATGGTACGGCCGCCCGATCGAGACCACCCTGGATATCCCGCAACTGCGGGAAAAACTGCCCTACGTGAAAACCATCGGCGTGTCGGTATTCAACGAAAACCGTTCCACCTCGTTTCACTTCGGCCCGCTGCGCATGATGTTCCGCGTGCTCTACAACATGGCACCGGCGCCCCATCACGATGGCGTCTACATCCAGGTCGGCAAGCACAAACACTACTGGCACGATGATCCGCTGTTTATCTTCGATGACACGCTGATGCATGCCTCCTTCAACAAGAACGACGCCAAGCGCTACTGCCTGTTCATCGACATCGTGCGGCCAACCCTGGTGCCGTCGGTGCTCAACGGCCTGATCGCGGCCTTTGCCGGAGCAGTCTTTACCCTGCGTCGGTTTTTCTACAAAAACTGGAAGCTGATTCAGTAACTTCTGCGGCATGATGGTGCGCGACGGTGTTTGCGCTCGGCTCCAGTGCCGGGGAAAATGCCAGTCCAATGCGACCGAAAACGGCGCGCACTATCCTCAAGCCACTGGCCATGCCTGGTCCGGTGGCTGTGCTTTCAGGGAATCAGAATGCCCCAAAGACAAGTCATCAATGCCTCCGTAAGCCCTAAAGGCAGCCTTGAAACGCTGTCGCAACGTGAAGTCCAGCAACTGAGCGAAGCCGGTACCGGCAGCATCTACACCCTCTTCCGTCAATGCGCCCTGGCCATCCTCAACACCGGCGCGCACATCGACAACGCCAAGACCATCCTCGACGCCTATAAAGATTTCGAAGTGCGCATCCACCAGCAGGACCGTGGCGTGCGCCTGGAACTGTTGAATGCACCGGCTGACGCGTTCGTCGATGGTGAAATGATCGCCAGTACCCGTGAGATGCTGTTCAGCGCCCTGCGTGACATCGTCTACACCGAAAACGAACTGGACAGCCAGCGCATCGACCTGAGCAGCTCCCAGGGCATCACCGACTACGTGTTCCACCTGCTGCGCAACGCCCGCACCCTGCGCCCGGGCGTCGAGCCGAAGATCGTGGTGTGCTGGGGCGGGCACTCGATCAATACCGAAGAATACAAATACACCAAGAAAGTCGGCCACGAGCTCGGCCTGCGCAGCCTCGACGTATGCACCGGCTGCGGCCCCGGCGTGATGAAAGGCCCGATGAAGGGCGCGACCATTTCCCACGCCAAGCAACGCATTACCGGCGGGCGTTACCTGGGCCTGACCGAGCCGGGGATCATCGCCGCCGAGGCGCCGAACCCGATCGTCAATGAGCTGGTGATTTTGCCGGACATCGAAAAGCGCCTGGAAGCCTTCGTGCGCGTCGGCCACGGCATCATCATCTTCCCGGGCGGCGCCGGCACCGCCGAAGAGTTCCTGTACCTGCTGGGCATCCTGATGCACCCGGACAACCGCGACGTGCCGTTCCCGGTGATCCTCACCGGGCCGAAACACGCCGCGCCGTACCTGCAACAGTTGCACGCGTTCGTCGGCGCGACCCTGGGCGAAGCGGCCCAGGCTCACTACCAGATCATCATTGACGACCCGGCTGAGGTGGCACGGCAGATGACCGCCGGCTTGAAAGCGGTCAAACAGTTCCGCCGCGAACGCAACGACGCGTTCCACTTCAACTGGCTGCTGAAGATCGACGAGGGCTTCCAGCGCCCGTTCGACCCGACCCACGCCAACATGGCCAGCCTGCAACTGAGCCACGCGCTGCCGCCCCATGAACTGGCGGCCAACCTGCGCCGGGCGTTCTCGGGGATTGTGGCCGGCAACGTCAAGGACAAGGGCATCCGCCTGATCGAGCAGAACGGGCCGTATGAGATTCATGGCGACCCGGCGATCATGAAACCGCTGGATGAGTTGCTGAAGGCGTTCGTAGAGCAGCACCGGATGAAACTGCCAGGCGGCGCCGCCTACGTGCCGTGCTACCGCGTGGTGCAGTGAGTCAGCGCTGAACCGCTACGCACTTGATCTCCAGCAGCAAGCCTGGGTTGGCCAGTTCTGATACGCCAATGACCGTCCAGGCGCACAACCCGCGAGGGAACAGGCGGTTTTTCACTTCACGGAAAACCGCCATGTGCTCGCTCATGTTCACGTGGTAGGTGGTCATGTCGACCACGTCTTCAAACGTACAGCCCCCCTCCTCCAATACCAGGCGCAGGCTCTCCCAGGCGGCGACGAACTGTGCCTCGGGATCGGTGATGACTTCCAGGTGTTCCGTGCGGCCGACCTGCCCTGCGCAGTACAGGGTCTTGCCGACTTTTACGGCCGGGACGTAGCCGGCGCGCTCGACGATGGGGTGCATGGAAGTGGGGATGATGAGGTGGCGGTCGGTCATATGTTGTATCTCTTAAGGCTGGTTTCAGGCGTGTCGACGGGAAACGTTCGGACTATCGTTTTACCTGTTCCGACCCACCCACGCCAGATGAGTAACCTATGGACCAATGGATCTTGCCCTCCACTATTCCTTACCCTAAGGTAAGGAGTATCACGAGAGAGGCTTTCAACATGGCTACCGCCACACTCACTTCAAAAGGCCAAATAACCATTCCCGTTCAAGTCAGGGCCGCACTTGGGCTGAACACTGGCGACCGGGTCGAATTCGTCGAAATGGAAGAGGGCAAGTTTGCGATCATCGCGGCCAGCAAGACTGTGTTGGACCTCAAAGGGCTGATCCGCAAACCCGCCAAGCCCGTCAGCATCGAAGAAATGAACCTGGCCATCGCTGCACAGGGAGCCAAAGCACGATGATTGGACTGGATACCAATGTGCTGGTGCGTTACGTCACCCAGGATGATCCCGTCCAATCGCCAAAGGCATCCAGACTGATCGAGTCGCTCACCACTGCCTCGCCGGGTTTTGTCAGCCTGGTTTCAGTGGTGGAACTGGTGTGGGTCCTGCAGTCCAGTTACCAGTCAGCCAAGAGTGAAGTGGTTGCGGTCCTGGAGACGCTGCTGCGTACCCGCGAACTGACCGTAGAGCACGCCGACGTTATCTGGCAGGCACTCCGGCGATTTACAAGCACCAGGGCCGATTTCGCCGACTGCCTGATTGAACGCTGCGCCCACGCAGCAGGCTGTGAATATACGGCGACATTTGATGTCAGCGCGGCCAAGGCTACCGGCATGCGGCGGCTGACCTGAGGCGACGCGTTGCAGAAGCGTCAAGGCTTTGGTAGAAAATGCCCTTACTGACTTTATCCAGAGACAAGACCAACGTGCGCACGCTTTTTCTCGCCGGCCTGGCATTAACGTCCCCATTGACCCTCGCCGAAGCCATCGCCTGGCCCGACCTGCCCGACACCTGCTTCGTCAGCGGTCGCTCCGCTACCAGTCAGGATGTGGATACCGGTTGTGCGGCGTTTCTGATCAATGTGAAGGGCAAGGCGGCAGGCACGCCGATCAAGCTGGATATCCCGCAGTACGCCATGCATGTCGACGAAGGCACCGGCAAGGAAACACCGGTGATCCTCATCCAGGCGGAAGAGAATGGCGATGTTAAAGCGGTGGGTTACAAGGAGCTTGGCACCGGCCAGTTGGGCGCGGCGCTGCTCAGGGAAGTTCGGCTTCTGGGTACGAAGAAGCCGATTTAAGCCATCGGAAAACGGTCAGCGAACCCAACCGCCGCCCTGCCAGTGATAGCCGTCGTTACGCTGCTCCCAATGCGGGTGAACATAACGATAACCTGGCCGTACCGGCTCCCAGTGGCCGTGAACCGCCACATAGCGCCCGCCTTCCCAACGCCAGTAGCCACGCGACCACAGGTAACCTGGCCGCCCTTCGGGCTCGACCTCGATGACCTGCACCGGCGGCGGTTGCGGCGCGACGACTTCTACATATTCACGCTGCACCGGTCGTCGATCATGTACGACCCGCTCCTCTACACACCCGGAAGCCGCGACGACCAAAGCCGCCAATGCCGCATAACGTAACAACATACAGAATCCTCGGGCGTAACCGCCCAGCGTTTATACCGGTAAAAAAAATGCCCCCTTGTTCCAGCCGCGCTCCTGCTTGGCCATAAGACTTTTTAACAGGTGCCAACTGTCAGCTTGCTGAACCCACGGGCAGACAGCAGGTAAAGAAAAACTGACCTTTTCAAGAGGCACAGACTGCGACCGGCTGTTTCAGTCGCACCAGAATCAGCCCGGCCACCACCACGGCGATCCCTGCATACGTCGATGCATGAATCTCATCGCCAAACATCAGTGCCGCCCACACCAGTGTCACGGGAGGCTCCAGGTACACCAATGTCGCCACATGGGTAGCCGTCATTACGCGCAACAACATCCACAGGCTCAGGTAAGCCACGAAAGTAGAGAACACCGTCAGCCAAACGATGGAGATCAATACGTCGGGGGTCCGCGGAATGCTCAGCGTATCGGTGTACAGCACCGCTGCAGCAAAGCCGATCAAGGTCAGCAACGACTGGATAAACAACGCCAGGCTCAGGTCGCCGGAGTCAGTGCGGGCCGCCCGCCGTTCGTACAGCGTGGCCACGGTCAGACCGAGTGCCGACACCAGGGGCAATGCATACATGACCGACCCGACTTCGGCCCCGCTGTTGCGGTATTGCCCGAAGATGACGATCGACACGCCGGCAAAACCGATCATCAACCCCAGCCACTGCCAGCCGCCGCTGCGTTCGGCGTGGCTACCCGATGACAGCGCCGCCGTCATCAATGGCTGCAGGGCCGCGATGATCGCCGCAATCCCCGGCGGCAAACCGTTCTGGATCGCCACGTAGACACAGGTCAAATAGAGAAACTGCGAGAGGAAACCCACCACCGCGTGATGGCGGATCTGTGCCCAGGAAACCTTCAGCAGCCGCACGTTCAAAAACAGCGCCAGGCACAACGACACCAGCAAGAAACGCCAGAACAGCACGTTGAACACGCCATCACTCCGGGTCGCCAGTTTCGCGCCGATAAACCCCGAACTCCACGACAGCACGAACACCGCCTGTAACAGCAACCGCCCCACGGTTGATCGCTTCATTGAGCCTCCGGTTCGCTTGATTGACCAAAAGGCTAAGTGCCGCGCATGATTCTGTATATTTGAATAATCTGTACCACTAATCCTTAAAAGTGGAATCATGAGCAAACAACTGAATATTGACCTGTTGCGCACTTTCCACGCGGTGGCCCGCTTCCAGCGATTCAACGAAGCGGCCAATCATGTGCATCGCAGTGCCTCGACGGTGACCACGCAGATCCAGAAGCTCGAAAACCAGGTCGGCCAACGCCTGTTCAGCCGCAGCAACCAGGGGGTTGAACTGACGATGTACGGCAAGAAACTCCTGGGCGAAACCACCGAATTCCTCAAGAGCCACGACCGCTTGCTGGCCTCCCTCACGCCACAACGCATGCAGGGCAAGATTCGCCTGGGTTTGCCTGATTCTTACGCGCCAGACTTCATGCAGGAGTTCCTGCCCCGCCTGGTCGCCGACAACCCATTGCTGGAACTGGAGGTAGAAGCGCGCTCCAGTGGCGAACTGCTCACGCTGTTCGCCAGCAGGCAGCTGGACCTGGCCCTGATTGTCAGCGCCCAGCCGTTGGAACAAGGCGAGCGCCTGGGAGAAATCCAGCCGCTGTGGGTGGCCGCCGAACACTTCAGCTGCCCACCGCAGGCGCCACTGCCGATTGCCGTGCAACTGACAGGTTGCCCTTATCGCGCTGCAGCGATTCGAGCGCTGAAGGAGCACGGCACTTACTATCGGGTGCTGCTGGAAAGCGCGAGTTCGCCCGCTGTTGAAGCGTGTATCCGCAGTGGCATGGCGGTGGGGTTGGTGGAAGAAAGCCGCATGGGTAAGGGATTGACGCGCCAGATTGCTGGAGCTGAACTGCCGCCGCTGCCGCTGCATCACCTGTACCTGCTTGGCGACAGCAGCAACCTGTTGGCACTGCATCTGTATGAGCAGGTCAAGGCCGGCTTCAGCGTCTAGGGTGGTCCGAAACGCAACAGCACCGCATCGACAAATCGCCGCAGCTTGGCGGTGCGCTGGCGATTCGCGGTGTAGAGCAAATGCATCTGCCGACTTGGCGCCTCATAGTCCGGCAGCACTCGCACCAACTCACCGCTCTTGAGCGCCGAGCGTAAGAAATCCTCAGGCCCCAGCACAACCCCGAAACCATCCCGCGCGGCCGACATCAAGGCCCGGCTTTCATTCACGTGCAGGCGGCTGGCGACCTGGGCCTTGTGCAGGACGGCGCCTTGGTAGAACGACCATTCGCGATCAGCCGGACGTGACCAGTAGGCGTATCCCAGGCACTCGTGGTGTTCAAGGTCAGCGGGCGTCAGCGGCGTGCCGCGCTCGGCCAGGTATTTGGGTGCCGCACAGACCACCAGGCGGTAGGGCTGCAGCGGCCGGGCGGTGAGGCTGCTGTTCGCCAGCGGGCCGATACGGAACGCCACTTCGTAGCCCTCCTCCACCAGGTCGACAAACCGGTCGGTCAGGTGCAGGTCGATTTCCACCTCGGGGTTGTCGCGTAAAAATTCGGTCACCAGTGGCATCAGGCTGTAGGAGCCAAAAGTCACCGGGGCGCTGATCTTGAGCTTGCCCCGTGGTGTGTCATTCATGATCTGGGCGAGGGAGTCTGCGGCCTCTGCCTCTGTCAGGATATGTTTGCAGCGCTCGTAGTACGCGCTTCCCAACTCCGTCAGGCTTTGCCGGCGTGTGGTGCGGTTGAGCAGGCGTGCGCCCAGCCGCCGCTCCAGCGCCGCCACATGCTTGGCTACCATCTGCGGCGACATTCCCAGGCGTTCGGCAGCACGGGCGTAGGACCCCAGTTCGGCAGCCATCACAAAGGCACTCATGCTTGAAAGGCGGTCCATCATTCACAACTCCGAGTAACAACACCAAGACCAGAACGGCCATTTATCCTCATCCAGTAGCCAATCATCATAACGTCTCTCTCAACTCAGGAGCACCGACATGAAAATTGGCATCATCGGAGCAGGCTTTATCGGACGCGCCGTTGCGCAGTTGGCGTTGGCGGCCGGCCATGAAGTGATGTTGAGCAACTCCCGCGGCCCGCAGTCGATGAGCAGCGTGCTGAGTGGCATTCGTGGGGTTCAAGTGGGTACTGCGCAAGACGCCGCGCAATTTGGCGAACTGGTCCTGCTGGCGATTCCGTTCGAACATTACCGCAGCGTGCCGGCGCAGTGGCTGGAAGGCAAAACCGTGATGGATGCCAACAACTACTACCCGAACCGCGACGGCCATATTCCCGTGCTCGACCGCTTTGAAACCACCACCAGCCGGTTGGTGGCCGAGCACCTGTCGCAATCAAATGTGGTGAAAGTGTTCAACGCTATCCTGGCGCCGGACCTGACCCAGGATGCTCGCAGCCGCGGCGCACCCGACCGGCGCGCGCTCCCGGTCGCGGCGGATGACCCGGCAGCCAAGGCGCAAGTCATCGCCCTGCTGGACGAGATCGGCTTCGACGCAGTAGATGCCGGTGGGCTGGATGAGAGCTGGCGGTTTGAACGCGCCAAGCCGGCGTACTGCATACCTCTGGATAAAGAGGGACTGAAGGCAGCGTTGGCAGCTGCAGAGCGGCAGGTCGAAGTACCCGCTCATTGGTGACACCTGCAAAAAAGCCCGCTGACCGTCACCGGTTCAGCGGGCTTTTTACGTTGCGCAGGCCCTGAATCAGGACCGCACCAACGTCTTACAGCGCGAGGTCAGAAGCTGGCTTGCTCGGCTCAGCCGCAGGCTTTGCAGCCTCGGTGGCTTTCGGAGCAGTCAGCTGCGGAATCGCAGGTGGAGGCGTCAGCTGCAGAATGTTGGCGGTGTAGGCCCATTCTTTAGCCACAGCTTCAGGGCTGTCGTTCAGCTTGGTGCCGTAGCTAGGCACGATCTGGTGCAGCTTTTCCTGCCAGGCCGGGGAAGCAACCTGTTCCTTGAACACTTTCTGCAGCACGGTCAGCATGATCGGAGCCGCGGTGGACGCGCCTGGCGATGCACCCAACAGGCCGGCGATGGTGTTGTCGGCGGAGCTGACCACTTCGGTACCGAGTTTCAGGACGCCGCCCTGCTCTTCGTCACGCTTGATGATCTGCACACGCTGACCGGCTTGCCACAGGCGCCAGTCTTCTTTCTTGGCGTTCGGGAAGTACTCTTGCAGCGCCTTGAAGCGGTCGTCATCCGACAGCATCAGTTGGCCGGCGAGGTACTCGACCAGTGGGTATTCGCGGATACCGACTTTGGTCATTGGCCAGATGTTGTGGGTGGTGGTGCTGGTCAGCAGGTCCAGGTACGAGCCTTCTTTCAGGAACTTGGTCGAGAAGGTAGCGAATGGGCCAAACAGAATCACGCGCTTGCCATCCAGCACGCGGGTGTCCAGGTGCGGAACCGACATCGGCGGTGCGCCAACGGAAGCTTTACCGTAGGCCTTGGCCAGGTGCTGCTCGGCAATCGTTGGGTTATCGGTGACCAGGAACGAACCGCCAACAGGGAAGCCCGCGTATTCCTTGGCTTCAGGAATGCCCGACTTCTGCAGCAGGTGCAGTGCACCGCCGCCCGCGCCGATGAACACGAACTTGGCGTCGGTTTCCGTCTTGGTGCCGTCTTTCAGGTTCTTGTAGCTGACACGCCAGGTGCCATCGGCGTTCTTGGTGATGTCCTGCACTTCGCTCGACAGTTTCAGGTCGAACTTCGGCGTAGTTTGCAGGTGAGCGACGAACTGGCGCGTGATCTCGCCGAAGTTCACGTCCGTACCGATCGGGGTCCAGGTGGCCGCGATTTTCTGGTTCGGGTCACGCCCTTCCATCATCAGCGGAACCCATTTGGCGATTTGCGCCGGGTCCTCGGAGTACTGCATGCCGGCGAACAGCGGGCTCGCCTGCAGCGCTTCGTAACGCTTCTTCAGGAACTTGATGTTGTCATCGCCCCACACGAAGCTCATGTGCGGAGTGGAGTTGATGAACGAACGCGGGTTCTTCAGGACGCCCTGCTGAACCTGCCAGGACCAGAACTGACGGGAGATCTGGAACGCTTCGTTGATCTCGACCGCTTTCGGGATCTCAACGTTGCCGTTCTTGTCTTCCGGGGTGTAGTTCAGCTCAGCCAAAGCCGAGTGACCGGTACCGGCGTTGTTCCAGCCGTTGGAGCTTTCTTCGGCCACGCCATCGAGGCGCTCGACCATCTCCATCGACCAGTCCGGTTGCAGCTCATTGAGCCACACACCCAGGGTTGCACTCATGATGCCGCCGCCGATCAGCAGCACATCGACTTTCTTTGCCTCTTCCGCGTGAACGGAAGTGATCCCCATCGACAAAGCCAGCCCCAGCAGGGCAGTGTTTACTTTTTTAAACATCAGTAGCACCTATGATAAAACGCCATCCGCCCCACTGCCCCTGATCATGGGCAACCCTCAATCACGCTGCGCCAGGCAACGCACCGCGGGGTGTGCACATTCATTCGGGGACCGCAGGGTGGGCACACAAGGCCGACGTATCGACCTCACTTTTATGTCCCTTCTGCGCTGACTTCTTATCATTATTGGCTTCAGCTACCTGGGCGACAGCTAACCACCGGGACGTATACGGGTGTACGTACTCGATAGAGGCTAGACCAAGATGGCGCGCAGAATATCACGCTCGGCGCCTTATATGGACTCAGCGGTCGGGCGGCCATCAGTTCGCCAGTTTTTAAGATCCGTCTCATGTGCCTCTAAAACACAGCATTGCACTATGGATTGGCTTACCTGACGGGTAGGCAGACAACCTTCCTTCTCTTAAAAGAGGCACTGCAATGCTGAACAAACTGAGCCAACTCACCCTCGCCTGCGGCGCTTGCTGGTTGCTGGCCGGCACCGCTCAGGCGGCGGACGGGCAGATCGAATTCACCGGTTCCGTCACCGATAACGCCTGCACCATCACCACCGGCGACGTGAACAAGTCGGTGACTCTGGACCCGGTGCGCATCGCTGACTTCGCGCCCACCGTGGGTTCGGTGCTCACCGATAAAGCCAAGCCGTTTTCCATCAGCCTGGACAACTGCAGCACCGCGACCCGTAAAAACGTCGCGATCACCTTCAGCGGCCAGCAAGACGCCAGCGACCCGACATTACTGGGCCTGACCGGTGAAAACCAGGTGCGCGGCATCGCGATCCAGATCACCGACTCCCGTAACGGCAACAAACTGCCACTGAACACGCCGACCGCCGATTACGACCTGCGTGCACAGTCCAATACCTTCGACTTTACCGCTGCCTACGTGCGCACAGTCGCCGACACCACCACCGGTGAAGGCGACGACGCGGTGACCACCTCCGGCATCAGCACCGGTCAGGTGCACGCGCTGGCCAGCTTCGACGTTACCTACAAGTAATTGCTCGTCAACACCGTGGGCCAGGCGTTCGCGCTCCGGCCCGCGGGCTTCCGGAGGTTCCCCTGTCATGCGTTTGAAAGTCTATCTTCTGCTCGCCCTGCTGCCGTTCTGGCACAGCGCCGCCAACGCCGCCGTCACCGTCGGCGCCACGCGACTGATCTACGACGGCGCTTCCAACGAAGCCAACCTGAGCGTCAGCAACCGCGACGACACCTCGCCTTACCTCGTGCAGTCCTGGGTCAGCCACTTCGGCAGTGGCAACGAGGAAAGCGTCGATAACTTTATCGTCACGCCGCCGCTGTTCCGGCTGGATGCCGACAAGGAAAACATCCTGCGCATCATTTTTACCGGTGGCCCAGAAGTGCCCCAGGACCGCGAAAGCCTGTTCCTGATGAACGTCAAGGCAATCCCGGCCATGAGCGACGATCAAAAAGGCAAGAACGTGCTGCAGATCGCGCTCAAGACCACGATCAAACTGTTCTACCGCCCGGCCGGCCTCAAAGGTTCGCTCAAGGACGCGGTGGCGCAAGTGAACTGGAAGGCCCAAGCGGGTGCATTGGCCGTCAATAACGCCTCCAAGCTGCACGTGGTGGTCAGCGAACTGAAGCTCAACGGCCTGCCGATCACCCAGGCGCCGGATGTGCTGCGCCCAGGCGAAGCGCGTGAGCTGCCGATCCAGGCAAAGGCCGGCGATGAAGTGCAACTGAGCTACATCGATGACTACGGCAGCATCGTGACCGCCCCCGTCATCCGCATTCACTGATACCCACGCGACAACCCCGGAACGCCTTTTCAGGAACGACCATGCTCCGTTCATTCCCAGTCATGCGCCGTTGCGCCGTGAAGGCTTTCGGCTGCCCGCTCGTGGCCGCCGCCGCCTTGCACCTGGCCCCCGCACACGCCGGCTACGAGTTCGATGCGTCGTTTCTCGAAATCGGCGGCGGGCAGAGTTCGGCCGCTGTGAAACAACAGGTCAGCGCCATGAGCGACGGCCAGTTACCGGGGATTTACCGGGTGGATATCCAGCTCAACCAGCGCTCGATCGAACAGCGTGATGTGCGTTTCATCCGCGCCACCGGCACCCAGGAACGCTCGAGCACCGGCCTGTTCCCCTGCCTGGATGTCGAGTTCTTCCGCGCCCAGGGCGTGGCCGACACGGCCCTGCAAAACCGCACCGACGCCGACCCCACCTGCATTGCGTTCGATCAGGGCCTGGCCGGCGTGAGCTACGACTACGACTTCAACCGCCAGATCCTGTCGATTGAAATCCCACAGGCCTACCTGGGCAGCATCCCTTTTGAAGTGCGCCGTCGGCAATGGAGTAACGGCGAACAGGTGGCCTTCACCAACTACAGCTTCACCGGCAGCACCGTGGAGTCCGATACCGGCCGCCGCCAGGACCAGTTCGGCAGCCTGAGGAGCGGCGTGAATGCCGGGGCCTGGCGCCTGCGCAATTTTTCGACCTGGCAAAAAGGCAGCACCACGCCCGGGCGCTGGGAGTCGCTGGAAACCTACGCCCAGCGCGACATGGGCAATATGATGGCGATCGCCACCCTGGGCGATTCCACCACCGAAGGCGACCTGTTTGACGCGATCCCCTATCGCGGGCTGGGCATCGCCTCTGATCTGGACATGCTGCCCGACCAGGCCCGCGAATTCGCCCCGGTGATTCGCGGCATTGCCAATGGCCGCTCGCGGGTGATCATCCGCCAGCGCGGCTATGTGATCCATGAGCAATGGGTGCCGTCGGGGCCGTTCGCCTTGACCGACCTGTACCCCACCGCCAGCAATGGCGACATCGAAGTCACCGTGGAAGGCCCGGACGGCCAGCGCCAGGTCTACACCCAGTCGTTCTCGTCGGTGCCCTACATGCTGCGCGAAGGCCAGCAAAGCTATTCGGTATTCGCCGGCCAATACCGCCCGGCGCAATCGTCCTTTGTGCAGCAAACCCCAACATTTATCCAGGCCTCCCTACGACGCGGTTTGAGCGGCAGCACCACGCTGTTTGGCAGCAGCCTGCTGAGTAATCAATACAACGCCGGCCTGCTGGGTTTTGCCCACGACTTTGCCGGCTTTGGCGCGATCTCGGTGGACGTGACCCACGCCCGCAGCGACGCCGTGGGCCGGGAGAAAACCACGTCCAGCGGCCAGTCGTTTCGCTTTCGCTATTCCAAGTCCCTGGCGGCCACCGACACCAACTTCAGCCTGATCGGCTACCGCTACTCCACCGGCGGCTACTACTCGTTCAACGAAGCGCTGAACAGCCGCAGCACCGAGCAAACCCTGGACACGTACCGCAGCGGCCACATGAAAAGCAACTTCACCGCCAACGTGTCGCAGCAATTGGGCGGCTACGGCGGGGTCTATGCCAACGTGTCGAAAACCGCCTACTGGGACAAGAGCAAGGCCGACACCTCGATCCAATTGGGATACAGCGCGAGCGTCGGGGACATTTCCTACTCCCTTGGGCTGGGCCTGAACAAAGGCGCCAACAGCGACGACCGCAGCCTGTCCCTGAGCATCAGCATGCCCCTGGGCGGCACGCGCAGCCAGCGCGTTACGGCCAACATGAACCAGAGCGCGCGGGGCTCGGCATCACGCACCGCGACCCTGAGCGGCAACGCGTTCGAGGACGATACGCTGGCCTACAGCGCGGGTGTGTCGCAGCAAGTCAGCGGCGCGCAACGCCAGACCGGCGGCACCTTCGCCGCGCAATACGACGCGCCCAACGCGATTGTGCGCGGTGCCTATAACGAGACCACCGGCAGCCGCCAACTGGACATGGGCGTCGAAGGTTCGGTGGTGGCGTATGGCAGCAACCTGATGTTCAGCCAGCCATTGGGCGAAACCAATGTGATCGTCGCCACACCGGGCGCCGCCGACGTGGGCATCAGCAACAAGCGCGGTGTGCGCACCAACAGCAATGGCTACACCGTGGTGCCGCAGGCCCTGCCCTATCGCAAAAACCGCGTGTCGCTGGACACCCAGTCGATGCCGTCTGACGTCGACATCGCCGAGCCGGTGCAGGAAGTCACGCCAAACCGCGGCGCGTTTGTACTGGCCGACTTCGACACCCGGCGCGGCCAACGCATCCTGTTTCGCATCAGCGACCCCCTTGGCGAAGCAGCGCCGTTTGCCGCCCGCGCCGAATTGTTTGCCCCGGATGGCCGCGCCCTCGGCAACACCCTGGTGGCCGACAAAGGCCGCGCGTTCCTGACCGGCGTGCCGCCCGAGGCGCGGTTGTTGGTCAGCGTCGACGGCCAGCCGTGGTGCAGCCGTGAATTGAAGCTGGACGAAACAGCGCCTGCCGACGGCGGCATCACCCAAATGAATATTCAATGTGAGCGCGCGGCCGGTGGGTCGGGTGCCAAGGATTCCTGACATGATCGTTAAAGCAACACATAAGGTGCGTGGACGGCTGATGCTTGCGCTGTTGTGCGCAGTATTGAGCTGCCTTTCACAACAGGCGCAAGCGTTGGTCGAAGGGAATCTCAACTGCACAGTGCCAGGCGTTCCGAGCGGCGGCTACACGTTTACACCGGGCCAGGCGATCAGGATCGTCTTCGAGGGCACGTGCACCGTTCGCCGCGCATTCCCCTATTCAGCCGGTTTAAATACGCGAATCAACTACATGAGCGGCCCGAATCAAGCCCCGTTGAGATGGTCCGACCCGTATAACAACATCTATTTATACGATCTGAATATCGGCCAATACAGCCGCAATTGCCTGGGCGGCTACTGCCGGCCTCTACCCCTTAATACTGTGGTGCCTTACCGCTACATTCTGGTGGGCACAGCACCCCAAACTGCAGGCACACGTTGGATAGGGGTGTTGCTGGGCGTTACCTCGGAAAACTGGCTGGGTTATGGCGAGTGGTTTCTTAACACAGGGTTTTCATACACCGTAGTCCCACCTGCCTGCAGCCTGAGTTCACCCGGCAGCGTCAACCTGCGCTTCGGCTCTATCAGCAACAGCGACCTCAATAACCAGATGCAGTCGACCACAGTGTCAATTAAATGCTCGGCGCAGATGCGAGCCAACGTCTACCTGCTTCCAAACCAGACGGTAGTCAGCCCTACTACCGGTGTGACGCGCACCTCGCTGGCAGGTTTGAACATGCAGGCGCTGTGGACCGACACCCTGAACCCGGTGAACTTCACTACCCCGCGCTTTATGCAGTTACGCGTGGGCAGCAATGACGTAAACCTGAGCTTCAAGCCACAACTGGCGGCCGGGCAATCACCGACGGGTGCGTTTCAGAGCCAATACACGCTGAACATCGACTATCAATGAGGGCCTTGCCATGAAAACTCCACTGCTCGCCCTGATGCTGCTCAGCAGCACCGCTCACGCTGCCGACGTGGTGAATATCACCGTCAGCGGCACCCTCACCCGCCCACCGTGCGTATTGAGTACCGGCACAACCCTGACCGCCGCATTTGGCGACGTGCGTACTGACCAGGTGGCGACCACCGGCACTGTGGAAGTGCCGGTGCGCTTGAAGTGCTCGTCGGGTTCTTCGCTAAATGTCAGCTTCACGTCCAATAACGGCACCTACACCTCCACCGTGGCCAAGACCACGGCGGATAACCTCGGTGTGTCGTTGCTGTGGGCGGACAACACGGCGGCAAACCTCAATGGCACCGTCAAGAAATACACCAACCTCAGCGGCGACGTGGATATCAGCCTCAAGGCGCAACTGGTCGAACGCGGCACGCTGGCGCCGGGCGCGTTCACCTCGTCGATGGTCATGACCCTCAATTACCTATGAAAGCGCTCGCCTGGATGCTGCTGGCCGTAGCCAGCACCGCCCTTGCGCAAGCGGCGGAAGAAGCGCAGATCGACGTCAGCGGCAAGCTGACCGCACCGCCGTGCACCGCAAGGTTTCCGAGTACGCAACAGGTGGACCTGGGCAAGGTCAACCTCAACCAGTTGGCCGACGGCAGCACCGTCGCCACCGATGTGCCGCTGGTCTTCGACTGTCAGGCGGGCGCTCAGGTCGAGCTGAGTTTGTCGGCGGGCATGGCCCGGGCCCTCACCGTCAGCCCGGTGCTGCTCACCAATCTCCCATCCCTGGGGTTGCAGGTGCAATTGCGTGACAAGACCGACAAGCCGGGGATCGGCCTGGGCCAAACCGGCACCTGGCCGGTAGAAGACGAACCGTTGGCGCTGACCCTGCGCGTCAAGCCCGTGTCCCTGGGCGAGCTGCCCGAGGCGGGTAGCTACAAAGCCACCCTGTTGATGCAGATGACGTACCGCTGATTACTGAAACTGCCGGGCTTCGATGCAATAGGTCAGCAGCGCCTGGTCACTGTCCACCTCCAGCTTGCGCATGGCCGAAATCTTCTGCGCGCTGACGGTCTTGTTGCTGCGGCTCAACTGCCGCGCGATATCGCTCACGCTCATGCCCGTCACGAATAAACGCAGCACTTCCATCTCCCGTGGCGACAGGCTCTGGAAGCGCGCCTGCACCTGGGTCACATTGGCCAAGACCGAAGTCGCGGCGGGCTCCGGTGCGCGGTAACTGCGCTGGGCACTGATCGCGCCGAGGGCCTTTTCGATCTCGCCGTGCAGGTGGTTCTTCTGGATCACCCCGGCCACACCCAATTCCTGCAAGCGGGTGAGAATCAGGCTGTTGGAAATCATGGTCAGCACCAGCACCTGGGTCGCGGGAAAGTGACGCAGGATGTACTCGATCAGCTTCAACCCATCGCCATAGGTGTCGTCACCCGGCATGTTGAAATCGGTGATCAGGACTTGCGGCCGGTGCTTGCGCAACTGCTCGATCAGTTGACTGGAACTGACCGCCTCGCCCACCAGGCTGTAGCGTGAATCACGCTGCACAATTTCGCGCACGCCCACCAGTACGATCGGGTGGTCATCGGCGATCACAACGTTCATTTCTCGCATTCTTTATCTTCCTTGTAATGGGCTTTCATCAAGTTTGCGACTCTGCCAGCAAGCACTGCGCAACCGCTGTAAGCCGTGCGCACACGCCTCGAATCTGCGTGGTGGCGTATGTATCCAGCGGTGCGTCGTACAGGGTGTTCTCCCATGCCTGACAAGCGCTGGACAGTTCCCCGGCACGCACACTGGCCAGCGCGCCGTTGAGGCTGTGCAAACGCTCACGTACGAGGGTGGCATCGCCGGCCGTCAGGCCTTGTTCGATCTGCTGCACATCCACCAGCAACGTGTCGGCCATCAGTTGGCGCATGGCCGGGGAAAGCTCGATCCAGCCTTCGCGGTCCCGGTCCACCTGCACCACCGGCAAGGCCGTGGCTCGCCGGCAGTGCGCCATTAACGCCTGGCGCAGCATGCTCAGGCTCAGCGGTTTGACCACCCACGCGTTCATGCCCACCGCCAGGCAACGCTCGCCCTCCTCGCGCAGGGCATTGGCGGTGACGCCGATGATCGGCACCTGGACGCCTTGTTCACGCAACGCGCGGGCCAGGTCGTAGCCGTTGAGGCGCGGCATATTGATGTCGGTGATCACCAGGTCGAACGGCTGCGAACCCCAGATTTGCAGCGCATGCTCGCCGTCACGCGCTACGGTGGGGTGGGCGCCAAGGGCCTCGAGCTGTTCTTGCAGCACGGCCTGGCTGACCGGGTTGTCTTCGGCGACCAGCACGCGCACGTTCAGGCACGGTGCGTCCAGGCACGGCGGCATCGGCGGTTGTTCCGCAGAGGGCAGGGTTTCCTGAAGCACCGGCAAGGTGATGAACAGCGAAAAACTGCTGCCCAACCCTGGCTCGCTGACCACGCGCATGCTGCCGCCCATCAACTCACTCAAGCGCGAGCAGATAGACAGGCCCAGGCCGGCGCCATTGCCGTCCTGGTCGCCCGCTACCTGATAAAACGGCTTGAACAACTGGTCCAGCGCCTTTTCCGGAATGCCCACGCCGGTGTCAGTGACCTGCCATTGCAGGGTCACTTTATCGTCAAGTAGTTGCTGCACCATCAGGCGCAAACGCACGCGCCCGGAGTCGGTGAACTTGATCGCGTTGCCCAGCAGGTTATGCAGGACCTGCCGGATGCGGCCAGCATCGCCAAGCAGTTGCGGCGGTAGCAGCGGGTCGATCTCGGCATCGATCTGCAAGCCTTTATTGCGCGCGGTCGCGCTGAACGCCAACACCGATTCCGCCACCAACTGGCCCGGGCTGAACGGCGCCGCTTCCACGGCCATTTGCCCGGATTCGATTTTCGATACATCCAGTACGTTGCTGATCAACTGGAACAGCACAGTGGACGAACCCTGGATAATTTCCAGGTAGTGGCGCTGGCGCTCGCTCATGTCGGTCAGGGCCATCAGTTCCAGATTGCCGAGCACGCCGTACAGCGGGGTGCGGATTTCATGGCTCATGGTTGCCAGGAACACGGTTTTGGCCTCGTTGGCTTCGGTGGCTTCCTGGCGCGCCTGGGTCAGCAACTGGGCTTCGTCCACGTGTCGGGTGATGTCGTTGCAGCCGCAGAGGAACACGTCCTCACCTTCGTACCGCGCCGCCACCACCACGACCTGCAAGTACCGCCCCTCCACCGCCAGGCACATCTCGCCGGGGGTGTCCGGGCCATCGTTGGCCTTGAGCACGTCGAGCAGCGGTGCGGTGCCCTGCAATTGCAGCGCGCGCTGGTTTTCCAGGAGTAACTGGTGATCGCTGCGGCGCACTACGCACAATCCCACCGGGGCGTTGTGCAGCATGATGCGGTTGAATGCCTCGCTCTCGAACAGACGCTCCTGCGCGCGTTGCGCCGGGCTGACGATGCGGGTCTTGTACCAATGGTTGATCCACCAGCCCAGCAGCACGGCCGCCAGAAACGTCAGGCCAAGGCCCAGCAGCGGCCATTTGGCGTAGCGCAGGAAATCCTGATAGCTGATGGCGTACAGGCCGGTCCAGTGCTCGCCACCCTCGCTGAGCATCTTGAAGCGCAAACCCTGGCTGTTGAAGCTCAGGCCCAGGGGCGCCATGTGTTCATCGCCGAGGCTGCCGAGCAACACGTCGCCCTGGGGCGAGATCAGGGTGAACTGGTTGTAGACCGACAGTTGCAGTACTCGCTCGATTTCGTCGACCTGCGAGGTGTCCACCACCGCCGCCAGCGTGAGCAGGCCCTGAGGCTGATTGGCCGGCAATACGGCGGCAGGCGCGTCGAGGCCGATCATCGCGACCACGCTGCGGCTGTTCTGGTACAACTGCGGCGGCGCACGCATCCAGCGCACCCGGCTGTCGGTCAGCAGGAGGCTTTGGCTCTGTTGCAGTTGCTGCAAGCGGCTCACCACGTCGCGGTACTGCTCGCGCAACAATGGCTGGTGCTGGCGCAAGCCGCCCACGCCGGGCACGGCCAGGCTGGCGACGGCATTGGGGGTGAACACGAACAGCTGCGGCGAGGCGTAAAACGAGCTGGCCCAGTAGCCGCCGTAGTAGTCAGTCAGTTGCACGCCAAACGCCAGTGCCCGGCGCGTGTCATCCGCCGAGAACGTCTCGGCGTGGGACAAGGTGAAGGGTAGCGACATCGCAAACCCCTTGGCCTGCAACACCACCTGCCCGCCTTCGTGCTGCAACTCCACCACCGAGGTCGACTGCACGGCCGGCAGCGGCGGCGCGTTGCTGCGGCTGTAGCCACCGGCCACGTTGCGCAGGAACGCCTCGTGCTCATGGATGATCTCCACCACGCGGGCGAAGTGGAACTCGACCTTTTCCTGTTCAGCGTCGAGCAACCGCGACACCGCCCAATAGCAACTGCTGGACAGCAACAAGGCGAGCCCCGTGAGCAATAACAGGGCTTTGTTCAAGCGTTGAGAGCTTTGCGCCAGCTTGTCCAGGCGCAGACTTGCATGTTTCATCGTCAGTACCGCAGAAGCCTGAATCAGGATATGGGGCCTATGCTTGATCCCGGCATTGGCCAATAACGCCCGGCTGACCGGGCGACCCTTCCTTCGGGCTTCTTGACTGTGTGACCCTGGCCACTCACATAAGTGCTGGCGCAGGGCCATCCTCGATTAACAGGGCGCTGAATTTTTCCGCCGCCACGGCATGGGAGATCAGGAAACCCTGCACCTGATCGCAGCGGATACGCCGCAACACCGCCAGCTCCGCCTGGGTCTCGGCGCCCTCGGCGATGGTGGTCAGCCCGAGTTTGCGGCCCAGCTCGACAATGCTTTGCAAGGCCGACGCCAGGCTTTCGTTCTCGGCACAGCCATGCACCAGTGACCGGTCGATCTTGACCTCGTTGAACGGCGTCGACACCAGGTTGAAGTAGGAACTGAACCCCTTGCCGAAGTCATCCTGCGCCAACCCAAAGCCCATCATGCGCAAGCGACATGCTCCAGCGTAGTAGTTACTGGGCAGCCGTGTGGTGGAGCTTTCCATCAATTCGAAGGTAATTTGCCGGGGTTCGGCGTCGCGGCTTTGCACCTGGGCAAGCAGGCGGTCGACCAGGTCGCTCTGGTCGAGCAAATGCGTGGGCAGGTTGATCGACACCGGCAGCCGGTAACCGAGTTGCGCCCACTGGGCCTGGGCGATGAGGGTTTGGCCGAGAATGCAGGTGAGCAAGCGGGTTTCCAGGTCAAGGCGCTCGATGTCGTCAAGAAACGCGCCGGGCATCAATAACCCTTCCACCGGGTGCACCCAGCGTGCCAGGGCTTCGGCGCCCACGATGCGCCCGTCATGCAGGGATTTTTTCGGCTGGAACCACGCCTGGATTTCACCATTGGCCAAGGCGCGCTCAAGGTTCTCCCGGGCATGGCTGACACCCCGGTGGCAACACGGCGTGCGCGCCTGCTCGGCGAGTTTGTCGAGGCAATCGCGCAGGGTGCGCACCTCGCGTTCGCGCACCGGCTTGGAGATTAGCCCGGCGACGGTCAGGCCGAGGTTCCCGGCCACCTGCCCGGCGCCCACCAGCATGCGCCGCGACGCCACGCTCATCAGCGCCAGCGCAGGCGGCGCGTGCATGCGGGCCAAGTGCTGGATCAGTTGCACACCGTCCATCCCCGGCATCATCAAGTCGCTGAGCAGCAGATCGTAGCGCTGTCGGGCCAGGCGTTGCAGCGCGGTGGCGCCATCCCAGACCACATCGACGTCAAACCCGCCGATGGCCTGGAAGACGTTGATCAAGTACTCATGCTGGAAAGGATGGTCTTCCACGATGAGTACGCGATAGGCGCTCAAAGCACCCTCCTCTGATAGCGATGCAGGCACTGGTAGAGGGCGCGCAGGGTGAACGGCTTGACCAGGCAATGATCCATGCCAGCGTTCAGGCAGCGCTCGGCTTCGTCGAGCATCGCGTTGGCGGTGGCCCCGATGATCGGCAGTGAGCAACCCAGGCGACGCAGTTGTTCGGTGAGTTCATAGCCGTTCATGCGTGGCATGTTGACGTCGGTGAGAATCATGTCGAACGCGGTATCACCCCACAATGACAGCGCTTCAATGCCGTCGCCGGCCAGCACCACGCTGCAGCCGAGCTCTTCCAACTGGTCGCGCAGGATCAACTGGTTGATCAGGTTGTCTTCGGCCACCAGCAGGCGCAGGTTGAGGCTGAACTCGGTGGGCTTCTCGCTGATCCTCGGCGACAACAACTCTTCGCTGCCCTGGGCGCGGCTGACCGCGCGGTTGAGCGCCTGCAGGTTGTTCAGGCCGATCTGCCAGGGATAAGCGCCATGCTCGTCGACCGCGGCCATCACCCGCGGCCCGGACCAATGCAGCAACTGGTCGGGCTCGGTCGGGCCGGGATACAGCTCGACCAATACCGCGCCGGGGTCGGCCTCGGCGGACTCCGGCGCACCGAGTTGCGCGCGCGCGCCCCAGCGACGCAACCAGCCGCCAACACTTTCCGCCAGCTCACGCACCGGCGACACCACATACACCCGCTCGCCGAGCAGCGGCTGCGCCCAGGGAGCCTGGTCGTCGTCGTTGACTTGCTCCAGCGGCAAGGTGAAGGAAAAGCTGCTGCCCAGGCCCGGTTCGCTGACCACCCGCAAGGTGCCGTTCATCAAGTGCATCAGGCGCTTGCAGATCGACAAGCCCAGGCCGCTGCCGGCGACCACATTCGCATTGCCGCTGACCTGGAAGAACGGCTCGAACAGGTACCGCTGGTCCTCCTCGGCGATGCCCTTGCCGGTGTCGACTACCTGCCACTGCAACATCGTGCGCTCGCCTTCACGGCTTTCCAGGCGCAGACGCAAGACAATCCGGCCGCTTTCGGTGAATTTCAGCGCGTTGTTCAGCAGGTTATTCAGGATCTGGCGGATGCGTGTGACATCCCCGCTCACGTGGTCGGGCAACTGCGGGTCGAGGCAGGCGAACAACTGCAGGCCCTTGCTTTGGGCGGCGCCTGCGTAGCCCTGGATCACTTCCTGCACCAACTCGATCGGTGAGAACGTGCTGAACTCTAGGGACAGTTGTCCCGCTTCGATTTTCGACACGTCCAGCACATCGCAGATCATTTGCAGCAAGTTCGCCGACGAGCCCTCGATGGCATTCAGGTAGCCACGCTGCTGGCTGTTAAGGTCGGTGCGCGCAAGCAATTCCAGGGTGCCCAGCACGCCATACAATGGCGTGCGGATTTCATGGCTCATGGTTGCCAGGAACAGGGTCTTGGCCTCATTCGCCGCGTCCGCCAGCGTGCGCGCCTGCTGCAGGGCCAACTCCACCTGCTTGCGTTCGGTGATGTCGCTGAAGGCGCAGATCAGCACCTCCTCACGCTGGTAACGGGTTGGCGCGAAACTCAGGTACAGGTGACGACCGTCGGCCATTTGCAGCTCGTCGGTGCTGCTTTGTTCCGACTCATCGAACGCGCGGCGAATCCAGCCGTGACACAGTTGCTGGCGCTCGTGGCCGTTGCCCAGCCATTGCCGGGACAGGGGGTTTTCCAGCACTACCTCGCCGTCGCTGCGGCGCAGCACGCACAAGGCCACTGGCGCGATGCGAATCACCGCACTGCTGAATGCCTCACTCTCCACCAGCGCTTCGATGCGATTGGCTGCCGGGATAATCAAACGCTGATCGATGCGCCGCACCAACCGCACCATCAACAAGCTGGCCGCTGCGCACAACAGCAGGCACAGCAGCAACGGCATGGCCAGGCTGGGCAACAGTGAACTCAGCTCCAGGCTGTAGACGATCTGCCACTGGGAGTAACCCAGGTGCTTGCGAATGGCCAAGCGATCCGGCAGCCAGCGGCTGCCTTCCCAACCAAAGCTGGCCGTGGCGTGATACTGGCGCAGCACCTGCGCAGCCGACGGTTGATGAGGCGTGCTGCTGAAAATCAGCTGCCCGGCGCCGTCAAGCAACATGAAGTCCCCGGCTTTTTCATGCTGCAGGGCGTTGATCAGGTCCGGGCCGTCCACCTCCAGCCCGAGCCAACCCGACGTGGGGCTACGGTCGTCGAGGCGGGTGAAGATGTATAGCGGTGAATCCAGGCGGCTCTGCTCAGTCAGCCACAACTCATCGCTGACCGAGACCTTGCCGGTGTCCACCGCCATCAACCGCTGCAATACCGGCTGCGGCACATTCTCCGGGGCCGCCCCAACGGTAAACAGGCGCTCCACCACCGGCTCGGCGCGCTGCGCGACGTAGATCAGGTTGACCTGGTTGACCTGCAGGTAATCAAGCAGGCGCCTAGTCAGCCAAAGGCTCCAGATATTGCCCGCCTCGCCCAAGGTGATGTGCAACTCTTCGGCCGGCACATTATTGAGGTTGCCCACGGGTGGCGTGACATGACGAACCGTCGACAGGCCGAGGCTTTTGAGCAGCGTCTGGCGGCTGACAAAAAAACTCTGCGCATCGGAAATCGCCTCATTCATATAACTGCGCCGTAGCGAAATTTCCTCATTCAACGCCGCACGCAAGTAGCTGTAGGCACCCACATACACGCCGAGCACCAATGCCAGGGCAAACAGCCGCAACAACTTGCGCGCGGCCTTGGGCGTCGAAAAAGAAGAGTCGAGTGGTTGCAGGAAATGTTTGAGCTTCATCGCCAAAAGAGTAAGCGTGGCGAGAGGGTAGTTGAATAAGACGGATCTCAAAGCCCCGCACTGCTTGCGCCGATGGAACTCTCGCGCAACACGCTGTTCTAGACACCTTCGTCGCTGCTTGCGTAGCATCGGCGGCTGTCCTTCGTGCACTTCATCAAACAGAGTTACCCATGACTATCCAGCAAACACCCGGGCACGTGCTGCCCGCGCGCAGCGCCGCCAAAATGGAAGCGGCCATGGCCGTGGGCGCCTTTGCGATCGGCACCGGCGAATTCGCCATCATGGGGCTGATGCCCGACATCGCCCACAACCTCAATCTCAGCGAACCGCAAGTGGGCCACGCCATCAGCGCCTATGCGCTGGGCGTGATGGTCGGCGCCCCGCTGCTGGCCATCCTCGGCGCCAAGTTGCTGCGTAAACACATGCTGCTATTGCTGATGGGCCTTTATGCCCTGGGCAACCTCGCCACGGCGTTTACCCCAACCTTCGGTTCGCTGGTGGCCTTCCGCTTTATCAGCGGCCTGCCCCACGGCGCCTACTTCGGCATCGCCGCCGTGGTCGCCTCCAGCATGGTGCCCAACGACAAACGCGCTGGCGCCGTCGCCCGCGTGATGATGGGCCTGACCCTGGCCATGCTGCTCGGCAACCCCATCGCGACCTTCCTCGGTCAACACTTTGGCTGGCGCTCGGCGTTCGCGCTGGTCAGTGCTATCGCCCTGTGCACCATCGCGCTGGTCTGGCAATTCGTGCCGGATCGCCACGACGAACCCCGCAGCGACCCGCGCAAAGAACTGCGCGCCTTCACCAAACCGCAGGTGTGGATGGCGCTGTCCATTGGCGCTATTGGTTTTGCCGGGATGTTTTGCGTGTTCAGCTACCTGGCGCCGACCATGCTCGAAGTGACCAAAGTCTCGCCGCAGTGGATCCCCTTCGGTCTGGCCGCGTTTGGCGTAGGCGGCATCATCGGCAACATCGCCGGCGGCAAGCTGTTTGATCGCCTGCAATTTCGCGCAGTGGGCTGGATTATGGTGTGGTCGATGGCCGTGCTGATCTTCTTCACCTTCGCCGCGAGTTCGCTGTGGAGCGTACTGCTGGGCATCGGCCTGGTCGGCACCATGATCGCCATGGCCGCGCCGCTGCAAATCCGCTTGATGGACATTGCGCATGAAGCACCGAGCCTGGCGGCGGCGTCCAACCACGCGGCGTTCAACCTGGCGAATGCGCTGGGGCCGTGGTTCGGTGGGATGGCGATTACGGCGGGGTATGGGTGGACCAGCACGGGCTACATTGGCGCGGCTACGGCGCTGGTAGGCTTGGGCATCTACCTGATCGCCCGCCGTATGAAAGGCGGTCACTAAAGCCCTCCCACGATCCAATGTGGGAGCGGGCTTGCTCGCGAAAGCGGTGGGTCAGTCACTGAGTAAATGACTGCCCCACCCGCTCAGTCAGTCATCATGCATCAACCCCGAACCATACTCCCCGTAACTGCTCCCCAGCGCGTTGCCGCCAAAATTCATCTTGGCGGCCTTGCTGGGGCTGTGGTCGCCAAAGGCTTGGCATCCCCCTGAATAACAAGGGTCGCTACTCAGGTCGCTACTCATGCCAGATGAACCCGACGAACAAGCGGCCAAGAGCAACGTGCCTGCGACCATCACGACTTTGACGAGATTGGAGATCATTTTTCAGTTCCCTTTGGACTGGAGGCGTATGGGTCCTCTCTTAAGGAGGATCCTAGACCTCAAAAGCGCAGGGAATTATGAAACTTTGCTGGATGACAGTATGCGTTCAGGTTGCCGCCTTGGGGTAAGGCGGCAGGGTTCGGCATCAGGCGGTGGCCGTGCTGCCTACAGGCGCGACTTGCTCCAGGGCTCGGTCAACGAGTAGAGCACTCAGGTCGATTAGCTGCTGGATGCCCAGGACGATGGCGCGATAGGGTTCATCGAGGTCGAAAGCCAGGGTTGCAGCCATTTGGTTGGCGGATTCCAGGTTTTCGGCTGCGTTGGCTAGAAGGGTTTCAGTATCTATGTCGGGGCTGACGCGGAATAGGCTGCTGCTCGGTTGCTCGGCGGAAACGTCGTTATCGGATGACGGCAAGTAATGATGGATAGCACGCTGAACCGCAGCTTGAAGCTTGGCATCAGTGGGGGCAGCGTTTGAAGCATGAGGCGGATTCGGTGTGACTTTGTACATGGCGAAGCTCCTTAACTATTCAGGAACTGCCAATCTCACTTCCACATGAGGGTGGCAGCTGTACGCAGGTGTGGAAGACCAGGGCTAAGGACCCGGCGCACCGAAGTGCCCCGCGCACAGCCGCCA
The DNA here is from genome assembly GCF_013385455.1 of Pseudomonas sp. G1002. NCBI lineage: Bacteria > Pseudomonadati > Pseudomonadota > Gammaproteobacteria > Pseudomonadales > Pseudomonadaceae > Pseudomonas > Pseudomonas sp. G1002. The sequence continues at coordinate 135,402 of NZ_JACAPY010000036.1, forward strand.
TGACACATGATACAGGCGTAAAAAAACGCCGGCTGGTGTTTATAGGCGATTGCGTCTTAGCTGGTACGGACTTCCACATCCGGCCACTGGTTTTCCAGCGGTTTGAGGAGGTTAGCGATGCGAGGTCTGAGGGACAAGCTGAGAAAAGCGTGGGATATTTCTCAAGGAAAATTGGAGAGCTCCATGGTCTGCCCCTGCATGACCACCATGAAAGACGTCGCACAGATCCTCCAGTTCGGTCCGCTGATTGCGAAAAACTGCAGCAAAACCGAGCGAGTGATCCCCCGTGACATAAATGTCGCTGCTAGCGGACAAAGAGCAGCTTGCATACTGCACCGTCTCTGAGTGCATCGATTGGTCGATCCCCTGCGCGAGCATTTTCCCACCAAGGAAGAAATTAATTCGACGGGTTTATTTGACTCTAATCATTTCCACTCAAGGTCTGAGCTATCGAATTCGAAGACCCTGCTGCCTTCTTGGTAAAAATCGGCCTCGATGTAGATTTTTTCGGACTTCCGAGCTTGGGCAACGAACGACGACGCACTGCTGATGAAAAGTAAATTGGAGCTGTGGTCATCAGGCTCGCTGGCTGACATGCGCAGAGCATTGCCCTTAGAAAATCTGACGCGTACATCGCAGTCATCGTATCCACAAACAAACTGACCTTTCTCGATAGCTACATACACCGACGTGCCCCACCGTGGATGCTTACGGATAGTGAGTGTGGCTCTTTGCACGCCGCTGTACGGAAATTTGAAATCCACGGTATTCAACGACGAAATGTACGCCCGCCGCACTGGTTTTCCGGACATGTTGTCCTCGCCATCAGAGTAGTTCCAGGTTAACCCCATGCTTCGCCGAAGAGCCTTTTCTGCTGCAGCTTTTTCTCGAGCTTCCGCTTCTCTGCTCTGCTGAGTAGCGAGCCTCGAGAATTTATCAGCATTGGCCTGGTAGGTCTGGTCGATAGCGGCTAGTTGGGCGTAGGTGCCTGCAAGACTTTTGTAATCGCCCTGCTGGATGCTCGCAATGGACGTGAGGAGAGTCGATTTCTTTTGCTGCTTTTCAACCTCAGCCTTTTGCTCCGCGACCTTCGATAGCGCTTGGTCAATCTCAAAGCTGCCAGCATCACTGTACTTAGAGCCCAAGGCGGTGGCCCCGGCGTAATCCTGCTTGTCGGTCAACACATTCATCTCCGCTAGGATTGCATCTTTGTTAGCGGAAACGTAATCGCGCTTTTCCTTCAAGGCCTGCTCCGCCTTTTGCTGGCTCACTAACGCTTGCTGAGCAGATCGCTCGGCGCGATCAGCATCCAAAGCCTTGTTGCTCGTGTAGAAGAAAAGACCAAAGCAAACCAAGGCAACGACAGCACGGCCACCTGGTGTGATGGTGATATTGGTTTTATCTTTGATCAGTCTGTTGATCTTTGGTATGAACATGCCGGCTGCGAGAAGCAGGATCAAACCAGACAGGAAGCTGGTGAACATAGCGCCCAGGGCAAAAATCAAGAAAACCGCAAACAGCAGCCACATCGCAAACGATGTGAAAAATCCGACAATCCTTGAGTCTGCCATTGCTATCGCTCCCTGATAAAATATCAAGGAACGCATGTAATAGCACTGTGCCATTCAATGCAATACCGACAATTCACCTACCGGCTAATTACTGGAACTATAAGGATCAACACCCCCCCTTCCTTACCCATTGCTGATAAACCGATCTCCCTTGGCATTCTCCATGCCAAGCACCAATACCTAAGACACAGCACCACCGCAAGACCTGTACCGCGGCTTCTCCGTGGCCCTAATGATGGATTGGAACGCCTAAGCCTGCAGGCCTCACACCATGGACACCACAACACCACGGCCACCAATCCGTACCACTTTCGTACCAGCACTACTCCCACGCACTGATGCCCTTCCCTTTTTTCGCAGGCTTAAGCAATCCCGAAAATTTCCACTGCTAAGCTTGATTTCTTTCGAAACGAGTTGCCAGCCGTGACAGGTGAGGGGTCACTGACGTGCGTAAAGACGTCCTAAACAGGCGAATAGAAACTCTGTTGCTCAATGAACCGACACCTCTCGGATCTTGTCATCAGGGAAATCGGTAACACCCTGAATCGCCTGCCGGACCTGTCGCATGGTGAGTGTATAGCCGCAATAGGATGACCTTAGGTTTAGCTCTCACGAAATCCTTGTTGAGCTAGATGCCTCCAATACCAAAATGATGGTGGTCTCAAAAAAAAAGCGTCCGGGCCCGAGTAGGATGAAGCCATTCGGTATTGAGATGCAGGATGATTTGACGCTCCATCACGTCGTTGGAGCGTGCCTTCAGCTGTGGGAATGATCAATGGGTCTAAGCATTTTAGCTGGGAGTTTAAAGCACCCCTTTCTGTTGGCCAGTAACTCAAATCCTTAACCCACTGGTCACATCATCAAGGCCACCTTACGAATGCCACCGAGTACCGCCCTTTGCCAGATCTGCGCGGGCAAGCACACGGACCCAGACTACCATCTCGTCGAGGAGACCATGGAGAACAGAAACAGGGAGCAAACCTCAGACTCCCCAGGATTGAGCCAATACCTTCAGTGCGTTGAGGATCTGGTGCGAGTAGTCGGCAACCGCGGGAAAATTCCACCCATTTAGCCAGCGGAAGACTTAATGAACGGCGTCCCTGCAGTATTAGAGTTGGCACAAGTTATTTTTTTTGTGGCAGGATGCCATTACACAGAAGGAATTTTTTATAAATAAAAGGAAGTACGTGATGACCGAGCCGTACGAGAACCCAGCAGAGCGCCTCGCAGGAATGGACCTCATAGATGGTTGGGTCGTTGGGGAGAAGCTGCCAACGGGCAGGCGGGGAGCCGGAACAGGGGGGTTTTTTTCGGTTTCCTACTCGGTAGCGAACGGAAAACAACAAGCCTTTCTGAAAGCCTTCGATATTTTTAAGCCTATTGCGAAAGCGGTAGAACAGGGCCAGCCGTTCACAACTGCACTATTAGCACAGCTACAGGCGTACGAGTTTGAAGCCCAGCTTCATACCATTTGCGCCAACTCCAACATGCGGAGAATTGTAAAAATATTAACTCACGGACAGGTTGATGTAGCCCTAGTTCCTGGTGAACAGTTTGGAACGGTTCCATACATGATCATGGAGCTCGCCGACGGCGGGGACGTAAGAAGCTACATTCATAACTCTCCAGATTTTGATACCTCACTACAACTCTATTATCTCCGCGACGTAGTCAGCGGTATAAATCAACTGCATAAAGCTCAGATAGCACACCAAGATTTAAAGCCATCCAATGTGATGATATTTTCGGAAACTGGAGCAAAAATTGGTGATCTCGGTAGAGCGAGCAAACAAAACTCACATGGTATCTTCGACACTTTAAATATTGCTGGTGACAGAGCTTACGCGCCGCCCGAGCAAATTTATAAGTTGCCACTGGAAAACTGGCTCGATAAACGACAGAGATGCGACCTATATCAATTTGGCTCGTTAGTGAGCTTCCTCTTTTTCGGAACGTCTTTTAACACAGTGCTAAGGGATAATCTCCCAACAGAACTTGTACCTATTGAGTGGGGAGGAAATAACAGCTCTTACGACCAAGCTCTTCCTTTCTTGCTAGAACTATTCAACGAAACCTTAACACAATGGAAAAAGAGCCTACCAGATTGGCTTGCTGATGACTTGATAGCCATCATAAATCAGTGTGGAAATCCTGATTACAGAGTCAGAGGAGTACAAAAAAAACCTGACACAGTACAGAATACGTTGGGATTGGACCGCCTAGTGAGCAAACTTGATAATTTAGGATTTAAGGCTACAATTGAGACTCGGAAAAACTCTGCACGCAGTACAAAACAGGATTTAAACGTGTGAGCATACTTGAAATCAATAGAGATGTTTTGCCAATTTGGGGATCATCCAAATCAGCTGCCAACTCATCTGAGTTAATGGTAGTAAATTCAAAAAATAGCAGCATTGAATTTACCGACATTACTCCAGCACTGCTATCTGAATTTAGGTATAACCAAACGGTTGGTGTTGCTGTAGAGCTACTCAATTGTTCAATAATAGAAAGGTATTCAGATGCTGCTCTTGAAGCTGCCAATTTTTTAGTTCAATACAAAAACTTGCCGACAAGCATCACCCAACTAATTCTTAAGACTCTCGGAAAACACGCTCAAGTAGCAGCGACGTCTTATGTTGAAAATAAGATTCAATTTCTTAGGCAAAAAATCCGACAACACCAGAGAGATCCGATAACGTGGGTGGAGCTGTCTAGGGAATACGCAATTGCAGGTGAAAAGAAAAAATCAACGCAAGCAATGCTGACGGCAGTGCAACTATCATATGATCATCGATGGATCACTCGGTCCGCAGCAAGGGTATTCGTCCATTTTGATGAGCCAGATACTGCTCACGATATTTTAGTGAGAAACCCAAATATACGAACAGACCCTTGGCTCATTGCAACGGAAATGGCAGTAGCTCGGAAAGCTGGAAAAAAAACTAAGCTATGGAACATCGGAAAATCGTTACTAGACTCTAAAATAAAACCCGTACATCTTTCCGAGCTGGCCAGTTCTGTTGCAACATACGAACTTATTAGCGGCGCAGAAAAAAGAGCTAAACCATTCTTTAAACAATCGTTAATAGAACCAAACCAAAACTCTTTAGCTCAAGCCAAATGGGCGGAACGGACATCGGGCTTAAAAAAACTTGTAAAGGTTCCGCTAAACTCTAATCTGATCGCTTACGAGGCGCAGTATTGGGAGGCGTATAATAGTGGAGATATGACTCTGGCATTGAGCTATGCTTTAGCTTGGTTTGATAACGAGCCCTACTCAAATGCTCCCCCTGAAGCCGTATGCTTCATCGCAGGACTTTTGGAGGACTACAAGCTAATAGCCGCTGTAAGTAGTAAGGCATTGAAGGCAAATCCTAAAAATACGACCCTGCAAATCAACCTCATGTTTTCTTGGCTTACGTGCAAAAACCTCAAGGCGTTGAATGCAAAAGAGGCAATAGTCTTTGAAAATTATAAAAGAAACTTGTTATCAACCTCACTTTCTACAAGTAAATTCGAAGCTTCCCACGCTCTCGCAAACTTAGGAATGATCAACTATCGACAAGGCTTTATAGAACAAGGAAAAATTTACTATGAGCAATCTGAAGAGATCATGCCTCACAACAAGCTTTACGTGACGATCAACCATCTTCGCGAGTCTCTTATCGCGGAAGCTTATTGGTCCGAAGAGATTCTGCGGAAAGCCTATACCCTACTGTCTGGACCAGCCTCATCAGCAACACCGGCGGCTAAGTTTTATCTGGAAAAGATAGCTTTTTTAAATAAAACAAACGGAACATGGGAGCATAAATTTTCCGATAAACATCTTTTAGATGATTTCACCAAGAGACTTTCGATTCAAGCCACTCCTCCACAAAAAAGTATTGAGTCTACTTTTTGGCTGCCTCAAGAGTTCAGCTCAATCCCATCGTTATCCACATTCACTGAGCGAAAAAAATAGCTCATAATGAATCTAATTGTGGGAAAAGCAAGACCTGACCCCAGCAAAACAAGGTCCCTTCAAGAGGCATCTCTTTTAACACGTAAACAACTAACCGTTCTTATCTAAATAGCAGCCATAACGCACAGGGCTTCTAGTTCATGATCACCGGACCTACACTAATTTCCGAAAAAAGGACTAATTATTTACATTGGGTCTCGCCTCGCAGGATGAACACCCAACCCCTTTGATCCATTCCTGATAAATTGCTCACCCTTCGCATTCTCCATCCCGATCCCAGCGCCCTCAGAAATGGCTCCGCCACAAGACCTGTATCAATGTACGAATAGTCACCTGATTCAGCCAGCTAATTCATTACCAGATTCACATCTTCGTGTAGGACATTCACGCTTTTCCTCTCATCATCGCTCGTCAATTGTTCATATCGAACAGACGAGTATGATATCTTTACGCCATCATTACATTTTTTAGCGTTTTGATCAGAGGGAATTGACAATGCAAGGCAAGGATTTATCCATTACACCCTCCAAGCCAAAATCTGTGTTTGCTCGACCATTAAATTTGAATTTTGCAGACTTAGCAAAGGCTCTTGTAAAAGGCGTAGGACATGCCTTAACGGGACGCTTTGAGGAACTCCCGGACGATGGGATTGACGCACTTAGTGCAATCGGCATCGATGAAAACGGTTCGGAGGCCTTAACGTATAAGTTGCTAGAGCGCTCTCTACAATCTGCAATATTTTCACTAATTATCGACAGCAAAGAACAGATAAGTGGAAACTTAGATATTACCCAATTTACAAAAATTCTTGAACACCATATCGAGACAATCGATGTTAACGTCGACTTTTTTGAAACACCAAATAAATTCCCAGTCATAACTGCTACCGCCATAGCATTAGCCGAATGGCTGATGCTAAACGGAATTGAAAATCACAAAGCCAAGACTATTTCTGCTCGCCTACCAGGGTATTTCCCTTTTGCACTACACAAAGAGTGGCAATCATCAGCATCAGCGTATGAAATCATTAGAACAGATCTAATGTCACCCTTTCTTAACTCAGTTAAAAGAGAAGCCGCATGGGACATATATCATGCTTCTCTTAATCAGCGTTTGGATGAAAGTTTATTCGGAGAGCCTTTTGGACTCCGCCAAATATATATACCTCTTAACTGCTACTACGACGCCAAGCTTTCAAAATCGGAAATACAAAAAAATGTGAAATATAAAAAGCGCGTGGTTGTAAAGTTAATTGAGGAACTAGACCAATGGCTCGACTCTGCAAAAAAAGATGATTCAGTTCGAGCAATCAGCGGTGGACCTGGCAGTGGCAAGTCGTCATTTGCAAAAATATACGCAGCGCACATTGCATCTCAGAATAAAACAAAAGTTCTTTTTATCCCTCTACACTATATTGATCCAACCCGAGACTTCATAGAGGAAGTCGGCCGTTTTGTACGTGACGAGGGGATTCTCCAAACAAACCCGTTATCTAAAGAAGGTCGTGACTCTGAACTGCTAATCATACTAGACGGACTTGATGAACTATCGAGTCAAGGGAGGGCCGCGGCGTCTACCGCTAGAAACTTTGTCCGTTCGGTGCAACAGACTGTTGACCGATTAAATATGCACTCCCTAAACTTGAGAGTTATATTCAGCGGCCGAGAAGTCGTTATGCAGGATAGTGAGTCCGAGTTCCGTCAACCTCGACAAATATTAACGATTCTACCTTACTTTTCGGGTACAAAAGATGATCGAGCATTTGATCACAATGAGTATGAAGACCCATTATCGCTATTAGATATCGACTACAGACCTATATGGTGGAACAACTATAGAAACCTTACGGGCCTATCATATAAAGGAATACCGCAAGAGCTTGATCGTCCAGATTTAGTTGAAATCACATCTCAACCCCTTTTAAATTATCTTCTAGCTCTAAGCTTTTGCAGAGGAAAGCTAAACTTCTCTTCAGGTGTTAACCTAAATCAAATTTATGATGATCTTGTTCAAGCAGTATATGAGCGAGGCTACGAAAATGGAAGGAAACCGGAATCTATCCGAAGATTAGACTCAGAAGATTTCGTGTTAATCCTTGAGGAAATAGGCTTAGCCGCCTGGCACGGTGATGGACGTACAACCACTGTAAGTGAAATTGAAAGCTATTGCCGAGCAGGCGGATTCGGTGAACAATTAGACGCATTCCAAGAGGGAGCAAAAGTTGGAATTGCTTCATTACTTGCCGCGTTTTTCTTCAGGCAACACGGAAGCAGGCCTCAAGGTGATCCCACTTTTGTATTTACACACAAGAGCTTTGGCGAATACCTAGCTGCCCGACGCATAGTTCGCTCGATTCTGGTGATCATCGATGAGATGGATCGTAGAGAAAATATTGGTCGTGGGAGGGGGTGGGACAGCATGACCGCACTTGTTCACTGGGCTGAAATAAGCGGGCCAACCGCACTCTCTGAAAACATTCATAACTTTTTACGTTCAGAAATACTGCTGCTGTCGCCCGCTCAAACTGTACGCGTGCAATATTTCTTTACGGTCCTTTTCAATCATGTTTTAAAATCCGGCATGCCTATAGAAAAGATTACAAAAATAGAAACATTCCACGACGCACTTCACAACTCCCGAAACTCAGAAGAAGCTTTGTTAGCGGCATTAAACTCTGCTGCTATTGCAAACCAGACGATTACTAAATTAGATCATCCTGATGCAATGGCCTTCGGCTCATGGTTCAAACGGATTCAAAAACAAAGATTCGGACCTGAATCATGCTTAGCTGCATCCTGCCTTTCTTGGCTAGATTTATCTCATACGAGTTTGGATTTTGCTGACTTTTATGGCGCGGACATATCTCACTCTGACTTCTCTCACTGTCAAGCCTTTAGAGTCATCTTCGGCGAGGTGACAGCGAACAATGCTAACTTCCAAGATGGTATCTTTACAGAGGGTTACTTCTCATACTCTTCATTTATAAATGCAGATTTCCGAAAGAGCCTTTTAGCCAAAGTTGACTTCGAGGGATCTAATTGCACAAAAGCAAATTTTTCCAACGCAGACGTAAGCTTGGCATTTTTTCAAGATACAAGTCTAAAAGGGTCGCTGTTCAGAGGCTCTCTCAGAAGAGAAACTAAATTCCCAACTGAAAAACGAAGACTAATGTACAAAGAATAAATTTCATCACACCCTGTAACATTTCTCCCCATACCTTCGACATGATCGTTATCAGCTTCCAAAGCTGATAACGAGGGTTTGGTTCCCTTCACCTGATCCACGTATTTCAACGCCTCCAGCAGTGCATGTACATCAATCCCATTTCGAATAGACATCTCCTCGGCCTCGTAGATGAGTGTAACGCCGCATTGAGCTCCAATCTCGATGGCCCGATACACTCGCTACACGTGGGATGTCCCAGCCCATTTCGAAAAGCCGACTAAAGCCATCATGCCGCAACTCATGAAAATGCAGGTCCTCGATGCAAAGCATCTGGCAAGCCCTGGTCCACGAAGTCGAAACGGACTCTGCGCTATATGGAATATCTGCTAAAACCTTCGGCATCGTCTGAAGGAGCGCCCAAGCTTCCTGCAGCAAATGACACCACACATCATTACCCATCTTCTGCCCAGGTTTTTTCATATCACGCACCAGCACCCGCTGGCCGGGTTCGTCGACGTCCGCCCACTGGATACGGGTTATTTCATCCAACCGGCGCGTGGAGAACAGAGCAAAGCCCGCAACTTTGAGCATATTGATGACGGTCGGGCGCCGACGCTGCATGGTCTGGAAGTGCGTCAGCACCTTTCCAAACTCGTCCAAAGTCGGCCGGCGGTCACGCTCACGGCTTTTGAGGTTATAGCCCAACTTGCGTAGCACCCGGCGGGCGCCACCCATGGCTAGCGGATCGACTTGGTAGCCCCAGGCATCTTTGGCGATCGCCAGAACAGCGCCGAGGTGCGCCAGGTCGTTGCCAGCGGTTTGTGGCTGAACCCCGCCACCCTCTCCGCTCATTCGCCAGAGGGCGAAGTCGACGAGGCATTGGGTTGTGATGTCGGTATCGTTGAGCTTGCCGATATCCATCTTGCCAATGGCCTCAAGCGTGGCCTTCTTGGTTTTGCCCAACGGCCGGGCCTTTTCCACTTCCAGCAGGTACTGGTCGATCATATCTTTGACGGTGACGCCCTTCCGGCTGGCCCGCTCGATCGCACCAGGCTGGTCCAGCTCCGATTCGCGCTTGCGCGTCCACGCCTGGGCGGCCTGTTTCCGGGCGAAGGTCTGGCTCTCTTGGTAGACTTGCACTCCGTCGCGTTTGATGCGGATTTGAGCCGTATAGCTCACAGTCCCATCCGCCAGTTTTCGTGCCCTGATAGTCGCCATATCGAAAGTGGTACGCGTCAGTTTTGACGTGGTACATCGTACCACCGAGCGTTCAAAAACGCCTGAAAACGCCCTAAAACTCGCCAAGAACACGTTGAGTAAAATGCTAGATAAACAGAGCTTTAGCCCAGCAGAATCAAGCCCCGCACTGTCTCGGCGCTTTAGCGTTGCACCCATGATGGATTGGACAGACAGACACTGCCGCTTCTTCCTGCGCCTGCTGTCCAAAAACGCCCTCCTCTACACCGAGATGGTCACCACCGGCGCAATCCTCCACGGCGACCATGAACGCTTCCTGCGCCACAACGAGGCCGAGCATCCACTCGCCCTGCAGTTGGGCGGTAGCGTCCCCGCCGACCTGGCCGCCTGCGCCCGCATGGCCCAGGACGCCGGCTACGACGAGGTGAACCTCAACGTCGGCTGCCCCAGCGACCGGGTGCAAAACAACATGATTGGCGCAATCCTGATGGCCCACCCGGCCTTGGTGGCGGATTGCGTTAAGGCGATGCAGGACGCGGTCTCGATCCCGGTGACGGTGAAGCACCGCATAGGCATCAACGGCCGGGACAGTTACGCCGAGCTGTGCGATTTCGTTGGCCAAGTGAAGGACGCGGGCTGCACCAGTTTTACCGTGCATGCGCGAATCGCCATTCTGGAAGGGCTGTCACCGAAGGAAAATCGGGACATCCCGCCCTTGCGCTACGACGTTGCCGCCCAGTTGAAGCAGGATTTCCCTGAACTGGAGATCATCCTCAACGGCGGCATCAAGACCCTCGAACAGTGCCAGGAGCATCTGCAGACCTTCGATGGCGTGATGCTGGGCCGCGAGGCTTATCACAATCCGTATTTGCTGGCCGAGGTGGATCAGCAGCTGTTTGGCAGCACGACACCTGTGATCACCCGCGCCGAGGCGTTGGCGCAGTTGCGTCCTTATATTGCCGAACACCTGGCGACAGGTGGCTCGATGCATCACATCACGCGCCACGCGCTGGGGCTGGGGACGGGTTTCCCGGGGGCGCGGAAGTTTCGGCAGTTGTTGTCGGTGGATATTCATAAGGCCAGTGATCCGCTGGCGTTGCTGGATATGGCCGGGGAGTTGTTGGAGGGGCGGTGATTTGGGTGTCAGTGGGTTTATTGGGTGGCTGACACGACGCCTTCGCGAGCAAGCCCGCTCCCACATTTGGATGGGGGGGGGATGTCAGGAAGATGGGGCAAGGCTGCTCCCACCGTTTGATCGGGTGGTCATCGGGCAGTTGGGTTGAACCTGCTGGCTGTTTTGGCCTCCTATTGAGCATTGGCCGGTGATTCAAACGGCTGTTTTCAGGTTGTTGCCCTCGCAAACGATCGAATGCATTTGCGCCCTTGAGCGGCTGTCAGCGCTCGGGTAATGTCATCAGACCCACAGGACAGAGCACGCCCATGACTTCCAAGCTGGAACAACTCAAGCAATTCACCACTGTAGTAGCCGATACCGGCGATTTTTCTACCCTCGCCAAGCTCAAGCCGCAAGACGCCACTACCAACCCTTCCCTGCTGCTCAAGGCCGCGTCGATCCCAGGCTATGCCAAGCTGCTGGATGAGGCTGTTGCCGACTGCAACGGCGATGTAGGCCTGGCCAGCGACCGTTTTGCGGTAGCCGTCGGCCAGGAAATCCTGAAAGTGGTGCCCGGCCGCATTTCCACCGAGGTGGATGCCCGTCTGTCGTTCGACACTGACGCCGTCCTCAAGCGCGCCCATCGCCTGATCGACCTGTACGACAAGGCCGGCATTGGCCGTGACCGCGTGCTGATCAAGATCGCTTCCACCTGGGAAGGCATCCGCGCCGCCGAGCAGCTGGAAAAGGAAGGCATCCAGACCAACCTGACGCTGCTGTTCTCCTTCGCCCAGGCCGTGGCTTGCGCCGAAGCCGGCGTGTTCCTGATTTCGCCGTTCGTGGGCCGTATCTACGACTGGTACAAGAAGGCCAACGGTAACGATTACACCGGCTCCGAGGATCCGGGCGTGCAGTCGGTGACGCGCATCTACAACTACTACAAGGCCAATGGCTACAAGACCGTAGTAATGGGTGCAAGCTTCCGTAACCTGAGCCAGATCGAAGAGCTGGCTGGTTGCGACCGTCTGACCATCAGCCCGGACCTGCTGGAAAAACTCGCAGCCGACAACGGCAAGCTGGAACGCAAATTGTCGCCAGGCCATGCGGGCGAAGCTCGTGTGCACTTGACCGAAGCGCAGTTCCGTTGNNCCACCGAGAAACTGGCCGAGGGCATTCGTCAGTTCGCCCGCGACCAGGAAAAACTCGAAGCGCTGTTGACCGCCAAGCTCTAAAAACGGCGGCGACAAAAAGGGCGGCACCTGTGAGGGTGCCGCCCTTTTTTTGTATTAGCCGATTTCGAGCCGAACTCAGTTAAAAATGTGGGAGGGGGCTTGCTCCCGAATACAGGCGTCAGTCGCTACATTCACTACTGACCCGCCGCTTTCGGGAGCAAGCCCCCTCCCACACTTTGACAGTGTTTCAGCTGGAAATTAGTGCCGCTCCAGCGCATTCACCAGGTCGTGGAACGCCTCGCGGTTGGAGTCGTTCAAGCCCATCAGGATCTTGTGGGCTTCCAGTACCTTGACCCGTACCACTTCCTCGGACTGGTCCTGGGACGGCAGGTCGGTCAGGCATTCCGGGCACGGGATCGGGCGGTCAACGATGTTGAACACTTGATCGAAGCCCATGGACTGCAACAGACGGGTGATGTCTTCGTGGGTGGTGACGACGGTCGGCAGCAGTCCGACCTTCTGCCGAGACAGAATGGACAACTTGGCCAACAGCCCAAGGGTGGTGCTATCGATGCTGCGGGTTTCGGTCAGATCGATCACGATCGCCGAAAAATTCAAGGCTGTGAAGATCCGCTCAATCGTCGCATCCAGCGCCGAACACAAGGTCAGGCGCACTTCACCGACAAACTTCAGGACAAAAGTCCCGTCTTGCTCGGCGAATTGGATTCTTCCGGTACTCATCAAAGATTCCTGCTCAACACCAATAGGGCGATATCATCCGGCATCTCCCCTAGCGTGGCCAATCCAAAAACCTGCCGCAGGCCATCCAGGCTGCCGCCCGCCGACCTGACCCGTTGGGGCAAGGCGGCTTCTTTCTCTTTGAGTGTAGGCTCTGGCAAAAGGTCCAGGATACCGTCGGACATCAGCGTCAGGCTGAACGTCGGCGGCAATTCCAGGATGTGGTCTTCGTAGGTGGCTTCATTGAACAAGCCAACCGGCAAACCACGCCCTTCCAGGTAGCGCACACTGTCTGGAGTGTATAAAACCGGCAATGGCAGGTGACCGCCAATGCTGTAGGTCAAAAGACCTGTTTCTTCGTCAATCACGCCGCCGACCATCGTCACGTGCTTGCCCAGCTTGCAGCTGATCAGGCCCCGGTTGATGTGGCCCAGCACTTGCGAAGGGGTGAACTCCGGCAAGGTGCCATTGCGCTTGGACTCGAACAACAGCCGCGTAGTCATGAACTTCAACAACACGGTCACGAATGCAGAGGAGGCGCCGTGGCCGGAAACGTCGGCCAGGTAGAACGCGACACGCCGCTCATCAACGCGGAAGTAGTCGACGAAATCACCCGACAGGTACAGCGACGGGATGATCTGGTGGGCAAACTTGAACTCGTCGATGCTCCACGGGCTCACCGGCAGCATGTTCATCTGCACCTGGCGACCGGCGTTCTGGTCTTCCTGGAGCAGGTTCAGGCTGGCTTCGAGTTCGCGGTTGGCGGTTTCGAGCTTTTCACGGTAACGCTGGTTTTCCAGCAGCAGCCGTGCACGATCCAGGGCACGACGCACCGAGTGCTCCAGCACAGCCAGGTCTTCCAGAGGCTTGATCAGGTAGTCGGCGGCGCCGAGGCGCAAGGCCTCGACGGCATCGTTCATCACGCCGGCACCGGACACGACAATCACCGGCGTCTGCGGGGCGATGTCGGTCACCTGGCGGATCAGCTCAAGGCCGCCCACCTGGGGCATGCGCAGGTCGCAGATCACAAGGTCGGGCTTGTCGCGCTCGAATACCTGGAGACCCTGGAGGCCGTTGCTGGCCTGCAGGACGCTGAAGCCACTGTCTTCCAAATAGGCCGCAAGACTCGCGCGCACTACTTCGTCGTCATCGATTATCAGCAGCGTGGCACTGGTTTTCTGCATGTGGGCAAACGGCGCCAGAATTAGGTTGGCGTAGGCAGCTCGACAATGGCCGGGCTTACTACTGGATTCGCTTTCTAGCCTCTCTGTCCTACAAAACGCCGAGTTATTGCCGACGCACAAAGGTAAAGCAGAGGTGCCCTTCTAAGGCGCAGACGGTACTCCCATCCGCCAGGGGTTTCAAGCTCACGGCGATGGTCGCCGGGCGTCTTTACATCGCAAATCACCAGTAGTTATAAGAACGCATAAAACCGCGACTTAAAGTAAGCACGTAACCCACGGATAAACCTCGAATGCCGCCCACAAAAAAGGCGACCCGAGGGCCGCCTTCTTCTTTCAAGCCTGGGGCTTAAAAGTCGTCTACAACCTTGCCATCCTTGACCTTGAACTCGCGGTTCTGCAAGTAGGCGTTACGGATGAAGGTGTATTTGTCGCCGCTGATCAGCTTCTCGGAGGACAGCAGGCTGGCACGCGTGTCGACGATATTCAGGCCGAAGGTGCTGTTGCGCCAGCCGATATCGTTCATGTAGCGGTATGGCTGGGTGTAGCTGTCCACGTATTTGGACGGCGCGTCACGCAGGGTGCTTGGGCCCAGCAGTGGCAGCATCACGTAAGGACCGCTGTCGACGCCCCAGTAGCCGAGAGTCTGGCCGAAGTCTTCGTCGTTGCGTTGCAGCCCCATTTTGGTGCCGACATCAACAAAACCCAGCACGCCGAACGTGGTGTTCATCAGCAAGCGAGCAGTGTCGACGCCTGCAGCGTGGGGCTTGAGTTGCAGCACGTCGTTGGCAAAGTTGCCGACGTCGCCGATGTTGCGGAAGAAGTTGTGGATCCCGTCCTGCACGAACTGCGGGGTCACGAACTGATAGCCTTGAGCCAATGGCTTGAGGGCATAGGTATCAACGGTATCGTTGAAGGTGAAGATCGGGCGGTTGACGCTTTCCCATGGATCATCTTCCGAGGCCGCCTGGGCTACGAAAGGAACCAGCAAAATACTCGCACATACGGACAGCTGAGCTAGACATTGGCTCCAGCGCATAGCTTGAACTCCTTGAATGGTCTGTCATGGGCGCTATGCCCTGAATGAGGCCGTCAGTATATGACGGAAGTGTCAGATTAGGCAGCCTTGCAGAAATGTCATTCAGCAAATGCACAAAATTCCTACAATTGCTGCGGGTGTAACTTGCTTGTCACCCAAGTCCGGTAGCGTCACTGCTATTTCAGGGACGTCGAAATGCCACACGCCGAGATTGTTAGTGCCAGCACCCCGTCCTTGACGGCCGTACTGTTCGGGCTTAGTGGCTGCCTGGTGGACTTTGGTTCCCAGGCCCGCGCCGATTCCGCGCCTTCCAGCGATACCCATGCCACTGTCGGCGCTCTGAAGATCCTGCGCAGCCTCGAAGAACAGCGCGTCCCTTGTGCATGGCTGGACGAGTTGCCGGCGTCGGTTTCCACACCGCTGGCCGCCGGGCTACCCCGCTGGATCAAGGCTGCCAAGCCCTCCTCCACCCGCTGGCCGGCGCCTCACGCCTGCTGGCAGGCCCTGATGGAACTGAATATCGAACGCCTGGAAGGCTGCGTCCTGGTCAGCGGCGAGCCACGCCTGCTGCAATCGGGGCTCAATGCCGGGCTGTGGACCATCGGCCTGGCGTCCTGTGGCTCACTGTGCGGGCTTTCGCCGCAGCAATGGCAAGCACTCACCGAGAAGGAACGCGAGCATAAGCGCGCCAAAGCCACTGTCGCGCTCTATGGCCTGGGCGTGCATTCGGTGATTGACCACCTGGGCGAACTGCAGACCTGCCTGGCCGACATCAGTCTGCGCCAGCTTAAGGGCGAGAAGCCCTGATCGAGATCATGCACAGTCGGCGCCAGTGGATTAATCTACAGGTCAGCCCATAGACCTTTCCCGGCGTGCCGCGGTCTATGCCAGTGCCTATCGATAAAAGGAAGAACGCCATGCCTGCCCGCGAACAACTGCAAGAACAGGTCAAAATTTTGCGCGAGCAATTGGATCAGAATCCAGAAATGCCCCTCGAACAGCGCGAAGAGCTGCGAGATTTGATTGCTGAACTGGAAGTTCAGGAGCCACTGGAAGGTGCCATTCAGGATCCAAGCATCGCCGACGGTGTGAACCTGGCCGTAGAACGCTTCGAACTGGAGCACCCGGGCATTGCCGGGACCTTGCGCAATATTGTGGTGACCCTGGGTAACATCGGGATCTAATAGTCGGACACCTATCAAATGTGGGAGCGGGCTTGCTCGCGAATGCGGTCCGTCAGCTGATACATATGCTGGCTGATACACCGCTTTCGCGAGCAAGCCCGCTCCCACATTTATTTTGGGTGAAGGCTACTGTCGAGCCAGGCGCAGGTTCTGGAACTGCTGCTCTTCAGTACTGCGGTACGGGTTGATATCCAGCCCGCCACGCCGCACATAGCGCGCATACACCGTCAGTTTCTCCGGCTTGAGCAAGCGCTGCAGGTCGAGAAAGATCCGCTCCACGCACTGTTCATGGAAGTCCGAGTGCTGGCGGAAGCTCACCAGGTATTCCAGCAGGCTGGCATGATCCAGCGCCGCGCCGCGGTACTCCACCGCCACACTGCCCCAGTCAGGCTGGCTGGTCACCGGGCAGTTGGACTTGAGCAGATGACTGTGGACGCTCTCCTCCACCACGCGCGAATCGTCGCAACGCAACAGTTCCGGGCGCGGGTGCTCGTAGTTGCTGACGGTAATGTCCAGGTCATCAATGCACACACCCGGCAACGCGACCACGCCTTCGGCTTCAACCTCGCCCAGGCTGCGGATGCGCACGCCAACCGGCTTGCCGGCCGCGGCACTCAGGTCGGTGCGCAAAGTCGCTTCAAGGCTTTGCACATCGGCAAACGCGGTTTGGTTCAGCGAGTTGAGGTACAACTTGAACGACTTCGACTCGATGATGTTCGGCGAGTCGGCCGGGATACTGAATTCACCGATGGCCACCACGGGTTTGCCGGATGGCAGCAGCCAGGACAGTTCGAAGCAGTTCCAGAAATCCACGCCTTTATACGGCAGGGTCTCGGCACTCAGGCCCAGCTCGGCCCACTTGGCGGCGCGAGGAATCGGGAACAGCAACGACGGGGTGTAGGTGGAGATGTATTCACTGGACTTGCCCAGCGGCGAATGTTCGGCTGCGGGATGCATGGCGGAAACCTGGCTAAATAAACGCCGCCATTCTACCCGCCTTTGCCCGTCAATGGCTTACTGGCTGACGGTCAGCTTGCCGACCATGCCCGCCTGGTAATGCCCCGGAATGTTGCAGGCAAACTCCAAGCCGGTGGCCTTGGTGAAGGTCCAGGTCAGCTCGGCGGTCTTGCCTGGCTCTACCAACACGCTGTTGGGGTCGTCGTGTTTCATGCCTGCCATATCACCATGCCCCATCGCACCGTGGTCCATTTTGCCCATGCCGGTCGCCGTCAGCATGCCGCTGGCCTGCATCTGCAGCATCTCTTTCTGATGCGCTGCGTGCATGGCGGCATCGCCAAGATTGAATTCATGAAGCAACTGGCCTTTGTTGATCAGCACAAAGCGCACCGTCTCACCGGCTTTTACATCAATAGCCTTGGGCGAAAAGGAAATATCCTGCAGTACCACTTCCACGGTGCGCGTGGCCTTGGCGGCGGGCGCGGCCTCACCGAAGGCGAAGGTTTCAGCCGGGGATGCCAGCACCGGAAGACTCATCGCCATCAGGCAGCCCGCCAACAACCAGGATTTACGTAAAAACATGCTCACACTCCAAAGGTTCGGAATCAGTCTGTGGGACACTTTACGAACGCGCCGCTGCCAGCCAGCTGACGGCCAGATTACAACTTTGTCAGCTTGAGCCGGCTGCCGGATGTGCGCGGTATAACGTCTGTGTTCCCGTAAAACCATGAGCCGCCCATGAAACTGCTGATCGTCGAAGACCAACCGAAAACCGGCCACTACCTGCGCCAGGGCCTGGCCGAGGCCGGGTTCAACACCGAACTGGTGGCCGACGGCACCAGCGGCCAGCACCTGGCGCTGACCGGTGACTACGACCTGTTGATCCTCGATGTGATGCTGCCGGGCCGCGATGGCTGGCAGATTCTCCAGGCCGTACGCAACGCCGGGCTCGACATGCCGGTGCTGTTCCTCACCGCGCGGGACGCCGTGGAAGACCGGGTGCATGGCCTGGAACTGGGCGCCGACGATTACCTGGTCAAGCCCTTCGCCTTCTCCGAACTGCTGGCCCGGGTGCGCAGCCTGTTACGCCGTGGCAGCAGCCCCCCCCAGGAAACCAGCCTGCAACTGGCCGACCTGCGCATGGACCTGATCCGCCGCCGGGTAGAGCGCGACGGCCAGCGCATCGACCTGACGGCCAAGGAGTTTTCCCTGCTGGAACTGCTGCTGCGGCGTCAGGGCGAAGTCTTGCCCAAGTCGCTGATTGCCTCCCAGGTGTGGGACATGAACTTCGACAGCGATACCAACATCATCGAAGTCGCGATCCGCCGCCTGCGCCTGAAGGTCGACGACAACTTTCCCAACAAGCTGATCCATACGGTACGCGGCATGGGCTACGTGCTTGAGGAGCGGTTCAGTTGATGAAACGGATTTCCCTGGCCAGCCGCCTGGCGCTGTTGTTTGCCGGCTGCACAGCCGTGGTTTCGCTGCTGGCCGGCGTGCTGTTCAACCATGCCAGCGAGGCGCACTTTATCGAGCTGGACCAGCAGTTGCTCGACGGCAAGCTGATAGCGCTGCGCAGCACATTGCAAGGTGCCGACACGCCAGAACGATTTGCCTTACGAGAAACAACGCTGCGAGAAGAACTCAATCGCCAGCCCGACCTGGCCCTGCGCATCACCGCCGGCGATCAGCGCTGGTTCGACGGCGCTCCCGGCATCACCCTGCCCCAGGCGCCTGGCCTGCAAAGCGTACAGAACGCCGGCACCGATTACCGCGTGTACAACGCGCCGCTGATTCCTGGAAACGCTGACTCGCCACGCCTGACGCTGATGCTCGACATCACCCATCACCAACACTTCCTGCAACGCATGCAGCATCTGATCTGGCTGACCGTCGGCCTTTCCGCTCTGGCCACCGCCCTGCTCGGCGCCTGGGCCGCCCGCAGCGGGTTGCGACCACTGCGGCGCATGAGCGAAGTCGCCAGCGGCGTGTCTGCCCACTCCCTGACCCAACGCCTGCCCCAGGAGCAAATGCCCGCCGAACTGGCGGAACTCGCCCAGTCCTTCAACGCGATGCTTGGGCGCCTGGACGATGCCTTCCAGCGCCTTTCGGCATTTTCTGCCGACATCGCCCATGAACTGCGCACGCCACTGTCGAATTTGCTGACACAGACCCAAGTCATCCTCACGCATCCACGGGCGCTGGAGGACTACCGCGAAGCCCTGCACAGCAACCTGGAAGAACTGCAATGGATGGCGCAGTTGGTCAACGACATGCTGTACCTGGCCAAGGCGGACCATGGGCTGCTGGTGCCCAAGCGCGAAACCCTGGTGCTGGCGGACGAGGTGGAGGCATTGCTGGAGTTTTTCGCACCGCTGGCGGAGGACGTCCAGGTGCGGCTGGTTCGGGAAGGCAACGCCAGCACTTCAGGTGACCGCAGCATGTTGCGCCGGGCGATTTCCAACCTGCTGGATAACGCGTTGCGGTTCACCCCGCCGGGTGGCGAAGTCAGCGTGCGGATTGTCGAGGGGATGCAAGGCGTGACGCTGAGTGTGGAAAACACCGGGGAAGGCATTCCCGAGGCATTGTTGCCACGGTTGTTTGACCGGTTTTACCGGGCAGATCCGGCGCGTCATGAAGGGAGCAGCGAGCATGCGGGGCTGGGTTTGGCGATTACCCAGTCGATTGTGCGGGCCCATGGGGGGCGGATTTTCTGTGAGTCGGGGGCGGGATGGGCGAGGTTTGTGATGGAGTTGCCGCAGGGGTATTGATGCAAGCTGTAGCGGCCCTTTCGCGAGCAAGCCCGCTCCCACATTTTGACCGAGTGCATTCAGGAAGAACGCGGTCAAAATGTGGGAGCGGGCTTGCTCGCGAAGGCGGTCTTAAGAATTACGAATACCTGAGGGCATGCGCCGGCTCAATCTTCGCCGCCCGATACGCCGGATAGATGGTCGCCAAAAAGCTCAACACAAACCCCGCCGAGCAAATCAGCAACACATCCCCACCCTGCAACTGCGAAGGCAGGTTGCTGACGAAATACACGTCCGAACTGAAGATATGCTGCCCGGTCACCCGTTCCAGCCAACCCACCAGTTCACTGACGTTCAGCGCCGCAATCACGCCGAGGATGCCACCGATCAAGGTACCGACGATCCCGATCACCGTCCCCTGCACCATGAAGATCGCCATGATCTGCCGTGGCGTGGCGCCGATGGTGCGCAGGATCGCAATGTCGGCGCCCTTGTCGTTCACCACCATGATCAAGGTCGCGATGATGTTGAACGCCGCCACCGCGACGATCATCAGCAACAGCAGGCCGATCATGGTTTTTTCCATCTTCATCGCGCTGAACAGGCTGCCCTGGGTGTGGGTCCAGTCGTCGGCCTTGTAGTCGGCGCCGAGGCTGGCGGCGATATCCGCCGAGACCTTGGGTGCGGCATACAAGTCTTTCACCGCCAGGCGCACGCTTTGCACCTGGTTCGGCTCCCAATGCTGTATCTCGGCGGCGTCGGCCATGTGGATCAGGGCCATGGAGCCATCCAGCTCCGCGCCCACCTTGAACACACCCACCACGTTCAAACGCTGCATACGCGGGGTGATGCCACCGGGCGCACTGCTGATTTCCGGCACGATCAGGGTCAGCTTGTCGCCGACGTTCAGGCGGAAACGCCGGGCGGTGATCTCACCGATGACCACACCGAACTCGCCCGGTTTAAGGTCTTCAAGATGACCCTGGACGATATGCTGGGCCACAATCGACACCTTGCCTTCCTGGGCCGGATCAACACCACTGATCTCGATCGGCTGCATCGCACCTTTGTAGGAAAGCATGCCGTCCATCTGCGTGAACGGTACCGCAGCCGTGACTTCCGGATTCTTCATCGCGGCATCCGCCACCGGCTTCCAGTCGCTGATCGGCTTCACGCCAACGATGGTCGCGTGGGGCACCATGCCAAGGATGCGTGAACTCATTTCCCGCTGGAAACCGTTCATTACCGACAACACCACGATCATCGCCAGCACGCCCAGGGCGAGGCCGATCATCGAGGTCATCGAGATAAACGAAACAAAACGGTTGCGGCGCTTGGCACGGGTATAGCGCGTGCCGATGAAAATCGATAACGGTCTGAACATTCGCGGGCACCGTTGAAAAAATAGAAAACCCGGCGCCGGGCGCCGGGCTTGAAACAGGTCAGATGGCGACCAGATGACCTTCCTGCAGGTGCAGCACACGGTCCATCTGGCGGGCCATGCTCATGTCATGGGTCACCACCAGGAACGCGGTGCGCATCTGGGTGCTCAACTCCAGCATCAAGTCCTTGATGCCCTGGGCGGTGTGGGAGTCGAGGTTGCCGGTCGGCTCGTCGAGCATCACCAGGCCCGGGTTGTTGACCAGGGCACGGGCAATCGCCACACGCTGGCGCTCGCCGCCGGACAATTCAGCCGGCTTGTGCTCCAGGCGATGGCCCAGGCCGACGCGCTCCAGCAACGCCTGGGCACGCTGGCGTGCTTCCGGGATCGCGGTCTTGCCGATCAACAGCGGCATGCAGACGTTTTCCAGGGCGGTGAACTCGGGCAGCAAGTGGTGGAACTGGTACACAAAACCCAGCGAACGGTTGCGCAACTGGCCACGGGCCTTCTCGCCCAGGGCCGACAACTCTTCGCCGGCCAGCCAGACGCTGCCCTGGGACGGCGTATCAAGGCCGCCCAACAGGTTGAGCAAGGTACTTTTACCGGAACCGGAACTGCCGACGATCGCCACGCGTTCGCCCGGGTGCAGTTCCAGCTGCAGGTTGGACAGCACCACCACGGACTCCGGGCCTTCCTCGTAGGATTTGCCCAGGTTGCGGCAGCTCAGGATTGCTTTTTCACTCATGCCCGATTCACTCATAACGTAAAGCCTGCGCCGGCTGGGTACGTGCCGCGCGCCAGGCTGGATACAGGGTGGCAAGGAAACTCAGGACCAACGCGGCGCCGCCGACCATCAACACGTCCTGGCTCTGCACCTGGGACGGCAAGTAGTCGATGAAGTAGACGTCGGAGTTCAAGAATTTGTGGCCGATCAACACTTCCAGTCCGGCGATGGCGGCACTGACGTTCAGCGCGGCGAGAATCCCCACCGCGGTGCCGATCAAGGTGCCGACCACGCCGATCACCGTGCCCTGGACCATGAAGATCGCCATGATCTGCCCCGGCGTGGCGCCAAGGGTGCGCAGGATGGCGATATCGCCCTTCTTGTCATTCACCACCATTACCAGGGTGGAAATGATGTTGAAGGCGGCGACGGCGACGATCAGCAGCAACAGCAGGCCGATCATGGCTTTTTCCATGCGGATGGCCTGGTACAGGTTGCCGTGGGTGCGTGTCCAGTCGCGGGCGTAGTACTGGTTTTCACCCAGGTGCTGGGCGATTTCCCACGAGGTGCGCGGCGCGTCGAACAGGTCGTTGAACTTGAGGCGCAGGCCCTGCACTTGATCCGGCTTCCAGCGATGCAGGCGGGCCAGGTCGGTCAGGTTGGTGAGGCCCAGGTAGCCGTCGATCTCACCGGCGCCGACATGGAAGATGCCGACCACGGTAAAGCGCTTCATACGCGGAAACATGCCGGCCGGGGTCACGGTGACTTCCGGCGCGACGAAGGTCAGCTTGTCGCCGATGCCCACGCCGAGCTTGGCCGCAGCCTTGTCACCGATAGCGATGCCAAAGCTGCCGGGCGACAAGTCGTCCAGTTTGCCCTGCTGCATGAAGTTATCGATGATCGAGACATTGCGTTCCTGCGCCGGGTCGATGGCATTGAGCAGGACTTTCTGCACCTTGCCGTCGTTGGTCAACAGGCCCTGCATCTGGGTGAAGGGCGCAACCGCCAGCACTTTGGGGTTCTGCTTGACCTTCGCGGCCAGGCTTTGCCAGTCGCTGATGGGCTCACCCGACTCGATGGTCGCGTGGGGCACCATGCCCAGCACGCGGGTGCGCATCTCATGATCGAAGCCGTTCATCACCGACAGCACCACAATCATCACGACAACGCCAAGGGCGAGCCCGATCATCGAGGTCAGGGAAATGAACGACACAAAATGATTGCGACGTTTTGCACGGGTATAACGCGTGCCAATAAATACGAAGAGAGGTCTGAACATGTCGGGGCTTGTTCGGAGGAAAAGAAGACGTCCTTGTGGCGGGGTCAGGTAAGCAGCTTTACACTCAGACCATCACCGCTGCCTTGGGTTCGCCATGTCGACATTAGATGAAGAAGATCGCCGCGAATACTACCGTATCGAGGACATGATCGCACTGGAAATTACCCCACTGTCGGGCCCGGAAGCGCTGAGCAAGGAAGTGTTGCTGGATGATTCGCCGCTGTTCAATCTCCTCAGCGAGTTGCACCTGAGTGAATTTGAATCCCAGCACTTGCTGCGCCAGATCGGCGAGCGGGACCGCACCCTGGCCGCCTTCCTCAAAGTGCAGAACAAACGCATGGATTTGCTCAGCCAGATCATGGCGCAAAGCCTGCTGGGCGAGATCGGTACGCCGCAGCCCGTGGTCATCTCCGAAGGCGGCATCGAGTTCCTGAACCCCACGGCGATCCAACCCGACAGCCACCTGGCGGTCAAGCTGGTGCTGATGCCGCAAGCCCTCGGGCTGTTGCTGCGAGCCAAGGTTACCCATTGCGATGCCAAGACCGGTGGCTTTGAAATCGGCACGGAATTCGAAGCCATGACCGATGCCCAACGCCAGTTGCTGGCACGCTATATCCTGCAGAAACAGGCCCAGGAACGGCGCCTGGCGCGGGAAAAAAGCGACGAATCCGACACCTGAATACGATCATTGAATGGCGCGTCGCGTCATCCATCCAGCCAGGAACCCTGGCGTAAAGGAGCAACTGTGACCCTGATTTATGGCCACCGCGGTGCCAAAGGCGAAGCACCGGAAAACACCCTGACCAGCTTCCAGGAATGCCTCAAGCACGGCGTGCGCCGCTGCGAACTGGATTTGCACCTGTCCATGGACGGCGAGCTGATGGTCATCCACGACCCGACGCTCAAGCGCACCACCGACCGGCGCGGCAAGGTCGTCGAGTACTCAGCCGCCGACCTGGTCAAGATGGACGCGCGCAAAGGCGGCCCGGGCTGGGTCAACCCTTGCCCGATCCCGCGCCTGGAAGAGCTGTTCGAACAGTGCGACTTTGACCACTGGCAACTGGAAGTCAAAAGCGCATCGCGCACCCGCGCGGCAACCACCGTGCTGGCGATCCGTGAAATGGCTCAGCGTTTCGGGCTGATGGACAAGGTCACCGTGACCTCAAGCTCGCGGGAAGTGTTGAAAGCGGCGCTGGACCTCACCCCGGACCTGTCCCGCGGGCTGGTAGCCGAATACGCCTGGCTCGACCCGTTGAAGGTCGCGGCCAACTATGGCTGTGAGATTCTGGCGTTGAACTGGACGTTGTGCACCCCTGAGCGTCTGGAAAAAGCCCAGCGCCAGGGTTTGCACGTGTCCGTGTGGACCGTCAACGAACCCGCGCTGATGCGCAGGCTCGCCGACTTCGGCGTAGATAGCCTGATTACAGACTTTCCCGGTTTGGCCACTGCCACCCTCGGGAATTACTGAAATCGGTCTCCCCGGCCGGCTCAGGCCACCGGCCGGAGCCACTCAAAAAAGCCGGTTGAGGCCGTCGTAGGCCGCTACCCGATAGGCTTCAGCCATGGTCGGGTAGTTGAACGTGGTGTTGACGAAATACTTGAGGGTATTCAGCTCACCCGGCTGGTTCATGATCGCCTGGCCGATGTGCACGATCTCCGACGCCTGATAGCCGAAGCAATGCACGCCCAGCACTTCCAGAGTCTCGCGGTGGAACAGGATCTTCAGCATGCCCTGGGGCTCACCGGCGATCTGCGCACGCGCCATGCTCTTGAAGAACGCCTTGCCGACTTCATAAGGCACCTTGGCCTTGGTCAGTTCGTGCTCGTTCTTGCCGATCGAGCTGATCTCGGGAATCGTGTAGATCCCGGTCGGCACGTCGTTGACGTAGCGCCAGCTGCCGTTGTCGACAATGCTGCCAGCGGCCGAGCGGCCCTGGTCATGGGCGGCACTGGCCAGGCTTGGCCAGCCGATCACGTCACCGGCACCGTAGATGTTCGGTACGCAGGTGCGGTAGTTCTCGTCGACTTCGATCTGGCCACGGCTGTTGACCTTGACCCCGATGTTTTCCATGCCCAGCTTGTCGGTGTTGCCGGTACGGCCGTTGCACCACAGCAAGGCGTCGGCCTTGATCTTCTTGCCGGATTTCAGGTGCAGGATCACACCGTTGTCCAGGCCTTCGACCCGCTCGTACTCTTCGTTGTGGCGCACGGTGATGTTGTTGTTGCTGAAGTGGTAACTCAACGCCTGGGAAATTTCCGAGTCGAGGAAGCTCAGCAACTGGTCGCGGTTATCCACCAGCTCGACCAATACACCCAGGCCGCTGAAGATCGAGGCGTATTCACAGCCGATCACGCCGGCGCCGTAGATGATCAGTTTGCGCGGGGTGTGGCCCAGGCTGAGGATGGTGTCGCTATCGTAGATACGCGGGTGGTGGAAATCGATATCCGCCGGGCGATACGGACGCGAGCCGGTGGCGATGATGATGTGCTTGGCTACCAGCTTCTCGACCACGCCGTTGGCGCAGACCACTTCGACGGTTTGCTCGTCGGCGAAGCTGCCGGTGCCGAAGAACAGGTCGACGCGGTTACGGGCATAGAAGCCGGTACGCGAGGCAACCTGTTTGGAAATGACTTTTTCAGCGCTCTTGAGCACGTCCGGGAACGAAAACCAGCGCGGCTCACCAATGGCCCGGAACATCGGGTTGGTGTTGAACTGCATGATCTGGCGCACCGAGTGACGCAAGGCCTTGGACGGGATGGTACCCAGGTGGGTGCAGTTACCGCCGACCTGGCGACGGCTATCGACCATCGCCACCTTGCGCCCTGCTTTGGCGGCGTTCATCGCCGCACCTTCTCCAGCTGGGCCGGAACCCAGTACCACCACGTCGTAGTTGTAGACAGCCATGCGTACTCCTCAGAACAGGCCAGGGCGCACGGTTGGACGCCTGGCTAAATCATGCCGCGGCCAGCGGTCATGAAGGATCAATGTGGCTCAAGTGTGTGAGCCGGGGCACAGTCTATAGAACGCTCAACGTCGCGCACATTAACCCTTGGTCGCGTCGTAGGCCAGTTTTGCCTTTACTACACGGCGCTCGTTATTGAATTAACCTGTAGGCAAGCACCTTTTCAGGACTGGCCATTATGAAGCATGTCGTCATTTGTTTATTGCTGATGTTTTCGGTCCCGGTTCTGGCGAATGAGGCTGATCGCCTCAAACAAGCTGATTTTCCGGCGCAATCTCATCAACTGGTGCTGAAAAACCAGGCCGTCCTGACCTACCTGTGGGCAGACGTCTATGCGGCGGCATTGTTCGCCCCGGCTGACCTGAGCGCCAAACAAGCCCTGGATCAGCAAAAAGACCTGCGCCTGGAGCTGTATTACTTTCGCGATATCGACCGCAACGATGTGATCAAGGCCGCCACTGCCACCCTCGAACGTCAGCAAACACCCGCCACCCTCGCCCGCCTGAAGCCTGAACTGGATCAATTGCACAAAAGCTTCCGCAACATCCGCAGCGGCGACCGTTATGCGCTGGACTTCCAGCCTCAGCGCGGCCTGAACCTGGAAATCAACGGCACGGTGGTGTTCAGCAGTCGCAATGACGAACTGGCCAAGGCTTATCTCGGCATCTGGCTGGCACCAAAAGGCTTGTCCGACAGCCTGCGTAGCACCCTCCTCAACTGATCGCAAAAACCCTGTGGGAGCGGGCTTGCTCGCGAATGCGGTGTGTCAGTGGCTCATAAGCTGACTGACACACCGTTTTCGCGAACAAGCCCGCTCCCACATTGGATTTTCATCACCCGGAGGCCTGCGGCAATTTGCCAGCTTGCTATCGGTTTTTTGTTGCCTGTGGTGGCTTATACACATATCGTTACAAAACTGTTCAGCGCCAGCCTCGTGCCAGAGCTTCAACAGCAAGGACGGTTGCGACCAGGGATTACTAATAAGATAGCCAAAATGAGTGCATGACATGTCCACTACAACGGGCAAGGGCAAGGCGATCTTTCGCGTTGTCAGCGGTAACTTCCTTGAGATGTTCGACTTCATGGTCTACGGCTTCTACGCCACGGCCATTGCCAAGACATTTTTCCCCACCGACAGCGCGTTCGCGTCCCTGATGCTGTCCCTGGCGACCTTTGGTGCCGGGTTCCTGATGCGTCCTCTGGGCGCGATTTTCCTCGGTGCCTACATCGACCGTCACGGCCGTAAAAAAGGCCTGGTGATCACCCTGGCGATGATGGCCGCCGGTACCATCCTGATTGCCTGCGTTCCCGGGTATGCCACCCTGGGCGTCGCGGCGCCGTTGCTGGTGCTGTTCGGCCGCCTGCTGCAAGGCTTCTCCGCCGGTGTCGAACTGGGCGGCGTGTCGGTGTACCTGGCGGAAATCGCCACTCCAGGCCGTAAAGGCTTCTTCGTCAGTTGGCAGTCCGCCAGCCAGCAAGCTGCGGTGGTATTCGCCGGCCTGCTGGGCGTAGGCCTCAACCACTGGCTCAGCCCGGAAGAAATGGGTGACTGGGGCTGGCGCGTGCCGTTCCTGATCGGCTGCCTGATCGTGCCGGTGATCTTCGTGATTCGTCGCTCCCTGGAAGAAACCCCGGAATTCCAGGCGCGCAAACACCGCCCTACCCTGCAGGAAATCGTCCGCTCGATCGGCCAGAACTTCGGCATCGTCATCGCCGGCATGGCGCTGGTGGTGATGACCACCGTGTCGTTCTACCTGATCACCGCCTACACCCCGACCTTCGGCAAGGCCGAACTGCACCTGTCGGACTTCGACGCGCTGCTGGTCACTGTGTGCGTGGGCATCTCGAACTTCATCTGGCTGCCGGTGATGGGCGCGGTGTCCGACAAGATCGGGCGTAAACCCCTGCTGCTGGGGGCGACTATTCTGGCGATCCTCACCGCTTATCCAGCGCTGTCCTGGCTGGTGGCCAATCCGAGCTTCAGCCATCTGCTGATCGTGCTGCTCTGGCTGTCGTTCCTGTATGGCTCGTACAACGGCGCGATGGTTGTAGCGCTGACCGAAATCATGCCGGTAGAAGTGCGCACCACCGGTTTCTCCCTGGCCTACAGCCTGGCGACGGCAACCTTTGGTGGCTTTACTCCGGCGGCGTGTACCTACCTGATCCATGTGCTGGACAACAAGGCCGCACCGGGCATCTGGCTCAGCGGCGCGGCGGTGCTGGGCTTGATCGCCACATTGATCCTGTTCAAGGGCAACCGGCATGAACTGCGTACCGCGCAGGCTTCGATAGTCGGCGGCGCTTGATAGGTCGCTTTCGCGAGCAAGCCCGCTCCCACATTTGAAATGTATTCACACATCAAAATGTGGGAGCTGGCTTGCCTGCGATGAGGCCGGTACAAGCAACACAAAAACAACAGACATAAAAAAGCCCCGAACCAGTCGGGGCTTTTTCATTTACCGCTGATGCTTAGCGCGGGAATGCTGGCGGGTTAACCCCGGCCATGTCTTCCATCACACGAACCACCTGGCAGCTGTAACCGAATTCGTTGTCGTACCAGACGTACAGAACAACGCGGTTGTCTTGAGTGATGGTCGCTTCAGCGTCCACCACACCGGCGTGGCGCGAGCCCACGAAGTCGGTGGAAACCACTTCCTGCGAATTGACGAAGTCGATTTGCTTGTGCAGATCGGAGTGCAGCGCCATGTAGCGCAGGTACTCGTTCATCTCTTCACGGGTGGCGGCTTTCTCAAGGTTCAGGTTGAGAATGGCCATCGACACGTTCGGCGTCGGAACACGGATCGCGTTACCGGTCAGCTTGCCGGCCAGCTCAGGCAGGGCCTTGGCAGCAGCGGTGGCAGCACCGGTCTCGGTGATCACCATGTTCAGCGCGGCGCTACGGCCACGGCGATCGCCCTTGTGGAAGTTGTCGATCAGGTTCTGGTCGTTGGTGTACGAGTGAACCGTTTCAACGTGACCGTTAACGATGCCGAACTTGTCATTCACAGCCTTCAGCACCGGCACGATGGCGTTGGTGGTGCAGGAAGCGGCGGACACGATCTTGTCGTCAGCGGTGATTTCACCGTGGTTGATGCCGTGCACGATGTTCTTCAGCTTGCCCTTGCCAGGCGCAGTCAGGACAACGCGGTCGATACCCGGGCACGCCAGGTGCTGGCCCAGGCCCTCGGCGTCACGCCACACACCGGTGTTGTCCACCAGCAGTGCGTCCTTGATGCCGTACTGGGTGTAATCCACCTCAGACGGGTTCTTCGCGTAGATCACCTGGATCAGGTTACCGTTGGCGGTGATGGTGTTGTTTTCTTCGTCGATGACGATGGTGCCGTTGAACGGACCGTGGACCGAGTCACGACGCAGCAGGCTCGCGCGCTTGGTCAGGTCGTTTTCAGCACCTTTACGCACCACGATGGCACGCAGGCGCAGGCCGTCGCCGCCACCGGTTTTTTCGATCAGGATGCGCGCCAGCAGGCGGCCGATACGACCGAAACCGTACAGCACAACGTCGGTGCCTTTGCGGGCTGCGGCGTTTTGCTGGCCAACCACGTCGGCCATTTCTTCACGTACGAACTGCTCGGCGGTGCGGCCAGCGCCTTCCTTGCGGAATTTATAGGCCAGCTTGCCCAGGTCTACCGAAGCCGCGCCGAGCTTGAGCTCGCTCATGGCTTTAAGCAGAGGGAATGTTTCGTGGACGGAGAGTTCGCTATCGTCGGCAGAACGATGGCGAGCAAAGCGATGAGCCTTGAGAATCGCGATGACTGATTGGTTGATCAGGCTGCGGCCATAGATCGAGCTCACCACGTTGTTATTGCGGTATAGCTGACCGATAAGCGGAATCATCGCTTCAGCGAGTGCTTCACGGTCGATCCATTCACCAAGACACTGGTCGGGCTTCTGAGTCACGGGAACCTTCCACATGTAGGGGCAGAAAAAAGGGGCTACATTATGCCGCCCGACCGCCCTCGGAGCAATGCGCGGCCCGCAACAAAACCCCTTGCAAAAAAATATCGCCCCTCTGCAGCCCAGTAAATACGCGGCTTCCAGCGCACCCCCTGTTGGACCAATGTGACAAAGTGTCCGTAACCCTCCGAAACATACACCGATTTCGGCACTACATAATGAGTCAAAAGGCACCTTTGTTTGTCTTAGCCACTACATTTCCTACAAACCGTAATAGGCTCAGTCAGCAACTGACAGGCGGCACTCCGGGCCGTTACAATTACCGACTTTGTCGCAACGCTTGGAGCTCAACCTTCCGTGCCCGTTCTGCGTCTACCGCTTCTCCCTGCCGCGGCAGGTAAACAGCACTGGGGCAATCTGCCCGGTGCCGCCCTGAGCCTGGCCATCGCCGAGGCTGCCAGCGCTGCCAAGCGCTTTACCCTGCTGCTCACCGCCGACAGCCAAAGTGCCGAGCGGCTGGAACAGGAGCTGAGTTTCTTCGCCCCCGATTTGCCGGTACTGCATTTCCCGGA
Organism: Pseudomonas sp. G1002; assembly: GCF_013385455.1. NCBI lineage: Bacteria > Pseudomonadati > Pseudomonadota > Gammaproteobacteria > Pseudomonadales > Pseudomonadaceae > Pseudomonas > Pseudomonas sp. G1002. Next base: position 166,268 of record NZ_JACAPY010000036.1, read on the forward strand.
CTGGGAAACCCTGCCCTACGATCTGTTCTCGCCGCACCAGGACATCATTTCCCAGCGCATCGCCAGCCTGTACCGCTTGCCGGAACTGGCCCACGGCGTGCTGGTGGTGCCGATCACCACGGCCCTGCACCGCTTGGCACCGACCAAGTTCCTGCTGGGCAGCAGCCTGGTGCTGGATATCGGCCAGAAGCTCGATGTGGAGCAAATGCGCACCCGGCTTGAGGCCAGCGGCTATCGCTGCGTCGACACGGTGTACGAGCACGGTGAGTTCGCCGTGCGTGGCGCGTTGATCGACCTGTTCCCGATGGGCAGCAAACTGCCCTACCGGATCGACCTGTTCGACGACGAAATCGAAACCCTGCGCACCTTCGATCCGGAAAACCAGCGCTCCATCGACAAGGTGCAGTCGATCAAGCTGCTGCCGGCCCGGGAGTTCCCGCTGCAAAAAGACGCGGTCACGCGCTTCAAGGCACGTTTCCGCGAGCGCTTCGACGTGGATTTCCGTCGCTGCCCGATCTTCCAGGACTTGAGCAGCGGGATTACCCCCGCCGGTATCGAGTACTACCTGCCGCTGTTCTTCGACGAAACCTCCACGCTCTTCGATTACCTGCCCCAGGATACCCAGGTGTTCTCGCTGCCAGGCATCGAACAGGCAGCGGAGAATTTCTGGAATGACGTGCGCAACCGTTATGAAGAACGCCGCGTCGACCCGTCCCGTCCTTTATTGCCACCGGCCGAGCTGTTCCTGCCGGTGGAAGACTGCTTCGCCCGCCTGAAAAACTGGCCGCGGGTAGTCGCCAGCCAGCAGGACGTGGATGCAGGCGCCGGCCGCGAGCGCTTCCCGGCGCAAGCGCTGCCGAACCTGGCGATTGAAGCCAAGGCCAACCAGCCGCTGGAAGCACTGTCGAATTTCCTCGGTGACTTCCCCGGCCGCGTGCTGTTTACCGCCGAGTCCGCCGGGCGCCGCGAGGTGCTGCTGGAGCTGTTGGAACGCCTGAAGCTGCGGCCGAAAACCGTCGACAGCTGGCCGGACTTTGTCGCGAGCAAGGATCGCCTGGCGATCACCATCGCACCGCTGGACGAAGGGCTGCTGCTGGACGACCCGGCCCTGGCACTGATTGCCGAGAGCCCGCTGTTCGGTCAGCGGGTGATGCAGCGCCGCCGCCGGGAAAAGCGCGCCGATGCCAACAACGATGCGGTGATCAAGAACCTCACCGAGCTGCGCGAAGGCGCGCCGGTGGTGCATATCGACCACGGCGTGGGCCGTTACCTGGGCCTGCAGACCCTGGAGATCGACAACCAGGTGGCCGAATTCCTCACCATGGAATACGCCGAGGGCGCCAAGCTTTATGTGCCCGTGGCCAACCTGCACCTGATCGCCCGCTACACCGGCAGCGACGACGCCCTCGCGCCGTTGCACCGCCTGGGCTCCGAGACCTGGCAGAAAGCCAAGCGCAAGGCCGCCGAACAGGTACGCGATGTGGCCGCCGAGTTGCTCGACATCTATGCCCGCCGCGCCGCCCGCGAAGGTTATGCGTTTGCCGACCCAAAAGCCGACTACGCCACCTTCAGCGCCGGCTTCGCCTTCGAAGAAACCCCGGACCAGCAAACCACCATCGACGCCGTGCGCGCCGACATGCTGGCGCCCAAGCCGATGGACCGCCTGGTGTGCGGCGACGTGGGCTTCGGCAAGACCGAAGTGGCAATGCGCGCAGCGTTTATTGCGGTGCACGGTGGCCGCCAAGTGGCGATCCTCGTCCCCACCACCCTGCTCGCCCAGCAGCACTACAACAGCTTTCGCGACCGCTTTGCCGACTGGCCGGTGACTGTGGAGGTGATGAGCCGCTTCAAATCGGCCAAGGAAGTGAATGCGGCCATCGCCGACCTGGCGGAAGGCAAGATCGACATTGTCATCGGCACTCACAAGCTGCTGTCGGATGACGTGAAGATCAAGAACCTCGGGCTGGTGATCATCGACGAAGAGCACCGCTTCGGGGTTCGCCAGAAAGAACAGCTCAAGGCCCTGCGCAGTGAAGTCGACATCCTGACGCTCACCGCCACGCCGATTCCGCGCACGCTGAACATGGCGGTGTCGGGCATGCGCGACCTGTCGATCATCGCCACGCCGCCGGCGCGCCGGTTGTCGGTGCGCACCTTCGTCATGGAGCAGAACAAAAGCACGGTCAAGGAGGCCCTGCTGCGCGAGTTGCTGCGCGGCGGCCAGGTGTACTACCTGCACAACGATGTAAAAACCATCGAGAAATGCGCCGCCGACCTCGCCGAACTGGTGCCGGAAGCACGGATCGCCATCGGCCACGGGCAGATGCGCGAGCGCGAACTCGAACAGGTGATGAGCGACTTCTATCACAAGCGCTTCAACGTGCTGATCGCCTCGACCATCATCGAGACCGGCATCGACGTGCCGAGCGCCAACACCATCATCATCGAGCGCGCCGACAAGTTCGGCCTGGCGCAGCTGCATCAGTTGCGCGGCCGGGTCGGGCGCAGCCACCACCAGGCGTATGCCTATCTGCTGACGCCGCCGCGCCAGCAGATCACTTCCGACGCCGAGAAGCGCCTGGAAGCGATCGCCAACACCCAGGACCTCGGCGCCGGCTTTGTGCTGGCCACCAACGACCTGGAAATCCGCGGCGCCGGCGAACTGCTGGGCGACGGCCAGAGCGGGCAGATCCAGGCCGTCGGCTTCACCCTGTATATGGAAATGCTCGAGCGCGCGGTGAAGTCCATCCGCAAGGGCGAACAACCGAACCTCGACCAACCGCTGGGTGGCGGCCCGGAGATCAACCTGCGCCTGCCGGCGCTGATCCCCGAAGACTACCTGCCGGATGTGCACGCGCGACTGATCCTGTACAAGCGCATCGCCTCGGCCACCGACGAAGAAGGTCTCAAGGACCTTCAAGTGGAGATGATCGATCGCTTCGGCCTGTTGCCGGAGCCGACCAAGAACCTGGTGCGCCTGACCCTGCTCAAACTGCAGGCCGAGCAACTGGGCATCAAGAAGGTCGACGCCGGGCCGCAAGGTGGGCGTATCGAATTCGAAGCGCAGACGCCGGTGGACCCACTGGTGCTGATCAAGCTGATTCAGGGCCAGCCCAATCGCTACAAGTTCGAAGGGGCTACGCTGTTCAAATTCATGGTGCCGATGGAACGCGCCGAAGAACGCTTTAATACACTGGAGGCGCTGTTTGAGCGCCTCATCCCGAAATCTGCTTGAAGGACGCCCCAATGCGCCTGTTCCGCATTTTGAGCTTGTTGTTGGTGGTCGTTGCCCCTTCGGCGTTCGCCGACAGCCCGTACCTGGTGGAGATGATCCTGGTGCGCCAGAACGCCGAGCCGGTGATCAACAGCCGTGCGGCGCCGGAAAACTGGGACGCCGGCGCACCACGCCTGGGGACTGACAAAATGAGCCCGCCACGATTGGGCAATATTGTCGAGAAGCTGCAAGCCAGCAGCGACTACACCGTATTGCTGCACAAGTCCTGGGAACAGAATCTCGGGGAGCAACCGGTGAAGCTGGCCATCAGCGATGGCCAGGAACAGTTCGGCCAGTTCCCCATCGAAGGTACCCTGAACCTGCAGCTTGGGCGCTTTACCGATATCGACGCAGACTTCTGGGTCAACCAGTTCGACGCCAACGGCAGCGTCATCGCCAGCGAACACCTCAGCCAGCAAGACGTGCGCACCAAGAACAACCAGCTCAACTACCTGGACGGCGGCCACCTCGCCCTGCTGATCAAGATCACTTCGCTGACCGCCAAGCCGCCCAGCGCTCCACCGCCCGATGTCCAGGACTGATCCAGCACCATGCCCCTGACGTCGTCGTTGACCAAACCCCTGGCCCCTTCGTGGGCCAATCGCTTTAAAGAGCAAAGCCTTGAGCGTGGCCGACGCTACGCCCTGGAAAACCGCGTGCGTATCGTCGAGTCCGGCGACAGCACCATCATTGCCAGCTGCGAAGGCTCGGGTGGCAATGTCTACCGCCAGACCATCTCCCTGCGCGAATCCGCCAAGGGCACGCTGATCCTGGTGGACAGCCGCTGCACCTGCCCCGTACACACCAACTGCAAACACATCGCCGCCGTGTTGCTCAAGGTCCAGGAAACCCTGGCCTACCCGGCGGCGGCCCAGGATGCCGAGTTGCTGGAGAAGCTCCAGGCGGTGCTGGATAACCGCGTGGTGTTGCCGCAAGTGGTGATGGAAGACGTGCAACCGGTGCCGCGCCTGTGGCTGGCGAGTATCGAGTTCAGTGCCTTCGAACCGCGCAACGGCAAGATGCAGCGTTATATCCAGCATCGCGCGGCGTTGTCCTTCAACTATCTGGGCAACTACGTCAGCGGCCAGAAGAACGCCGACATTATCGTGCGCCAGGAACAACAGAGCCTGCGGATCAAGCGCCACCCCGAGGTGGAGCAGCAGTTTCGCGAACAGCTGCGCCTGCTGGGCTTCAAGATCGCCACCCGCCAGAGCAAGGCCCTGCCGGAAAGCGCCGGCGAGCTGTTCGAGATGGTCAATGACAGCGCGTGGCTGAACTTCACCCTGAATGCCTCGCCGAACCTGCGCGCCCAGGGTTGGGAACTACAGATCGACGAAGATTTCGGTTTTGACCTGAGCGCCGTCGACGACTGGTACGCCAGCGTCGACGAGATGCCGGAGCGCGACTGGTTCGACTTGGAGCTGGGGATCATCGTCAACGGCGAACGCCTGAGTCTTCTGCCGATCCTGTTGAACCTGATGCGCTCTCACACCGAGATCCTCAACCCGGAAAAACTCGCCCGGCGCCGTGATGACGAACTGATCCTGGTGAACATTCCCGGCCTGCCCAACGGCCACGGCCCGCTGCAAGTGGCGCTGCCTTATGGCCGGCTGAAACCGGTGCTGGCAACCCTGGGCGAGTTCTACCTGCAAGAGCCCGGCACCACCGCGCTGCGCCTGGCCAAGGCCGACGCGATTCGCCTGAACCCGCTGGAAGACCTGCCGCTGCAATGGGAAGGCGGCGAAAAGATCCGCAACTTCGCCCAGCGCCTGCGGGACATCAAGGATTTCAGCTGCGAAGCGCCGGAAGGCTTGAACGCAACGTTGCGCCCTTATCAACTGGAAGGCCTGAGCTGGATGCAGTCGCTGCGCCAACTCGACGTCGGCGGGATTCTCGCGGATGACATGGGCCTGGGCAAAACCCTGCAAACCCTGGCGCATATTCTCAGCGAGAAAATCGCCGGACGCCTGGACCGCCCGTGCATGGTGGTGATGCCCACCAGCCTGATCCCGAACTGGCTCGACGAAGCGGCGCACTTCACGCCGCAGCTCAAAGTCATGGCGTTGTACGGCGCGGGGCGCAAGAAACATTTCCCTCAGTTGCAGGACTACGACCTGCTGCTGACCACCTACGCCCTGCTGCCCAAGGACATCGAGCAACTGGCCGCCCTGCCCTTGCACGTGCTGATCCTTGACGAAGCGCAGTACATCAAGAACCCCAACAGCAAGGCCGCCCAGGCGGCCCGCGAGCTGAACGCCCGCCAGCGCCTGTGCCTCAGCGGTACACCGCTGGAAAACCACTTGGGCGAGCTGTGGTCGCTGTTCCACTTCCTGCTGCCGGGTTGGCTGGGGGACGTGAAGAGCTTCAACCGCGATTACCGCGTACCGATCGAAAAGCGCGGCAGCGATGTGCGATTGCAGCACCTTAATGGTCGGGTCAAGCCGTTCCTGCTGCGTCGCACCAAGGAGCAGGTGGCGACCGAGCTGCCGCCCAAGACCGAGATCATCCACTGGGTCGACCTCAACGAAGCCCAACGCGACGTGTACGAAACCATGCGCCTGGCGATGGACAAGAAAGTCCGCGACGAGATTACCCGCAAGGGTGTGGCGCGCAGCCAGATCATCATCCTGGAGGCGCTGCTCAAGTTGCGCCAGGTGTGCTGTGATTTACGCCTGGTCAATGATGCAACCCTGCCGGCAAAGGGCAGTAGCTCGGGCAAACTCGACAGCTTGATGGAGATGCTCGAAGAGCTGTTTGCCGAAGGCCGCAGGATTCTGCTGTTTTCCCAGTTCACTTCGATGCTGAGCCTGATCGAGGCCGAGTTGAAGAAGCGCGGCGTGGCTTATGCGCTTCTTACCGGTCAGACGCGGGATCGGCGCACGCCGGTGAAAGACTTCCAGAGCGGCAAGCTGCAGATCTTCCTGATCAGCCTGAAGGCAGGCGGCGTCGGACTTAACCTGACGGAAGCCGACACGGTGATTCACTACGACCCGTGGTGGAACCCGGCCACGGAAAACCAGGCCACCGACCGTGCGTACCGCATCGGCCAGGAGAAGCCGGTATTCGTCTACAAGATGATTGCCCGGGGCACCGTGGAAGAGAAAATCCAGCATTTGCAGAAGGAAAAGTCTGACCTGGCGGCGGGCGTTCTGGATGGGCGGACGACGCGAGATTGGAAGTTGGGGAATGAGGATATCGAGGCGTTGTTTGCGCCGTTGCCTCATAAGCAGGAAAAGCGCTGACTGTTAGATCGCCTTCGCGAGCAAGCCCGCTCCCACATTTGACCGCATATACCCTGGAGGAATGCGGTCGGATGTGGGAGCGGGCTTGCTCGCGAAGGGCGCACCGCAGTTGTCAGTCGATCAACTGAGCATCCCGCAGCGCACCCAACGCCGCCAACCAACGCGGATCCTGCTTGTACTCGGTCGACGCCACCGCCTGGCCACGCATCCGCGCGATACGCGCCGACGGCGTGACCTTCATGCGCTGGGCAGCACTCAGGGCCAGCTCGGCGGCGGCGCGGTCGTTGCACACCAGGCCCATGTCGCAACCGGCAGTCAACGCCGCTTCGATACGACTGGCAGCATCACCGACCACATGAGCCCCCGCCATCGACAGGTCGTCACTGAAGATCACCCCGTCGAACTGCAACTCGCCACGCAGGATGTCCTGCAACCAGCGCCGGGAGAAGCCGGCTGGTTGCGCGTCGACCTGTGGATAAATCACGTGGGCCGGCATGACGGCCGCCAACTGCTTGCTCAGGCGCGCGAAAGGCACCAGGTCATTGGCGCGAATCTGTTCCAGGCTGCGCTCGTCGTTGGGAATGGCGACGTGGGAATCGGCTTCGGCCCAGCCGTGGCCGGGGAAGTGCTTGCCGGTGGCCGCCATACCGGCGCTATTCATGCCACGGATGAAGGCGCCCGCGAGCACGGCGGCGCGCTCGGGGTCGCCTTCGAAGGCGCGAGTGCCCACAACGGCGCTGCGCTGGTAATCGAGGTCCAGCACCGGGGCGAAGCTCAGGTCCAGGCCAACCGCCAGCACTTCGGTTGCCATGATCCAACCGCACTGCTCGGCCAGTTGCTCCGCATTCGGGTTGTCGGCCAAGGCACGCATCGCCGGCAGGCGCACAAACCCCTGACGCAAGCGTTGCACTCGGCCGCCTTCCTGATCGACCGCCAGCAACAGGTCCGGGCGCACGGCGCGAATCGCCGCGCTCAATTCACGCACCTGCCGAGGATGCTCGATATTGCGTGCAAAAATGATCAGGCCGCCCACCTCGGGCTGACGCAACAAGTGGCGATCCTCAGCCGTCAGCCAGGTGCCGGCAACGTCCACCATCAAAGAGCCTTGCAGGGCTTGGGTCATATAGCTTCCTTAAATAACGCACGCAGCCCGAAGCCCCCGCGAGATCGCATCGCCAGGATTGAATCTGGAGACGGACGCTCAGCGAGCGCAACGGGCTGTGGATAGATAGCTGAAATCGGCATGGGCGGCTAGCTTAGCGGATGCAAGCGGCCGCGCACACCCGGGAGGGGTTAAACCTTGGCCGGGACCGGTACTGACTTGCTGCGCGGGCGCAATTGGGCGGCGGCCATGGCCTGGTCGGTGACGCCGGTTTCGGCACGCATGCCGGCGGCGAGAAACGGCACCATCAGGCGCATGACCTGCTCGATGGAGGTGTTGACGCCGAAGTCGGTCTCGGCAATCGCACGCAGTGCCTTGATCCCGGACATGCTGAATGCCGCGGCACCGAGCATGAAGTGCACGCGCCAGAACAGTTCGATTGGCGGGATACGCGGGGCGGCTTCGTTGACCAGCAACATATAGCGGCGGAACACCTTGCCGTACATGTCTTCCAGATAGCGGCGCAGGTGGCCCTGGCTCTGGCTGAACGCCAGGCCCAACAGGCGCATGAAGATCGACAGGTCGTTGCCGCTGCGTGGCTGAACCACCAGGGCTTGTTCGACGAGGATCTCCAGCAGGTCTTCCAGGCTTGGCTTGTTTTCAGGCTTGGCCTGGCGACGTTCCAGCTCACGGTCGAGGCTGATGCAGAAAGGCCCCAGGAAACGTGAGAACACGGCCTGGATCAGCGCCTTCTTGGAGCCGAAATGGTAGTTCACTGCCGCCAGGTTGACCCCGGCCTTGCTGGTAATCAGCCGCAATGAAGTTTCAGCAAATCCTTTTTCCGCGAACAACTGCTCGGCAGCATCGAGAATGCGTTCAACGGTTTCCGACTGGGCCATGGCTACTCCGCCTGACAAACACTTGTTTGAAACATACGTTTCAAGCTATGTCTTGTCAAGCCTGCAGGTCGGTTTGCGGCTGGCCGGTCAGCTATTTCATGGCCATTTAATCACATTCGCCAAGGTCTGTAGGCAGCGCTGTCTCCAGTGTGTAGGACAGGTGATAAATGACCGTCCAGCGGAGTGACTGAAAACGGTGATTGCCAAGCGCAGTCCACTGTATATAATCCCAGTCACTGTATAAAAAGACAGAGCGATCAACATGCTAAAACTGACGCCACGCCAAGCTGAGATTCTGGCTTTTATCAAGCGCTGCCTCGATGACAACGGCTACCCGCCGACCCGGGCGGAAATTGCGCTGGAACTGGGATTCAAGTCACCCAACGCCGCTGAAGAACACCTCAAGGCCCTCGCCCGCAAAGGCGCGATCGAGATGACCCCGGGTGCTTCCCGCGGTATTCGTATCCCTGGCTTCGAAGCCAAGGCCGACGAGTCGACACTGCCGATCATCGGCCGCGTCGCAGCCGGTGCGCCGATCCTGGCGCAACAGCACGTCGAGGAATCCTGCAACATCAACCCGACCTTCTTCCATCCCCGTGCCGACTACCTGTTGCGGGTCCATGGCATGAGCATGAAGGACGTGGGCATTTTCGACGGCGACCTGCTGGCCGTCCACACCACACGTGAAGCTCGCAATGGCCAGATCGTCGTCGCCCGTATCGGCGATGAAGTGACGGTCAAACGCTTCAAGCGCGAAGGCAGCAAGGTCTGGCTCCTGGCCGAGAACCCCGAATTCGCGCCGATTGAAGTGAACCTGAAGGATCAGGACCTGGTGATTGAAGGCTTGAGCGTCGGCGTTATTCGCCGCTAACGGAGGCATCATGCAGTTCCTACAGACCCCACAACACACTCAACTGTCGCTGTTTGAGGCCTTTATGGCCCAGCCCCTTGCGCCCATCCTCAAGGAAGTGGTCGAAGCGCCCTGGAGCGCCGAACCCGAGGCGTTCAGTGAACTGTCGTTGCGCGGTGCTGCCGGGAACTGCCTGAGCCTGTTGGCGCCGATCCTTCGCGAATTGAGCGAGGAACAGGACGCCCGCTGGCTGACGCTGATCGCCCCGCCGTCCAGCCTGACCCAGGCCTGGTTGCGGGATGCCGGCCTGAACCGCGAACGCATCCTGTTGCTGCAACCCCGTGGTGCTCAAAGCGCCCAGCAGTTGACCTGCGAAGCCTTGCGCCTGGGCCGTAGCCATACGGTGGTCAGCTGGCTGAACCCGCTGACCACAGCGGCCAGGCAGCAACTGATCAGCGCCGCCCGCACAGGTGATGCGCAAAGCTTGAACATTCGGTTGGGATAAAACGATACGCGGGTAACTGACAGCTGTCAGGATCCGCCATGACGCGAGGCTTCTTCAGAATTGAGAAGCCGATCTGCACAATTGAAGCCTGTAAAAAAGTCGACAGACGGATTCAGTGAAGAATCCGCGGGCCGTCTTCCTTTTCCGGTTCGCCTTCAGCCAGGCGCCCCGCCATCTGCACACCTACGCTCAACATGGCTTTTGCCACTTCCACGTGCTGGCCCTGCAGGAACGCTTTTGCGTCCTCGGAAAAATCCAAGATCACCAGAGAACCCTCGTCCTCAGCCCGGCGCAGCTCGATTCGGCCGTCGGGCAACTCAACAATTTCCAGAAAGGACGTTGGCATAAAAGTCTGTTCTCCACGAAAGGCCGGCATTATATCAGTCTTGTGGCGAGCGGGCTTGCCCGCATTGGGCTGAGCCGCGGCCCTCCGACAGCTGACACTGCCAGGCCTGAAAAGCCTTGGGGCTGCTTCGCAACCCAGCGGGAGCAAGCTCCCTCGCCACAAGAGCGGTAGTTGTCAGCGAAAAGCCTTCAGCACTCGTTCAATCCATCCCGAAACCGAATGGCCAACTTCTTCAGCTCCTGCCGCCAGCTTTCCAGCTCTTCCCGGCTCAACGGCTCGGGTCCTTCTTCGTCCAGGCTTACGGCCACGATCAGCGGCTGGGTCACATCGCCTTTGGGCGTGTGCTTCACCCGTGGAGGTTGGAACATCTCCGCGTGGGCTACCAGCAAGCGCGCCAGCCAACTGTCCGGGCTTTGCGCCATCTCCACCAGTTCGGCCAACTCCGGGATGGCCATGGACTCCAGCACATCCCGGTGGATGATCATTTCCGCACGCGGCGAGCCGGCCTGCGGCAGACGGTAGAACCCGGCGATCTCATGGCACAAGCCAAGCAAGGCGCCATAGAGGTGGAACAGCGCGGCTTCACGCCCGGCCTGTACCAGCGCGATAGCGTTCATCTCCTTCCCTTCCTCGGCACGGCCAAGGGCTTCCAGGGACAAACCCGCGAAGTAAATTTTCTGGTTGGTACGGGTATAGAGTTCGTTGGCCATGAAGGCAGTCTCCACAACGAATAAAGCGTGATGCTGGCTGAACAGTGTCACGGATCAGCCAAGGCCACTGCAAGCGCAAAAAAAGGCCGCCTATCAAGGCGGCCTTTGTGCATGTAGCTGATCGTATCAAGCGCCCTGGCGCTTGTCCTCGACCTTCCACTTGCCACCGTCGTAGAACGCTTTCCAGCCGGTAGGCTTGCCTTCCACTTCGGTCTGCACGTACTGCTCCTTGGTCTTGCGGCTGTAGCGGATTACGGACGGGCGACCGTCCGGGTCCTTCTTCGGCGCTTCGCAGAGGAAGTGGTACTTCGGATCGATCTCGTCCTTGTGGGGCACGATCTCCATCACCAGCGGTGCACGGGTCTCACGGTTTTTCGGGAACTGGCTGGCAGCCAGGAACAGCCCCGAAGCACCATCACGCAGGATGTAGGTGTCGTTGACCTTCTCGCACTTGAGCTCAGGCATCTTCACCGGGTCCATCTTCGGCGGCGCCGCGTCACCGCTTTTCAGCAGTTTGCGGGTGTTCTTGCACGTCGGGTTGGTGCAACCGAAGAACTTGCCGAAACGGCCGGTCTTGAGCTGCATCTCGCTGCCGCACTTGTCGCATTCCAGGCTCGGGCCTTCGTAGCCCTTGATGCGGTAAGTGCCTTCTTCGATCTCGTAGCCGTTGCAATCCGGGTTGTTACCGCAGATGTGCAGCTTGTGCTTCTCGTCCAGCAGGTAGGCATCCATTGCCGTGCTGCAGATCGGGCAACGGTGCTTGCCACGCAATACCAGAGACTCGGATTCACCCTCGTCATCGGCCGCGATTTCATCGCCCGGCACCAGGTTGACGGTGGCCTTGCAGCGCTCTTTCGGCGGCAGGCTGTAACCCGAGCAACCGAGGAATACACCGGTGGAGGCGGTACGAATCTGCATCGGGCGACCGCAAGTGAGGCACGGAATGTCCGTCATCACCGGCTGGTTGGCCCGCATGCCGTTCTCGGCGCTTTCAGCCACTTCAAGTTTCTTCTTGAAGTCGCCGTAGAACTCGTCGAGCACGTTTTTCCAGTCGCGTTCGCCCTGGGCCACGTCATCGAGGTTCTCTTCCATGCCGGCGGTGAAGCCGTAGTCCATCAGGTTGGAGAAGCTCTCGGACAGGCGCTCCGTGACGATGTCGCCCATCTTTTCCGAGTAGAAACGACGGTTGTGCAAGGCCACGTAGCCGCGGTCCTGGATGGTGGAGATGATCGCCGCATAGGTCGAAGGACGACCGATACCGCGCTTTTCCATCTCCTTGACCAGGCTGGCTTCCGAATAACGCGCCGGCGGCTTGGTGAAGTGCTGGGACGGGTCGAGCTTGATCAGCTTCAACACATCGCCCTGAGCCATGTCAGGCAGTACATCGTCGTCGCCCGGCTTGGCGATTTGCGGCATCACGCGGGTGTAACCGTCGAACTTGAGGATACGGCCCTTGGCACGCAGCTCGAAGTCACCAGCACCCACGCTGACAGTCGTCGACAGGTATTGCGCCGGCAGCATCTGGCACGCCAGGAACTGGCGCCAGATCAGCTCGTAGAGGCGCTCAGCGTCGCGCTCCATGCCGCTCAGCTTGCTTGGCTCGGTGTTGGCGTCGGAGGGACGAATCGCTTCGTGAGCCTCTTGTGCGCCTTCCTTGCTGCTGTAGACGTTCGGCTTCTCCGGCAGGTACTTCTTGCCGAATTCGCTTTCAATATAAGTGCGCGCCATCGCCACCGCGTCTTGCGACAGGTTGGTGGAGTCGGTACGCATATACGTGATGTAGCCCGCTTCATACAGGCGCTGGGCCATCATCATGGTCTTCTTCACCCCGAAGCCCAGGCGGTTGCTCGCAGCCTGTTGCAGGGTGGAGGTGATGAACGGCGCCGACGGCTTGCTGCTGGTGGGCTTGTCTTCACGCTTGACGATGCTGTAGCTGGAAGCCTTGAGCTTCTCCAGCGCGGCCATGGCCTGGGCTTCGTTGAGCGGCTTGAAGGCCTCGCCTTTCTCGCGGGCCACTTCAAAGCGTACGTTGTTGCCCTTGGCAGTGCCCAGGTCAGCGTGCACTTCCCAATATTCTTCAGGGTTGAACGCACGAATCTCGCGCTCACGCTCCACCACCAGCTTTACCGCAACCGATTGCACACGGCCGGCGGACAGGCCACGAGCGATTTTCGCCCACAGCAGCGGCGAGACCATGTAACCCACGACGCGGTCGAGGAAGCGACGGGCCTGCTGGGCATTGACGCGGTCAATGTCCAGTTCGCCCGGCTTGGAGAAGGCTTCCTGGATCGCCTTCTTGGTAATTTCGTTGAACACCACGCGCTTGTAGCGGCTGTCGTCACCCCCGATGGCTTCCCGCAGGTGCCAGGCAATAGCCTCCCCTTCGCGGTCCAAGTCGGTTGCGAGATAGATGGTGTCAGCATCCTTGGCGAGCCGGCGCAGCTCTTCGATGACCTTTTCCTTGCCCGGGAGGATCTCGTACTTGGCTTTCCAGCCATGATCGGGATCGACACCCATGCGCGAGACCAGCTGCTTGCGCGCTTTCTCTTTAGGCGTGAGCACCGGACCTTCGCCCGCAGCCGCCTTGCCACGCTTGGCGGCAGGCTCCTTGCTGGCGCTAGCCGAACCGCTGGTGGGCAGGTCTCGGATATGGCCGATACTCGACTTCACCACGTACTCGTTACCCAAGTACTTGTTGATGGTCTTGGCCTTAGCCGGGGATTCCACAATGACCAGCGATTTGCCCATGGATCGGAAAATTCCTGAATTCGAGAAGTGAAAGGCGGTTGGCGCCTGACGCGGCAACGCTATATATAGTGGCAACAAGGTGAGGTCAAGCGCAGCATTCTGCGCGGCCTGCCTTTATTGCACGGAAAAAAGGCTGGGTTCGGCCTGCATCAAAGCAAAGCGCGGGACCTGTTCGCCGTCAACTTCGACGGTCTCAAGGAACATGCTCAAGGGACGCACCCAAAAGCCGTAATCGCCATACAGTGCTTGGTAGAACACCACTTCCTCTTCGGTCTCGGAATGCCGCGCCACATTAAAAACGCGGTACTGCGGACCTTTATAATGCTGGTAGAGCCCTGGTTCGACTTTCATGCTCTGGCCCTCTTACAAAATTTGTTAAAAAAAATATAAAAAATTCCAAAAAACAAAAACCGGGGCACTGGGCCCCGGCTTCCGTCAACGAAACGTTTAGATACGTTCGAAGACGGTGGAGATGCCTTGGCCGAGGCCAATGCACATGGTTGCAACCCCAAGGTTGCCGCCATTTTGCTTCATCACGTTAAGCAACGTGCCGGAGATACGAGCGCCGGAACACCCAAACGGGTGACCCAAGGCAATCGCGCCGCCGTGCAGGTTAACCTTCTCGTTCATCTTGTCGAGCACTTTCAAATCTTTCAGCACTGGCAGGGCCTGTGCGGCGAAAGCTTCGTTGAGCTCGAAGAAGTCGATGTCGGAGATAGTCAGGCCTGCGCGCTTCAATGCTTTTTGTGTGGCCGGTACTGGACCATAGCCCATGATTGCCGGGTCCACACCTGCGACTGCCATCGAACGAATCACGGCCATCGGCTGGATACCCAGGTCCTGGGCACGCTGGGCCGACATCACGATCATGCACGAAGCACCGTCAGTGATCTGCGACGAAGTACCGGCTGTCACGGTGCCGCCCTTTGGATTGAAGGCCGGCTTCAGGGCCGCCAGGCTTTCCAGGGTGGTGTCCGGACGAATGGTTTCGTCGTAGTCGAACAGTTTCAGGAAACCGTTCTCGTCGTAGCCGTTCATCGGGATGATTTCATCCTTGAACTTGCCTTCCACGGTTGCCTTGTGGGCCAACTGGTGGGAACGCAGGCCGAATGCATCCTGGGCTTCGCGGGTAATGCCGTGCATTTTGCCGAGCATTTCAGCGGTGAGGCCCATCATGCCCGAGGCTTTCGCCGCGTACAGGGACATGTGCGGGTTCGGATCCACACCGTGCATCATGCTGACGTGGCCCATGTGCTCCACGCCGCCAACCACGAACACATCACCGTTACCGGTCATGATCGCTTGGGCAGCGGTGTGCAGCGCGCTCATGGACGAGCCACACAGGCGGCTGACGGTCTGGCCGGCAGCGGTGTGCGGGATCTGCGTCATCAGGGAAGCCATGCGGGCGATGTTCCAGCCCTGCTCCAGGGTCTGGTTGACGCAGCCCCAGATCACGTCTTCGACTTCGTTCGGGTCGACCTTGACGTTGCGTTCCAGCAATTTGCTGATCAGGTGCGCCGACATGTCTTCGGCACGGGTGTTGCGGTGCATGCCGCCCTTGGAGCGGCCCATCGGAGTACGACCGAAGTCGACAATCACGACGTCTCTTGGATTCAAGCTCATAAATATTCTCGCTCTAGTCGTCTGGGCACTTAACCGAAGAAGCTCTGGCCGTTCTTGGCCATCTCGCGCAGCTTCGCAGTCGGGTGGTACAGCGGGCCCAGATCAGCGTATTGATCAGCCAGGGCAACGAACTCGGCCACACCGATGGAATCGATGTAACGCAGCGCACCACCACGGAATGGAGGGAAACCAATACCGTAGACCAGGCCCATGTCGGCCTCGGCTGCGGTTTCAACGATGCCGTCTTCCAGGCAGCGCACGGTTTCCAGGCACAGGGCGATCATCATCCAGTTGACGATGTCCTCGTCGGACACTTCACGCTGTTCGTAGATGACCGGCGCGAGTACTTCGTGAACCGATGGGTCGGCCACTTTCTTCTGCTTGCCCTTCTTGTCGGTCTCGTAGGCGTAGAAGCCCTTGCCATTTTTCTGGCCCAGGCGCTTGGCTTCGTAGAGCGCGTCGATCGCCGAGCGGCGGTCGTCTTTCATGCGGTCCGGGAAGCCTTCAGCCATTACGTCGCGACCGTGGTGGCCGGTGTCGATGCCGACCACGTCCATCAGGTACGCCGGGCCCATTGGCCAGCCGAATTTTTCCATGACCTTGTCGATGCGCACGAAGTCCACACCGGCGCTGACCAGCTTGGCGAAACCGCCGAAGTACGGAAACAGTACGCGGTTGACCAGGAAGCCCGGGCAGTCATTGACGACGATCGGGTTCTTGCCCATTTTCTTGGCGTAGGCAACGGTGGTGGCAACGGCCAGCTCGCTGGACTTCTCGCCACGGATCACTTCCACCAGCGGCATCATGTGCACCGGGTTGAAGAAGTGCATGCCGACGAAGTTTTCCGGACGCTTGAGGGCCTTGGCCAGCAAGGTGATGGAAATGGTCGAGGTGTTGGACGCCAGGATCGTGTCTTCTTTCACCTGGGCTTCAACTTCAGCCAGTACCGCCTGCTTGACCTTCGGGTTCTCGACAACCGCTTCGACCACCAGGTCGACGTGGCCGAAATCACCGTAGGACAGGGTCGGACGAATGCCGTTAAGCACTTCAGCCATTTTCGCTGCAGTCATGCGGCCTTTATCAACGCGGCCTACCAGCAGCTTCGCGGCTTCTGCCAGACCCTGCTCGATGCCGTGCTCGTTGATGTCTTTCATCAGGATCGGCGTGCCTTTGGACGCCGACTGATAGGCGATACCGCCGCCCATGATACCGGCGCCGAGTACGGCAGCCTGTTTCACGTCGCGAGCGATTTCGTCGTAGGCCTTGGCCTTTTTCTTCAGTTCCTGATCGTTCAGGAACAGACCGATCAAGCTCTGCGCGGCAGAGGTCTTGGCCAGTTTGACGAAACCAGCGGCTTCGACTTCCAGGGCTTTGTCGCGACCGAAGTTCGCGGCCTTCTGGATGGTCTTGATCGCTTCAACCGGCGCCGGGTAGTTCGGGCCGGCCTGGCCAGCCACGAAACCCTTGGCGGTTTCGAACGACATCATCTGTTCGATGGCGTTGAGCTTGAGTTTTTCCAGCTTTGGCTGACGCTTGGCCTTGTAGTCAAATTCGCCGCTGATGGCGCCCTTGATCAGGTTCAGCGCGGCTTCTGCCAGCTTGTCGGGAGCCACCACAGCATCCACGGCGCCGACTTTCAGCGCGTCTTCAGCACGGTTTTCCTTGCCGGCGGCAATCCACTCGATGGCATTGTCGGCACCGATGATGCGCGGCAGGCGCACGGTACCGCCGAAGCCTGGGTAGATGCCCAGCTTGACTTCCGGCAGGCCGATTTTCGCGGTGGCCGACATCACGCGGAAGTCGGCGGCCAGGCACATTTCCAGACCGCCGCCCAGGGCGATGCCATTGATCGCGGCAACGGTCGGCACGTTGAGGTCTTCGAAATCGCTGAAAATCTTGTTGGCTTCGAGGTTGCCAGCCACAAGCTCGGCATCGGGCAGCTTGAAGTTGTCGACGAATTCGGTGATGTCAGCGCCGACGATGAACACGTCCTTGCCGCTGGAGACGATCACGCCCTTGACCGAAGCATCTGCTTTGATGGTGTCTACGGCCTGACGCAATTCATTCAGGGTTAGACGGTTGAACTTGTTGACGGACTCACCCTTGAGGTCGAATTTCAATTCGACGATGCCACTTTCAAGAGCCTTAACCGTGATGGCTTTACCTTCGTAAATCATCAACTGATCTCCACGATATGGAAGCTGAACAGTACACGTCGGACGCAGGATTCAGCGTAGGCACTGACGTTACCGTCGATGCTAACGCCAATTTGCCAGGCACACCCGCCAACGCGATAGTCGGGATTCTGTACGAACGGTCTGAAAGACAAACGCTCAATTCATACGCCCGTTTGATTTGGGTACGTCACCTTCAGCCAAATCCGAAGAATTGTCAATCGCTCGAAAGGGCCGCAAAAATGCGACTTTTCAGTCATTTCAGAACCCGGGGCAGCCGGCATCGCCCCGCCAATGTTTAATCATTCGCGAAATCAATAATGTGAATTTTGATTTAAAGGGCTGTACAGAACCGAATATGCGGCTAGGCTAGCGGCACGTAAAACGAATTACCGGCCTGCCTGGCCAACTCCAGCCCGATGATGCTTTCGGGCTTTTTAATGCCCGCAGGAATCTCAGGCCAGCGCCTTGAGCACCGCGTCAATGTCCTGCAACACGCTCAACTCGCCCTTCTCGCCCCAGTACAGGGTGATCATTTGCTTGTCGGCTTCGACTTTGTAGACGTTCGCAGGCAGCGTCGCAAAATGTGGCAACAACTTTTCATCGACGCAGGTTTCCTGCCACTGATTGACCCAAACCCCCGGCTCCAACTGCCAGTAACTCCAGGTCACCCGCGTGGTGCCACGCCGTGGCCGGTGATACTGGGCACACGGGCTTGGCGGCTCGTGCTTGAGCCAGTGCGGCCATTCCTGGGGCGTCAGTTGCATGGCCAGGCCAATGCGCCGCGCCTCCATGCGCAAAGCCATGCGCCCGCTCGAATGGCGCGAAGGACGCAGCCACGCCAGGGGGCTTAAAACCAGCGCAAGGATTGACACCACTATCCAGACCGTCATATGTGTACTCCCGAATTTCTTGATGAGCGGATTTGACCTGACGCAACCCCATCCGCTTGAAACCAGCCATACTGAACTTATCGCTTTCCCTTGGAGGACTCCTCATGCCCTACGAACATATTCTGGTCGCCGTGGACCTGACCGAAGAATGCGACCCCGTGATCAAGCGGGCCGTAGGCCTTGCAGGCGACTCGGTGAAGCTGTCCCTGGTGCATATCGTCGAACCGATGGCCATGGCCTTTGGCGGCGATGTGCCGATGGACCTTTCCCAACTGCAACAGCAGCAGTTCGACCAGGCCAAGGAACGCCTTGACCGGCTGATCAACAAATACCCTGCCCTGAAAAAAGACCAGAGCCACCTGACCTACGGCCAGCCGCGCCAGGAAATCCACCACCTGGCCAAGGAGCAAGGTTGCGACCTGATCGTGGTCGGCAGCCACGGCCGTCACGGCCTGGCCTTGCTGCTGGGCTCCACCGCCAATGACGTGCTGCACGGCGCACCTTGCGATGTGCTGGCCGTGAAACTGGTCAAGAGCTCGTAAGACCAACGGCAATCCAATGTGGGAGCGGGCTTGTGTGGGAGCGGGCTTGCTCGCGAAAGCGGTGGATCAGTCGACAAATATATGGACTGACACACCGCATTCGCGAGCAAGCCCGCTCCCACATCTGAACCGCGTTTCATACAAAAAACCCGGCGCTCATACAAATGAGCGCCGGGTTTTTTATTGCGCTTGAATCACTCAGGCATCCAGCTCGGCCCAGCGTTCAACCAGGGCTTCAAGCTCGCTGTTAAGCTGCTCGAGGGATGCAATCACCTTGGCGGTTTCTGCAGCCGGACGCAGGTAGAAACCCGCGTCAGCCATTTCAGCTTCAACGGCAGCAATCTGCTGTTCCTTGGCGTCGATATCACCCGGCAGTGCTTCCAGCTCACGTTGCAGCTTGTAGCTGAGCTTCTTCTTCGCAGCAGGTGCTTCCTGGGCTGGTGCCGGAGCAGCAGCCACTGGAGCAACCACGGCCGAGGTCAAGTCAGCCTTGCCGGACTTGCTCTCGGTCACGCCCAGCAGGCGCGGCGAGCCGCCCTGGCGCAGCCAGTCCTGGTAACCACCGACGTATTCACGCACCTTGCCTTCACCTTCGAAGACCAGGGTGCTGGTGACCACGTTATCGAGGAATGCCCGGTCGTGACTGACCATCAGCACGGTGCCGTTGAAGGTCAGCAGGACCTCTTCCAGCAGTTCCAGGGTTTCCACGTCGAGGTCGTTGGTCGGTTCGTCGAGTACCAGCAGGTTGGCTGGCTTGCTGAACAACTTGGCCAGCAGCAGGCGCGCACGCTCACCACCGGACAAGGCCTTGACCGGCGTACGTGCACGCTGCGGGCTGAACAGGAAGTCGCCCAGGTAGCTCAGCACGTGGCGGCTCTGGCCGTCGATGTCGATAAAGTCGCGACCTTCGGCGACGTTGTCGATCACGGTTTTTTCCAGGTCCAACTGGTGGCGCAACTGGTCGAAGTAGGCCACGTCGATGCGCGTGCCCTCTTCCACGGTACCGCTGGTGGGTTGCAGGCCGTTGAGCATCAGCTTGAGCAAGGTGGTCTTGCCGGTACCGTTGGCGCCGAGCAGGCCGATACGGTCGCCGCGCTGCAGGACCATGGAGAAGTCCTTGATCAGGAACGGGCCGTCCGGGTGATGGAAGCTGACGTTTTCCAGCACCATCACTTGCTTGCCCGACTTGTCGGCGGTGTCCAGCTGGATATTGGCCTTGCCGGTGCGTTCACGGCGCTCGCTGCGCTCGACACGCAGGGCTTTCAGGGCACGTACGCGGCCTTCGTTACGGGTGCGGCGGGCCTTGATGCCCTGGCGGATCCAGACTTCTTCCTGGGCCAATTTTTTGTCAAACAGCGCATTGGCGGTTTCTTCGGCGGACAGTGCAGCTTCTTTATGCACAAGGAAGCTGGCGTAGTCGCCATTCCAGTCGATCAGGCCGCCACGATCCAGTTCGAGGATGCGGGTTGCCAGGTTCTGCAGGAAGGAACGGTCGTGCGTGATGAACAGCACGGCGCCCTGGAAATCCTTGAGGGCTTCTTCAAGCCAGGCGATTGCGCCGATGTCCAGGTGGTTGGTCGGTTCGTCGAGCAGCAACAGATCCGGTTCGGAAACCAGGGCCTGGGCCAGCAGGACGCGGCGACGCCAGCCGCCGGACAATTCGGCGAGGGTCTTGTCGGCGGGCAGTTGCAGGCGGCTCAGGGTGCTGTCGACCAATTGCTGCAAGCGCCAGCCGTCGCGGGCTTCGAGGTCTTGCTGGACGTGCATCAGCTTGTCCAGGTCGGCTTCGGTGACGCAGTTCTGCGCCAGGTGATGGTATTCGGCGAGCAGTGCGCCCACGCCGTCGAGGCCTTCGGCAACCACGTCGAACACTGTCCGTCCGTCGGCCACCGGCAATTCTTGCGGCAATTCGCCAATCTTGAGGCCCGGGGCGCGCCAGACAGAGCCGTCATCGGGCTTCTGGTCGCCTTTTACCAGCTTCATCATGCTG
Source organism: Pseudomonas sp. G1002 (assembly GCF_013385455.1). Taxonomy (NCBI): domain Bacteria; kingdom Pseudomonadati; phylum Pseudomonadota; class Gammaproteobacteria; order Pseudomonadales; family Pseudomonadaceae; genus Pseudomonas; species Pseudomonas sp. G1002. The sequence goes on from NZ_JACAPY010000036.1 coordinate 187,166, forward strand.
GACTTGCCGGTGCCGTTGCGGCCGATGATGCACACCCGCTCACCACGGGCGATCTGCCAGGACACCTTGTCCAACAACGGCATAGCGCCGAAAGCAAGGGACACATCGCTGAATTTGAGCAGGGTCATACGCTTCTCCAAAAACTGGGCGCGCATTCTACCTGACTTAGGGCTCGAGGCGGCCGGCATTTTCGCCGCTGACACGTTCTGTTGGACATTTCAGATGAACTTGAACGAAGCGACCGGCAAAGCTTTCACCGGTTGCGGGCAAAAGGCTAAGCTAGGGGCAATCAGTGTCGGCGACGTCGGCACTAGTCCAGATTCCTCTGCACGGACGTCTCATGCGCAGTCGCCTTTTCAGCTTTTTATCTTGTCTGCTTCTTTCTGCCACCGCCGTTCAATCCGCCCAGGCCGTGGACCTCACCACCCAACGTCAATATTACGATGAAGCCAAACGAGCCCTCGCCAAAGGCGACAGCGGCCCGTATTTCCAATACAGCCAGGCCCTGGCCGACTACCCGTTGACGCCGTACCTCGCCTACGACGAGCTCACGGCGCGACTGAAAACCGCCAGCAACGAGGAGATCGAACAATTCCTCGCCAAGAACGGCGACCTGCCCCAGGCCAACTGGATGAAACTGCGCTGGTTGCGCTGGCTGGCCGACCGTGGCGACTGGCAAACCTTTGAAAAGTACTACGACGCCAAACTCAATTTCGTCGAACTGGACTGCCTCCATGGCCAATTCCAGCTGACCCACAACCAAAAAGCCGAAGGTTATAAAACCACCGAGAAGCTGTGGCTGACCGGTAAATCCCAGCCTGCGGCCTGTGATGCCACCTTTGGCCAGTGGGCCGCCGACGGCCAACTGACCGAACAGAAGATATGGGACCGCGCCAAGCTGGCCGCCGAAGCCCGCAACTATCCGTTGGCCAACAGCCTGGTGAAGACCCTGCCGACCCTCGGCGCCCAGGGCCGCCTGATGGTGGACGTGGCGCAGAAGCCCGACATGCTCGGCGACCCATCGCGCTTCCTGCCGGCCAACGAAGCCATGTCCGATGCCGTAGGCCTGGGCCTGCGCCGCCTGGCACGCCAGGACCCGGACAAGGCCATGGCCCTGCTCGACGGTTATGCCAGCAGCATGCACTTCTCTCGTGACGAAAAAGTGTCGATCGCCCGGGAAATCGGCCTGACCCTGGCGCGTCGCTACGACCCGCGCGCCCTCGACGTGATGACCAAATACGATCCGGAACTGCGGGACAACACCGTTTCCGAATGGCGCCTGCGCCTGCTGTTGCGCCTGGCCCGCTGGGAAGACGCCTACCAGTTGACCCGCAAGCTGCCCCAGGACCTGGCCACCACCAACCGCTGGCGCTACTGGCAGGCCCGCAGCCTGGAACTGGCAGAGCCGAAGAACCCGCAAGCCCTGGTGATGTACAAGGGCCTGGCCAAGGAACGAGACTTTTACGGTTTCCTGGCGGCGGATCGCTCCCAGTCCCCGTACCAACTGAACAACAAGCCACTGGTGATGAGCCAGGCGCTGATGAACAAGGTACGCAACACACCGGGCGTGCGCCGCGCCCTGGAGTTCTACGCCCGTGGCCAGATCGTTGATGGCCGCCGCGAGTGGTACCACGTCAGCCGGCATTTCAACCGCGACGAAATGGTCGCCCAGGCCAAGTTGGCCTACGACATGAAGTGGTACTTCCCGGCGATCCGCACCATCAGCCAGGCGCAGTACTGGGACGACCTGGACATCCGCTTCCCGATGGCCCACCGCGACACCCTGGTGCGCGAAGCCAAGGTCCGCGGCGTGCATTCCAGCTGGGTATTTGCGATCACCCGCCAGGAAAGCGCCTTCATGGACGACGCGCGCTCCGGCGTCGGCGCCACCGGCCTGATGCAACTGATGCCCGGCACCGCCAAGGAGACTGCGCGCAAGTTCAGCATCCCGCTGGCTTCGCAACAGCAGGTGCTCGACCCGGACAAGAACATCCAGCTCGGCGCCGCCTACCTGAGCCAGGTCCACGCCCAGTTCAACGGCAACCGCGTGCTCGCCACCGCCGCCTACAACGCCGGCCCGGGCCGTGTACGCCAATGGCTGCGCGGCGCCGATCACCTGAGTTTCGATGTGTGGGTGGAAAGCATCCCGTTCGACGAAACCCGCCAGTATGTGCAGAACGTGCTGTCTTATTCGGTGATCTACGGGCAGAAGCTCAATGCACCGCAGCCGCTGGTGGACTGGCATGAGCGGTATTTTGATGATCAGTAAGTAACGCTATCCCATAAAAAATGCCCGCATTGAGAGATGCGGGCATTTTTTGTGGGCGGTGAATCAGTGGGTGGTCGACTCACCATCACTGAACTGCAACGCCGCCAGCCGTGCATACAGCGGATTGCTGGCGATCAGTTGCTGATGCGTCCCCACCGCCACCAGCTTGCCCTGGTCCATCACGGCAATCCGGTCGGCATTCTTCACGGTGGCCAGCCGGTGGGCGATGACCAGGGTGGTGCGCCCTTCCATCAACTGCGGCAGCGCCTGCTGGATCAGGTGTTCGCTCTGGGCGTCCAGCGCGCTGGTGGCTTCGTCCAGCAGCAGGATCGGTGCATCCACCAACAAGGCCCGGGCGATGGCCAGGCGTTGGCGCTGGCCGCCGGAGAGGCCCATGCCGCCGTCGCCCAGGTGGGTCTGGTAGCCGTCGGGCATTTGCAAAATGAAGTCGTGAGCGTGGGCGATGCGCGCCGCCTCCTCGACCTGGGCAAAGGTGGCCGTCGGATTGCCGTAGCGGATGTTCTCCTCAACGCTGCCGAAAAACAGCGCCGGGCTCTGGGACACCAGGGCGAAACAGCGGCGCAGGTCCAGCGGATCCAGCTCGGTCAGCGGGTGGCCTTCAAGCAGGATGCGGCCTTGCTGGGGATCGTAGAAACGCAGCAACAGATCGAACATCGTCGATTTACCCGCACCGGACGGACCGACCAGGGCCAGGGTTTCGCCTGCATTGATGCTCAGGCTCAAGCCGTCGATAGCAAAACGATCCGGGCGCGACGGATAGGAGAAGCGCAAATCCTGGATTTCCAGGCGGCCGCTGACCCGCTCCGGCAACTTGATCACGTTGGCTTCGGGCGCCTTGATCTCATTGCTCGACTGCAGCAATTCGCCAATCCGCTCCGCCGCACCGGCGGCGCGCTGCAACTCGCCCAACACTTCACTCAAGGTACCGACGGCACTGCCGACGATCAGGCTGTAGAACACGAACGCCGCCAGCTCACCACCGGAAATGCGCCCGCCGATCACGTCCATGCCGCCGACCCAGAGCATCACGCCCACGGCGCCCAGCACCAGCATGATCACCAGGGTAATCAGCCAGGCGCGCTGCACGATGCGTTTGCGGGCGGTGGTGAACGCCTCTTCCACCGTCAGCGCGAAGCGCTGTTCGTCCTGGACCTGGTGGTTGTAGGCCTGCACGGTCTTGATCTGGCCGAGGGTCTCGGACACATAGCTGCCGACATCGGCGATGCGATCCTGGCTCTGGCGCGACAGGCTGCGCACCCGGCGGCCGAAGATCAGGATCGGCGCCAGCACCAGTGGCAGCGCTATCACGACGATGCTGGTGAGCTTGGGGTTGGTGACAAACAGCAGCACGATCCCGCCGATCACCATCAAGGCGTTGCGCAGGAATAGCGACAGCGAGGAGCCGATCACCGATTGCAGCAAGGTGGTGTCGGTGGTCAGCCGGGACTGGATTTCCGAGCTGCGATTGTTTTCGTAGAAGCCCGGATGCAGGTAGATCAAGTGGTTGAACACCTGCCGCCGGATGTCCGCCACCACCCGCTCGCCGATCCACGACACCAGGTAAAACCGCGCAAAGGTGCCCACCGCCAGGCCCAGCACCAGGATCATGAACAGACCGATGGATTGGTTGAGCAGGTGCGGCGACTGGGTCATGAACCCCTGGTCCACCAGCAGGCGAATACCCTGGCCCATGGACAAGGTAATGCCGGCGGTGACGATCAGCGCCAACAAGGCGCCCAGGGCCTGCCAGCGGTAGGGAGCGACGAAGCGACTGGCCAGGCGAATCGCGCGGCGTTGACGGGCTGAGAGCATGGAGGGTTTCACCTGAAGGTTGGAGACGGGAACCTGCATAGCTACATGGGGGGAACTTGAGCGAATCACAATGAGTCAGGTTAATTATGCTCACCGAACCTAGGCCCTAGAGGCTATCGGTCTAAGGACCGGCTGGAAATTTGTATCGGTTTCTGCTGGACTGGGCATTCGATCTGCGGGCCGCGCAAGGAGTTGTAACAACGCGGTCACGCGGGGGTTTTAAAGTAGGTACACAACCTGATGAGGAGACGGGCCATGTCCTTGCAAAACAGCAGCAACGCCAAAATTCAAGTGATCCGCCAACCGCAGCAATTGCCTTGCTCGTATATCGACGCTCAGGGCCGCGAAGTGCAAATCACCGAAGAAATGATCCAGAGCGCGTGCGCCGAACTGGAACAGAAATTGGTCAAGCCTGCCAAGCGAGGCTGATTCGCCCACGCTCTCTTAAACCCGGCCTTGATGGCCGGGTTTTTTGTGCCTTCAGATTGCCTGTGCGCCCAATGCTGCCACGATGCTCGACAAGGCGGCAGACTCGCCGTTGATCCGCACTTTCAAGCCGTCAATCTCACGCCGCTCGGGGTAGTGCTTGCGCAATAGGTCGAAGGCCTTGCGCTGCTCATCCACTGTGCCTACCAGGCTGCGGCGGAAATCCGCGTCATCACGGCGCGGGTCGTACACGCTGCGGCACAGGGTCGCCAGGGCCCAGGCCGGATCGGTATTGGCATTGAGGCTGACTTCGGCCAGCCACGGCTCCGGCAGCAAGTCGCTCAATTGAATCGTCGGGTCCTGACCAAGATGCCGGCAAAACGCCTGATAGATCTGCGCCGTGCCGCGCTGCTTGCCGTCCAGGCTGTAGCCGGCGATATGCGGGGTGGCCAGCACACACAGGTCGGCCAGGTCGACGTCCACCTGCGGCTCGCCTTCCCACACATCCAGCACGGCCTGCAGGTCTTCGCGCTCCAGCAGCACCTCCTTGAGGGCGGCGTTGTCCACCACCGGGCCGCGGCTGGCGTTGATCAGCCAGGCACCGGGCTTCAGCTGGTTGAGGCGCTCGCGGTCGAACAAGTGCCAGGTGGAGCCGTTGCCGGATTTGTTCAGCGGCGTGTGCAGACTGATCACATCGCACTGCTCGACGATCTGCTCCAGGCTGACGTAATCACCGTCCTCGGCGATCTGCCGGGGCGGGTCGCACACCAGCACGTTCCAGCCCAACGCCTTGAGCACCTTGACCAGACGCCCGCCGACTTCACCGGCACCCACCACACCGTAGGTGCGCTGGGCCAGGTCGGCGCCTTCGATCTCGGCCAGGGTCAGCAGGCTGCCCAGTACATAGTCGACCACGCCACGGGCATTGCAGCCGGGGGCGCTGGACCACTGGATGCCGGCGCGCTGGAAGTAATCGAGGTCGAGGTGATCAGTGCCGATGGTGCAGGTGCCGACAAACCGCACCGGCGTGCCTTCGAGCAAGGCCCGGTTGACGTTGGTCACTGAACGCACCAGCAGCACATCGGCCTGCTCGATCGTCGCGCGGTCAATGGACCGGCCCGGAACCCGGCGAATCTCGCCGAATCCTTCGAAGAATGCATCGAGCAGCGGGATATTTTCGTCGGCAACAATCAGCATGGCAGGCTCCTTTCACGGATCAGCAGTGTACAGCGGTTTTCCTTGTGGCGAGGGAGCTTGCTCCCGCTGGAGTGCGCAGCGCTCCCAAATGCAGCACCGTATTTTTTCAGGTACACATCGGTTGCCCGTTCTGGGGCTGCTGCGCAGCCCAGCGGGAGCAAGCTCCCTCGCCACAGCAAGCTCCCTCACCACAGCAAGCGCCCTCGCCACAAAACGCTGCATTTGCGCGGGGATGTGTTTACAAATCCACAACACAGGTTTTTTCCTGACCAACACGTCAAGGCGTAGAATGCGCCGTCCTGCGCTCCCCCTATCGGACATCCGTACGTGAACACTGCCACAACCACCACCGCCCTCTCCCGCCCCGCCCGCGTCAGCCTTGAAGTGCGCAATCTGCTGGCCCTGGCCCTGCCGATCATGATCGGGCAACTGGCGACCACCGCCATGGGGTTCGTCGATGCCGTGATGGCCGGGCGTGTCAGCTCCCGAGACCTGGCGGCAGTCGCCCTGGGCAACTCCATCTGGATCCCGGTGTACCTGCTGATGACCGGCACCCTGCTGGCCACCACGCCGAAAGTCGCCCAACGCTTCGGCGCCGGCACCCACGGTGAAATCGGCCCGCTGGTGCGCCAGTCGATGTGGCTGGCGCTGGTGGTGGGGATTACCGCGCTGCTGTTGCTGATCAGTGCCGAACCGATCCTGCATGTGATGAAGGTCGATCCCGAGCTGATCAAGCCGTGCATGGGCTACCTGCACGGCATCGCTTCGGGCATGCCGGCCATTGCGTTGTATTACGTGCTGCGCTGCTTCAGCGACGGGCTGGGCCGAACGCGGCCGAGCATGGTCATGGGCCTGTGCGGGCTGGCGCTGAATATTCCGTTGAACTATGTGTTCATCTACGGCCACTTCGGCGTGCCGGCCATGGGCGGCATCGGTTGCGGCTGGGCCACGGCGATCGTGATGTGGGTGATGATGCTCGGCCTGGCCGCCTGGACCCGCTGGGCGCCGGTGTATCAGAGCAGCGAGCTGTTCAAGCGCTTTGACTGGCCGCAATGGTCGGTGATCAAGCGTGTGTTGAGCATTGGCTTGCCCATCGGGATCGCGGTGTTCGCCGAGTCGAGCATTTTTGCGGTGATCGCGCTGCTGATCGGCAGCCTCGGCGCCACGGTGGTGGCCGGGCACCAGATCGCGCTGAACTTCAGTTCGCTGGTGTTCATGATTCCCTATTCCCTGAGCATGGCGGTCACCGTGCGCGTGGGCCAGGCCCTGGGCCGTGGCGAACCCCGTGAGGCGCGCTTTGCCGCAGGTGTCGGAATGGGCACCGCGTTGGTGTATGCCTGCCTGTCCTGCAGCCTGATGCTGCTGTTTCGCGAACAGATCGCCACCATCTACACCCAGGACCCGCTGGTGATCCAGGTGGCGGCGATGCTGATTGTGTTTGCGGCGCTGTTTCAGTTCTCGGACGCGATCCAGGTCACGGCCGCCGGCGCACTACGTGGTTACCAGGATACTCGGGTGACCATGGTGCTGACGTTGTTTGCGTATTGGGGCGTGGGCTTGCCGGTGGGCTACGCGCTGGGGCTGACCGAGTGGCTGGGCGACGCCCGCGGCCCGAGCGGCTTGTGGCAGGGGCTGATCGTGGGCCTGAGCTGTGCCGCGGCGATGTTGGTGATCCGCCTGGTGCGCAGCGCACGCAAGCGGATTCGCCGGGCTTAAGCCGATTTCTTGCGGATCCAGTATAGGTACGTACCGGCCTGCTCCTGCTGGTCCACCAGTTCATGGTCGAGAAACACGCAGAACTTGGGGATGTCGCGACGGGTCGACGGATCGGTCGCGATCACCTTGAGCAAGCCACCGGGCGCCAGGTCGCGGATGTGCTGGTGCAGCATCATCACCGGTTCCGGGCAGTTGAGGCCGGTGGCGTCGAGGACGGCATCGACGGGTAAATCAGGGGTCAGGCTCATGGTTTACTCCTAAACAGGCCGGCATTTTAACGGTAACGCGGGGCGCCAGGTAGCCAGCGGCGCCCTCGGTTTTTTCGCGAGCAAGCTCGCTCCTACATTGAGCAGCGTTTACCGGGCCTTTGGCTTCTTCACATCCAACCGGCGCAAATGGCAGGTCACTTCTTCACGGTCGTGGTACAGCTGCTTGCAGCCGATCTCCACCCGGATGCCACGTTCCTTGAAGCCTTCCGCGATGCGTTCAAGCAGGCGCTTCACTTCGGCATAACGCTGCTTCATCGGCAACTTCAGGTTGACCACTGCTTCGCGGCAATGTCCCTCGCCGATCCAGGTTTCCAACAGGGCCGCATTGCGCGCCGGTTTCTCGACGATGTCGCAGACCATCCAGTCCACCGGCTGCTTGGGGGTGTAGATGAAGCCGTCGGCCATCAAGTGCTGCACCAGCCCGGTGTCCATCAGGCTTTCGGCCATCGGGCCGTTGTCGATGGCGGTCACCAGCATGCCGCGGTTGACCAGTTGCCAGGTCCAGCCGCCAGGCGCTGCGCCGAGGTCGACGCCGGTCATGTCGCTGTGCAGGCGCTCGTCCCACTGATCACGGGGGATAAAGTGGTGCCAGGCCTCTTCCAGCTTCAAGGTCGAGCGGCTTGGCGCGTCCCGCGGGAATTTGAGGCGCGGGATGCCCATCGGCCACATGGCCGAGTTGTTTGACTCGGCCAGGCCCATGAACACTTCGCGGCCGCTCTTGAAGGTCAACAGCAGGCGCGGCTTGCTGGCGTCTTCCACCAGTTTGCCGGCGGCCATCAGCGCCTTGCGCAAGTGAACTTCGAATTTCTTGCAGAAGTTCGACAGCTCCTTGCCGTCATTGGTGTCGACCATTTCCAGCCACAGGCTGCCGCACACCGGGAAATCCCGCAGGTGCGCGAGGATCACGCTGATACGGTCGGTTTCCGGCAAGTCGATGAACACCCCGCGCGCCCACTGCCGCGGGAAGATCAGCTCGGCAAAGCGTTGGCCGCGCATCAGGCGCTGGGCGCCGTCTTCTTCGGTGCAGACAAATTCGGCGCAGGCGCTGCCGGTCTTGGCCTTGGCATAGCCCGAAACGTTCAGGCGTGCGGCGTGTTCCGCGATCTCGGAACAGACTTCGCCTTCAAAACCCGGGCGGCAGTGCATAAAAAGGGTGTTCATCAACTCTCCTGGATCACGGGCTTGCTATAGCGCAATGCCTGTCATGAAAACGCGCGCATGATAGCCGAGTTCGGAACCTTGGACTTATTGATAGAGTCCAGTAATTAGCCAGCTACTTAAAACAGGGCTAATTTGTAAGCTCTGTTCGTCCCGTCAGGTCCGTAGCCGTGCGGACCATAAGGAGTCATGTAATGTCATCCCTTGATAGTCTGAGAACCCTTAAAGCCTTACAGATCGACGACAAGACCTATCACTACTTCAGCCTGCCCGAAGCCGCCAAGAGCCTGGGTGATCTGGACAAGCTGCCGATGTCCCTCAAGGTGCTGCTGGAAAACCTGCTGCGCTGGGAGGACGAAAAGACCGTCACCGGCGCCGACCTCAAGGCCATTGCCGCCTGGCTCAAGGAGCGCCGCTCCGACCGCGAGATCCAATACCGCCCCGCCCGTGTGCTGATGCAAGACTTTACCGGCGTGCCCGCCGTGGTCGACCTGGCCGCCATGCGCGCCGCCGTGGCCAAGGCCGGCGGTGACCCGCAACGCATCAACCCGCTGTCACCGGTGGACCTGGTGATCGACCACTCGGTGATGGTCGACAAGTTCGCCACCACCGGCGCCTTCCAGGAAAACGTCGACATCGAAATGCAGCGCAACGGCGAACGCTACGCCTTCCTGCGCTGGGGCCAGAGCGCCTTCGACAACTTCAGCGTAGTGCCACCGGGCACCGGCATCTGTCACCAGGTCAACCTGGAATACCTCGGCCGCACCGTGTGGACCAAGGATGAAGACGGCCGCACCTACGCCTTCCCCGACACATTGGTAGGCACCGACTCCCACACCACCATGATCAACGGCCTTGGCGTACTGGGCTGGGGCGTGGGCGGGATCGAAGCAGAAGCCGCGATGCTCGGGCAGCCGGTGTCGATGCTGATCCCGGAAGTGATCGGCTTCAAGCTCACCGGCAAGCTGAAAGAAGGCATCACCGCCACCGACCTGGTGCTGACCGTCACCCAGATGTTGCGCAAAAAAGGCGTGGTCGGGAAATTCGTCGAATTCTATGGTGATGGCCTGGCTGACCTGCCCCTGGCAGACCGCGCCACCATCGCCAACATGGCCCCGGAATACGGCGCCACTTGCGGCTTCTTCCCGGTGGACGACGTGACTCTGGACTACCTGCGCCTGTCGGGCCGTCCTGCAGAAACCGTCAAACTGGTGGAGGCCTACACCAAGGCCCAGGGCCTGTGGCGCAATGCAGGTCAGGAGCCGATCTTTACCGACAGCCTGGCGCTGGACATGGCCAGCGTCGAAGCCAGCCTGGCCGGGCCTAAACGTCCGCAAGACCGTGTCTCACTGCCTAACGTCGGCCAGGCCTTCAGCGATTTCCTCGACCTGCAATTCAAACCCACCAACAAGGAAGAGGGCCGCCTGGAGAGCGAAGGCGGCGGCGGTGTTGCGGTGGGCAACGCCGACCTGATCGGTGAAGCCGACTACGACTTCGAAGGCCAGACCTATCGCCTGAAAAACGGCGCGGTGGTGATCGCGGCGATTACCTCCTGCACCAACACCTCCAACCCCAGCGTGATGATGGCGGCGGGCCTGGTGGCGAAAAAGGCCGTGGAGAAAGGACTGAAGAGCAAGCCCTGGGTGAAAACCTCCCTGGCGCCGGGCTCCAAAGTCGTGACTGATTACTACAAAGCGGCAGGCTTGACCCACTACCTCGACAAGCTGGGCTTCGACCTGGTGGGTTATGGCTGCACCACCTGTATCGGCAACTCCGGGCCGCTGCCCGAGCCGATCGAAAAAGCCATCCAGAAAGCCGACCTGGCCGTGGCCTCGGTGCTCTCGGGCAACCGTAACTTCGAAGGCCGGGTGCACCCCCTGGTGAAAACCAACTGGCTGGCCTCCCCGCCCCTCGTGGTGGCCTATGCCCTGGCCGGCACCGTGCGCATGGACATCAGCAGCGAACCACTGGGCACCGGCTCTGACGGAAAACCGGTGTACCTGCGGGACATCTGGCCCAGCAGCAAGGAAATCGCCGACGCCGTTGCACAAGTCAGCACCGGGATGTTCCACAAGGAATACGCCGAGGTGTTTGCCGGTGATGAACAGTGGCAGGCCATTGAAGTGCCGCAGGCTGCAACCTACGTGTGGCAGAAGGACTCCACCTACATCCAGCACCCACCGTTCTTCGACGACATCGGCGGCCCGCTGCCGGTGATCGAAGACGTCAAGGGCGCCAACGTGCTGGCATTGCTGGGGGACTCGGTGACCACCGACCACATCTCCCCTGCCGGCAACATCAAGACCGACAGCCCGGCCGGCAAATACCTGCGCGAGCAAGGCGTCGAACCGCGGGACTTCAACTCCTACGGCTCGCGTCGCGGCAACCATGAAGTGATGATGCGCGGCACCTTCGCCAACATCCGCATCCGCAACGAAATGCTCGGCGGCGAGGAAGGCGGCAATACGATCTACATCCCTACCGGCGAGAAAATGCCGATCTACGACGCGGCCATGAAGTACCAGGCCTCGGGCACCCCGCTGGTGGTGATCGCCGGCCAGGAATACGGCACCGGCTCAAGCCGTGACTGGGCGGCCAAGGGCACCAACCTGCTGGGGGTCAAGGCGGTGATCGCCGAGAGTTTCGAGCGGATTCACCGTTCCAACCTGGTGGGCATGGGCGTGCTGCCCCTGCAGTTCAAGCTGGACCAGAACCGCAAGGCACTCAAGCTGACCGGCAAGGAGAAGATCGACATCCTCGGGCTGACCAACGCCGAGATCGAGCCACGCATGAACCTGACGCTGGTGATCACCCGTGAGGATGGCAGCAGCGAGAAGGTCGAAGTGCTGTGCCGCATCGACACCCTCAATGAGGTCGAGTACTTCAAGGCCGGCGGGATCCTGCACTACGTGTTGCGGCAGTTGATTGCCTCGTAACTGACACGCGCTACCCAAAACACCGCCTTCCCTGGCGGTGTTTTCATTTTTACCGTCGGTGACGCTCGGTATACTGCCGCCCTCAGATTTTGACTGTCACAAGGATTCCCCATGCTTGCATTGCCATGGCTGTACCTGGCGCTTCTTTCCATCGGCTATGTACTTGCCTTGAGCTACGGGCAATTGGGGTTGATGGCGGCGCTTTCCGTCGCCATGCTGCTGTTGGCCGGGTTTGCCGTGCGGCAACAGCGAAACCCGTGGGTACGCTATCTGGGCCACGGGCTGTTTATCGTGCTGGCGCTGGGGCTGGCGATGCATTGGCTGCCGGGGTTCTACAACGGTCGCGGGATCGCCCCGCAGCGCTTTACGGACGACGCCGTGCCTTTCTCGATGTACCTGAACCAGGACAAACCGCTGATTGGCTTCTGGCTGCTGCTGGCCTGCCCGTGGATTGTTGCGCGCCGGTCCCTGCGCCTGTCGATCTACGCCACCGCCCTGGCGTTGACACTGACGGCGATTGCCGCCCTGGGCGGCGCTGCGTTGCTGGGCGTCATCAGTTGGGCCCCGAAGTGGCCGGAGCAGGCCTGGCTGTGGGTGTTGAATAACCTGCTGCTGGTGACCCTGGTGGAGGAAGCGCTGTTCCGCGGTTATATCCAGGGCGGCCTGAGCCGACGGTTCAAGCAATTGCCCTATGGTGAAAACCTCGCATTGCTGTTGGCCGCCCTGTTGTTCGGCCTGGTACACCTGGGCGCAGGCTGGCAGTGGACCCTGCTGGCGACCATCGCAGGCCTGGGCTACGGCCTGGCGTATCGCTTTGGCGGATTGGGCGCGGCGATCGTTACGCACTTCGGGCTGAACCTGCTGCATTTCGGGTTGTTTACCTATCCGATGCTGGCGGGCTGAGGCTGCGCCGATTGTTGCAAAAAATAAGTTAAATAAAACCCCGCGACGGTCGACAACCTGTCAAAGCCTTGCGGATTGAACAATCATGCGTAATAACCAACCCGTTACCCAGCGCGAACGTACCTTCCCCGCTCAGCAACGGTTGATCTCCACCACGGATGCCAAAGGCGTGATCACCTACTGCAACGACGCCTTCGTCGAGATCAGTGGGTTTTCCCATGACGAACTGCTGCGTGCCCCGCACAACCTGGTTCGTCATCCGGATGTGCCGGCGGCAGTGTTCGCACACATGTGGTCCACGCTCAAACAAGGCTTGCCATGGATGGGCATCGTCAAGAACCGCTGCAAGAGCGGTGATCACTATTGGGTCAACGCCTATGTGACACCGGTCTTCGACGGCAACCAGGTGATCGGCTACGAGTCGGTGCGGGTCAAGCCCACCGCCGAGCAGATCCGCCGTGCCGAAGCGCTTTACCAGCGCATCAACCAGGGCAAGCCGGCCATCCCGCGCCGCGACAAGTGGCTGCCGGTGTTGCAGGACTGGCTGCCGTTTATCCTGGTCAGCCAGTTGAGCTTCCTGATTGGCGTGTGGCTCAATTCCCACTGGGGCTTTGCCCTGGCAGCGGCGCTGTCGGTACCGCTGGGCCTGTTGGGCCTGAGCTGGCAACAACGCGGGCTCAAGCGCTTGCTGCGCCTGGCCGAACAGACCACCTCAGACCCGCTGATCGCGCAGATGTACACCGACAGCCGCGGCGCCCAGGCGCGCCTGGAAATGTCGATCCTCAGCCAGGAGGCGCGCCTGAAGACGTGCCTTACCCGTTTGCAGGACACGGCTGAACACCTCAACTCCCAGGCGGCGCAGTCCAATACCCTGGCGCATAACAGCTCCAGCGGTCTTGAACGCCAGCGCGTGGAAACCGAACAGGTGGCCACCGCGGTCAACCAGATGGCCGCGACGACTCAGGAAGTCGCCAGCCATGTGCAACGCACCGCCGATGCCACCCAGGAAGCCAATCGCCTGACCGGGCGTGGCCGTGATATCGCCGGCGAAACCCGCGAGGCGATTCAGCGCCTGTCGGTGGCCGTGGGCGAGACCGGCGTGACCGTGACCCAACTGGCCAAGGACAGTGACGAAATCGGTGGCGTGGTGGATGTGATCAAAGGCATCGCCGACCAGACCAACCTGCTGGCGCTGAACGCGGCCATCGAAGCGGCCCGTGCCGGGGAGATGGGTCGCGGCTTTGCGGTGGTGGCCGACGAAGTGCGGCAACTGGCCCAGCGCACCAGCGAGTCCACCGGGCAGATTCATGCGCTGATCGCCAAGCTGCAACAGACCGCCAGCGCGGCCGTACAAACCATGGACGCCGGGCATCGCCAGGCGGAAGAAGGTGTGGCACGGGTGATGGAAGCGGATCAGGCGCTGATCGGGATCAGCGAGGCGGTGGCGCACATCACTGATATGACGGCGCAGATTGCGGCGGCGACCGAAGAGCAGAGCTCGGTGGCGGAAGAGATCAGCCGTAACATCAGCACCATTGCGCTGCTGGCGGACCAGACGTCGGAACAGGCGTTGAATTCGGCGCAGTTGAGTGAAGAGCTGACGCATACCGCCAATACTCAGTATTCGCTGGTAGAACGCTTTAACCGGTAAACCGCTTTCGCGAGCAAGCCCGCTCCCACATTTGGAATGCATTTCAAATGTGGGAGCGGGCTTGCTCGCGAAAGGGCCCTATCAGGCGCCGAGAAACCCGGCCACCTTCACCGCCGCAGCCTCCAGATGCTGCTCATGACTAAACCCCGAAGCCTTCAACGGCTTCAAATCATGATCCCCCGCCACCAGCCACATCACCTCGATGCTCGGCGACAACACATACCCTTCCACCGCCGCCCGATTGCCCAACGCATCCCGCTCGCCCTGCACAATCAACGTCGGCGTCTTCAGTCCGGCCAGATGCTCGGTCCGGGGTTTCTCCGGTTTGCCCACCGCATAGAACGGATAACCCAGGCACACCAGCGCGTCCGAGCCCAATTCATCCGCCAATAGACTGGCCATCCGCCCGCCCATCGACTTGCCGCCCACCGCCAGTTTCCCAGCGACATGACGTCGCACCTCGGCATACACCTCACGCCAGCATTCCAGCAGCTTCGGCGCCGGGTTCGGCGGACGTTTACCGCCATCCACACGGCGCTGGGCCATGTACGGAAACTCGAAGCGCAACACGTTCACGCCATGCCCGGCAAGGCGTGCAGCCATGTCGCTCATGAAGCCCGAGTCCATCGGCGCGCCCGCGCCGTGGGCCAGGATCAGCGTCGCGGGCGTACGCGCGATAGACCCTGTCGCGGCATTCCACAACCAGCCGCGTTCCCGCACACACTGCGCCCATTGATCCCCGTCAATACTGGCCTTGTGCTCTTTGCCCATGCTTGCCTCGCTTTTTAGTCTGCCTATAACTCCAGCCCAAGTGCCGCATTTGCTTGGGTTGAACCGTGGATGGGGAACCATGAACACTACTTTAAGTACCGCCTATAACTACAAGGTGGTCCGCCAATTCGCCATTATGACGGTGGTGTGGGGCATCGTCGGCATGGGGCTCGGGGTTTTTCTCGCTGCCCAGTTGGTATGGCCCGAACTCAACTTCAATTTGCCCTGGACCAGTTTCGGCCGCTTGCGCCCGCTGCACACCAACGCGGTGATCTTTGCCTTTGGCGGTTGCGCGCTGTTTGCCAGCTCCTTCTACTCGGTGCAACGCACCTGCCAGACCCAATTGTTCGCGCCAAAGATCGCGCAGTTCTGCTTCTGGGGCTGGCAGCTGGTGATTGTGCTGGCCGCGATCACCTTGCCGCTGGGCTACACCAGCTCCAAGGAATACGCCGAGCTGGAATGGCCGATCGACATCCTGATCACCATCGTCTGGGTGGCCTATGCCATCGTGTTCTTCGGCACGGTGATGAAGCGCAACACCAAGCATATCTACGTCGGTAACTGGTTCTTCGGTGCGTTCATCATCACTGTGGCCATCCTGCATATCGTCAACAACCTGGAAATCCCGGTCAGCCTGACCAAGTCCTACTCGCTGTACGGCGGTGCGACGGATGCCATGGTGCAGTGGTGGTACGGGCATAACGCGGTAGGCTTTTTCCTCACCGCCGGCTTCCTCGGGATGATGTACTACTTCGTGCCGAAACAGGCCGAACGTCCGGTGTATTCCTATCGCCTGTCCATCGTGCACTTCTGGGCCCTGATCACCCTGTACATCTGGGCCGGCCCGCACCACTTGCACTACACCGCGCTGCCGGACTGGGCACAGTCCCTGGGCATGGTGATGTCGCTGGTACTGCTGGCACCGAGTTGGGGCGGGATGATCAACGGGATGATGACCCTGTCGGGCGCCTGGCATAAGTTGCGCAGCGACCCGATCCTGCGATTCCTGGTGGTTTCCCTGGCCTTCTACGGCATGTCGACCTTCGAAGGGCCGATGATGGCGATCAAGACGGTCAATGCCCTCTCCCACTACACCGACTGGACCATCGGCCACGTACACGCCGGGGCGCTGGGTTGGGTAGCGATGATCTCCATCGGCGCGCTGTATCACATGATCCCGAAAATCTTCGGTCGCGAGCAGATGTACAGCCTCGGCCTGATCAACGCGCACTTCTGGCTGGCCACCATCGGCACCGTGCTCTACATCGCCTCGATGTGGGTCAACGGCATCGCCCAGGGCCTGATGTGGCGTGCAGTCAACGAAGACGGCACCTTGACCTACTCCTTCGTCGAAACCCTGGTGGCCAGCCACCCAGGCTTCATCGTGCGACTGGTGGGCGGGGCGATCTTCCTCAGCGGCATGTTCCTGATGGCTTACAACACTTGGCGCACCGTGCGTTCGGCACAACCCGCCGAAGTCGCCGCTGCGGCGCAGATGGCCTGAGGAGTCGATGATGAAACACGAAACCATTGAAAAGAACGTCGGCCTGCTGATGCTGCTGATGGTGCTCGCCGTGAGTATCGGCGGCCTGACCCAGATTGTGCCGCTGTTCTTCCAGGATGTGACCAACAAGCCGGTGGAAGGCATGAAGCCCTACACCGCGCTGCAACTGGAAGGTCGCGACATCTATATCCGCGAAGGCTGCGTACAGTGCCATTCGCAGATGATCCGCCCGTTCCGCGCCGAAACCGAGCGTTATGGCCACTACTCGGTGGCCGGTGAAAGCGTGTGGGATCACCCGTTCCTGTGGGGCTCCAAGCGTACCGGGCCGGACCTGGCCCGCGTCGGCGCGCGCTACTCGGACGACTGGCACCGCGCGCACTTGTACAACCCGCGCAACGTGGTACCGGAATCGAAGATGCCGGCGTACCCATGGCTGGTCACCGCCCCGGTCGACAGCAGCCACACCGAGACCAAGCTCAAGGTGATGCGCACCCTCGGCGTGCCGTACACCGACGACGACATCGCCGGGGCCGTGGCCTCCCTCAAGGGCAAGACCGAGATGGACGCGCTGGTTTCGTACCTGCAAGTGCTCGGCACTGCCATCAAGAGCAAGAGGTGAGCCATGGGATTTGAATTCGATGCTGGAACCATCCGCGGCCTTGGCACGCTGGTCGTGGCCATCGCCTTCATCGGCCTGTCGCTGTGGGTGTTCAACTCCCGGCGCAACGCAGAGTTCGCCGAAGCCTGCCTGCTGCCGTTTGCCGATGAACCGCTACCGCCAACCCCCGACGCTCAAGAAGAGCCTGCAACAAGGAGCAACCGGCCATGACTACCTTCTGGAGTACATGGATCTGTGTACTGACCCTCGGCAGCCTGATCGGCCTGACCTGGCTGTTGATCGGCACCCGCAAGGGCGAGACCAAGGGCAGCGTGGACCAGACCATGGGCCACGCCTTCGACGGGATCGAGGAGTACGACAACCCGCTGCCGCAATGGTGGTTCATGCTGTTCGCCGGCACCCTGGTGTTTGCCGTCGGCTACCTGATCCTCTACCCGGGCCTGGGCAACTGGAAAGGCGTATTGCCGGGCTATGAAGATGGCTGGACCCAGACCAAGGAATGGGACAAGGAGATGGCCAAGGCCGACGCCAAATTCGGGCCGATCTTCGCCAAATTCGCGGCCATGCCGGTGGAAGAAGTCGCCAAGGACCCACAGGCGCTGAAAATGGGCGGCCGCCTGTTCGCCTCCAACTGCGCGGTGTGCCATGGCTCGGACGCCAAGGGCGCCTACGGCTTCCCGAACCTTGCAGACAACATCTGGCGCTGGGGCGGTTCGGCGGATGCAATCAAGATGACCATCATGAATGGCCGTCATGCCGCGATGCCGGCCTGGGGTGAAGTGCTGGGTGAGGACGGTGTGAAGAACGTCGCAGCCTATGTGCGCCATGAATTGGCAGGCCTGCCGCTGCCGGCGGACAGCACCGCGGATGTCGCCGCGGGCCAAGTGGCATTCAGCACCACCTGTGTCGCCTGCCACGGGCCGGAAGGCCATGGCGTGGAAGCCATGGGCGCGCCGAACCTGACGCAGCCAGGTGGCTTTATCTACGGCACCAGCCTGGCGCAGTTGCAGCAGACCATTCGCCACGGCCGCCAGGGCCAGATGCCTGCGCAGGAAGTACTGCAAGGCAATGACAAGGTGCACCTGCTGGCCGCCTATGTTTACAGCCTGTCCCACAATGCTGATGGCGCAACGCCTGACAGCCAACCCGAGTAATCCTGCACCACCCAAAAGCCGCGCCTGATTCAGGCGCGGCTTTTTTGCGACCCATTGTCGCACCCTTCCGATCGCTGACTTTCCCCTCCTGCCATTCGGGTCTACGCTTGTTTGCACAGTGGACTGGCATTGGCCGGTCGACGGCCGACTTGCACTCGATGGGTTGAAACATTTCTGCTCGATGACAGGCGCAAAGGCTGGTACCTACCGGCTGTCGTGCCACTGGCCATTCGTCACCCGAGCTGCTTGTTTACACACACTCAGTTACAAGTACCTTCGACCCGTTTAAAATCCTGTCCAAGTCGTCAGCTTTTAACCCTGAATTTTGTCCTTACGCCAAACATGGAAAGGGCGCAGAATCTGGTTTGGAACGCATTGACGCAGGTCACCTTGCGTTGCAATGGAATCTTGCTTTCTCCATACTTGCGACCGATTTTTACCCTATAAAAAAACTAAACCGTGGAACCTTAGAATGAGCACAGCAATCAGTCCGACTGCTTATAACTATAAGGTAGTCCGCCAGTTCGCCATCATGACGGTGGTCTGGGGGATCCTTGGCATGGGGCTCGGCGTTTTCATTGCCTCGCAACTGGTTTGGCCAGAGTTGAATTTTGGCCTGCCATGGACGACATTTGGACGCCTGCGCCCGTTGCACACCAACCTGGTGATTTTCGCCTTCGGTGGATGTGCACTGTTTGCCACTTCTTACTACGTCGTGCAGCGAACCTGCCAAACGCGACTGATTTCCGATGCACTGGCGGCCTTTACCTTCTGGGGTTGGCAAGCGGTCATCGTGGGCGCGATCGTCACCCTGCCGCTGGGCTACACCACCACCAAGGAATACGCCGAGCTGGAATGGCCGATCGCCATTTTGCTGGCGATTGTCTGGGTGACCTACGCAGTGGTGTTCTTCGGCACCATCGTCAAGCGCAAGACCAAGCACATCTATGTCGGCAACTGGTTCTACGGGGCATTTATCCTGGTGACGGCGATGCTGCATATCGTCAACCATGCGTCCTTGCCGGTCAGCTTCTTCAAGTCCTACTCGGCCTACGCCGGTGCGACGGACGCAATGATCCAGTGGTGGTACGGCCACAACGCCGTAGGTTTCTTCCTCACCACCGGCTTCCTGGGGATGATGTACTACTTCGTGCCGAAACAGGCCGAGCGTCCGATCTACTCCTATCGCCTGTCCATCGTGCACTTCTGGGCCCTGATCACCCTGTACATCTGGGCAGGTCCGCACCACCTGCACTACACCGCATTGCCGGACTGGGCCCAGTCCCTGGGCATGGCGATGTCGATCATCCTGCTCGCGCCAAGCTGGGGCGGCATGATCAACGGCATGATGACCCTGTCGGGCGCCTGGCATAAATTGCGCACCGACCCGATCCTGCGGTTCCTGGTGGTTTCCCTGGCGTTCTACGGCATGTCGACCTTCGAAGGCCCGATGATGGCCATCAAGACGGTCAACTCGCTGTCCCACTACACCGACTGGACCATCGGCCACGTACACGCCGGCGCCCTCGGTTGGGTAGCGATGATTTCCATCGGCGCGCTGTACCACATGATCCCGAAACTGTTCGGCCGTGCGCAGATGCACAGCGTCAGCCTGATCAACACCCACTTCTGGCTGGCCACCATCGGTACCGTGCTCTACATCGCCTCGATGTGGGTCAACGGCATCACCCAGGGCCTGATGTGGCGTGCAATCAACGATGACGGCACCCTTACCTACTCCTTCGTCGAAGGGCTGCAAGCCAGCCATCCGGGTTACATCGTGCGCGCCCTGGGCGGTGCGATCTTTGCCAGCGGCATGCTGTTCATGGCCTACAACGTGTGGCGCACCGTGCGTGCCTCCGACCCTGTAGAAGCCGAAGCCGCTACCAAGATCGCCGTTGTGGGAGCTCACTGATGAAGCATGAAGTAGTCGAGAAGAATATCGGCCTGCTGGCCTTCTTCATGGTCATCGCCGTGAGTATCGGCGGCCTGACCCAGATCGTTCCGCTGTTTTTCCAGGACGTGACCAACAAGCCGGTGGAAGGCATGAAGCCGCGCACCGCCCTTGAACTGGAAGGCCGCGACGTCTACATCGCCAACGGTTGTGTCGGCTGCCACTCGCAGATGATCCGCCCGTTCCGTGCCGAAACCGAACGCTACGGCCACTACTCGGTCGCCGGTGAAAGCGTGTGGGACCACCCATTCCTGTGGGGTTCCAAGCGTACCGGCCCGGACCTGGCCCGGGTCGGCGGTCGTTACTCCGATGACTGGCAGCGTGCGCACTTGTACAACCCGCGCAACGTGGTGCCCGAATCGAAAATGCCGGCGTACCCGTTCCTGGTCGAAAACAAACTCGACGGCAAGGACACCGCCAAGAAGATGGAAGTCTTGCGCACCCTGGGCGTGCCCTACACCGACGAAGACATCGCCGGCGCGGCAGCGGCCGTGAAGGGCAAGACCGAAATGGACGCACTGGTGGCCTACTTGCAAGGCCTTGGCACCATCATCAAAAGCAAACGGTGATCTGGATGGATATCGGGATGATTCGAGGCCTGGGCACCGTTGTCGTGATGGTGGCCTTTATCGGCCTGGCCTTGTGGGTGTTCAGCCCCAAGCGCAAGTCGGAGTTTGAAGACGCGACGTTGCTGCCCTTCGCGGATGATCCCGAAGCCATCAAGCACGTCGTGGAAGCGTCTAGGAGTAACAAAGAATGACTACGTTCTGGAGTCTGTACGTCACAGTCCTCAGTCTGGGTACCATTTTCGCCCTGACCTGGCTGCTGCTGTCGACCCGCAAGGGCCAGCGCGCCGAGCAAACCGATGAAACCGTCGGCCACTCGTTCGACGGCATCGAGGAGTACGACAACCCGCTGCCCAAATGGTGGTTCATGCTGTTCGTCGGCACCATCATCTTCGCCCTCGGTTACCTGGCGCTGTACCCTGGCCTGGGCAACTGGAAAGGCCTGCTGCCGGGCTACAACTACCTCGACAACGACAAGCAAACCCCGTTTGCCAATGGCCAGACCGGCTGGACCGGCGTGCACGAATGGGAAAAGGAAATGGCCAAGTCGGACGCCCGGTTCGGGCCGATCTTCGCCAAGTTCGCCGCCATGCCGATCGAAGAAGTGGCCAAGGACCCGCAAGCCTTGAAGATGGGTGGCCGCCTGTTCGCCTCCAACTGCTCGGTGTGCCACGGTTCCGACGCCAAGGGTGCCTACGGCTTCCCCAACCTGACCGACGCCGACTGGCGCTGGGGCGGCGACCCGGCCACCATCAAGGAAACCATCATGAAGGGCCGCCACGCGGTGATGCCGGCGTGGGCCGAAGTCATTGGCGAGCAAGGCGTGGCCGATGTGGCCGGCTTTGTGGTGACCAACCTCGATGGCCGCAAATTGCCGGAAGGCGCGAAGGCAGACGTGGCCAACGGCGAGAAACTCTTCGCCGCCAACTGCGTGGCGTGCCACGGTCCCGCCGGTAAAGGTACACCCGCCATGGGCGCGCCTGACCTGACCCACCCTGGCGCGTTCATCTACGGTTCAAGCTTCGCGCAACTGCAGCAGACCATCCGTTATGGCCGTCAAGGCCAGATGCCTGCGCAGGAGCAGTTGCAGGGCAATGACAAGGTGCACTTGCTGGCGGCCTATGTTTACAGCCTGTCCCATGGAGACAAGGCAGCTGAGGAGCAGTAAGCATTAAAACCAAAAAGCCCCGCGCAGCCAATGATGCGCGGGGCTTTGGTAATGGGGCATTGGTGGAACTCAACTTACCCCGAGGACGAGGCGTTACCGTTCTTCATGCACTTGGTCCATTCTTTTAATAGCAGCGTTGATCGCCCC
Organism: Pseudomonas sp. G1002; assembly: GCF_013385455.1. Lineage (NCBI taxonomy): Bacteria > Pseudomonadati > Pseudomonadota > Gammaproteobacteria > Pseudomonadales > Pseudomonadaceae > Pseudomonas > Pseudomonas sp. G1002. The sequence continues at coordinate 209,407 of NZ_JACAPY010000036.1, forward strand.
CCGATCAGCCGATTTAGACCAATCCGTCAGTCCTAACTGTGCCACTAACTCAGGACGACTCAAGATTTCCCGCGCGACCATCGCTTCATCTGGGCCGCGATCATGACGCGTCCCATCCGCGATGTTCTTCAGTGAAGCGTAAGTCACACCCTCCCTGCGATCAATTCCACCCCAACCGCGCTCCGGGTAATAGGTGTCATATTCATTCAGGAGCTTTTGCGCCAGTTCTTTATCACTCATCGTGGCCAGGGGAAACCCCATATTCTGACCCACGGTTATGATACTTTCACGATCGATTTTGCCATCGTGCTTATGCTTTCCGTACCCATCGAGTTTCTCCATGAGTACAGGATTTTCCAGCAGCGAACGGGCAAAATTCATGTCGTCACTGCTGTAGCCACTCTGCGCAGAGGCATACGCAACCTGTCGTAGAGAGTCGCGGGTGATGTAGTCTGGTTGCGCAGGGTCGGCATACTTATCAAAGTTTCTGAGTAGACGGTCGGCCACCCGATAATCATTCCAACTACTGAATTGCTCTACGCTGATGCCAGAGGATACTGGCAGCGTCGAAGCCGATGGTGGAACGGCTCCAACATTATGCGTGTCATTAGCACGTTGAATGGTCATTGGTTTCCTCGATTTGAATAACGTCAAAACAAAATAAATTTATCGGCGCGCAAGAGACCTAGGCATAACGTTCAACAATTGCTCATCAAAGGTTTCATCGTGGTAAGCCGCGCGCTGCTACAAAACATTGCCGAACACTGATCCAGACTTGATCTCAACGTCGGCATTTCCTGCGTGGCAATAACGCGATCAGCGTTCCTACAACAAACGTTTCATTCTGTGTAAACAAAGGCTCGTTTGGGCCTAAGAACTGTTATCGCAGAAGCGTCAGCTTCCTAACCAATCGTTGTAGGTTATTTAACAGCGCAAAAAGCAGTTATAAAAACGCCACCACACCGGCCCGTAGACCACTCCTGATTTACTTACTCACCACCAGGAAGTCGCAAGGGAAACGGCAAGGTGCACTTGCTGGCGGCGTATGTTTCGGACTGTCCCATGGGAACAAGCCGCCAGACGTCGTGTGAGGAAAAGCGATAAAAAAAACGGCCCCGCCAGTGGAGATTGGCGGGGCCGTTTTGTTTTCAAGTCGAAAAAGTCGTCACCGCCAGCAACGCATCTACATTTGAGATTGATCAAGAAAACCGCAGGTAGTAACGTGACTACATTCGTACTCCATACGGAGGTTAGCCCCCATGACTATCACCACCATTTCCAGCCGTGAATTCAATCAAGACACAAGCGGTGCCAAAAAAGCCGCCCGCCAAGGCCCGGTTTTTATCACTGACCGGGGCAAGCCTGCCCATGTACTGCTAAGTATTGAGGACTACCAAAAACTGACAGGCCTCAATGCCGACATCGTTGACCTGTTGGTGATGCCTGAAGCGGCAGATATCGAGTTCGAAACCGAACGCGCCGTGATCACTCATCGACCCGTGGACTTCACTTGATGTATCTACTCGACACCAACGTCATCTCTGAACTGCGCAAACCCCAGGCCGATGCCAAGGTCGTCGCCTGGGCCAAAAGTGTCATCGCGCCACGGATGTATATTTCAGCCATTACCTTGAAGGAACTGGAAACAGGAGTCCTGCGAATGGAGCGGCGTGATCCCGCCCAGGGGAAGGTTTTGCGCACATGGCTCAAGCGCCATGTCATGCCGGCGTTTGATGCCAGAATCCTGCCGATTGATGCAGCAGTTGCCCTGCGCTGTGCCAGCTTGCATGTGCCAGACCAAGCCAACGAAAGTGACGCGCTGATCGCTGCAACCGCGCTGGTTCATGGGCTGACAGTGGTCACCCGCAACATCGGCGACTTTCAATCCAGCGGCGTCGCGCTGATCAATCCATGGGACGAATGACCGGTAAGGCTGCGAAAACCGTCCATACTTCACAAGTCAATTGACCCAGATCACGTACACCATCAATTGATTTCCCCCAACGCGACCAAAGGTCGCACCCGTCGAAGGGTATCAGGGGCGTATCATTAGGCCACTGCAACACCCCTATTTTGACCCCGGCTGGCACGTACTGGCCGAGGCAAATCTCCACTGCCGTGGGATGCAATGATGAGCAACCAGATTCCGGTACATGACGTTACTCCGCCTGCCAAAAATTCGAATAACACCGTCGATCTCTACGCATCGCGGGAGAAAATCTACACCCGTGCCTTCACCGGCTTGTTCCGCAATCTGCGGATGCTCGGGGGTGCCGGTTTGTTCCTGCTCTACTTCGGCACCGTGTGGCTGAACTGGGGTGGCCACCAGGCTGTCTGGTGGAACCTGCCGGAACGTAAATTCTTCATTTTTGGCGCGACTTTCTGGCCCCAGGATTTCATCCTGCTGTCGGGCATCCTGATCGTGGCGGCGTTTGGCCTGTTCTTCATCACCGTGTATGCCGGCCGCGTCTGGTGCGGCTACACCTGCCCGCAAAGCGTGTGGACCTGGATCTTCATGTGGTGCGAAAAGGTCACCGAAGGCGACCGCAACCAGCGCATCAAGCTGGACAAGGCGCCGATGAGCGCCAACAAGTTCCTGCGCAAGTTCGGCAAGCACAGCCTGTGGCTGATCATCGGCTTCGTCACCGGCATGACCTTTGTCGGCTACTTCTCGCCGATCCGTGAACTGGTGTTCGATTTCTTCACCGGCCAGGCGGATGGCTGGTCGTATTTCTGGGTCGGCTTCTTCACCCTCGCCACCTACGGCAACGCCGGCTGGCTGCGCGAGCAGGTGTGCATCTACATGTGCCCGTATGCGCGTTTCCAGAGCGTGATGTTCGACAAGGACACGATGATCGTTTCCTACGACCCGCGCCGTGGCGAAGTCCGTGGGCCGCGCAAAAAAGGTATCGACTACAAGGCCCAGGGCTTGGGGGACTGCATCGATTGCACGATGTGCGTGCAGGTGTGCCCTACCGGCATCGACATCCGTGACGGCCTGCAGATTGAATGCATCGGCTGCGCGGCCTGCATCGACGCCTGCGACAACATCATGGACAAGATGGAATACCCGCGCGGGCTGATCAGCTACACCACCGAGCACAACCTGTCCGGGCAGAAAACCCATAAGCTGCGCCCGCGCCTGATCGGTTATGCCCTGGTGCTGCTGGCGATGATCAGCCTGTTGGTGGCCGCCTTCTTCGTGCGCTCGCTGGTGGGTTTCGATGTCAGCAAGGACCGCGTGCTGTACCGCGAAAACGCCGAGGGCCGGATCGAAAACGTCTACAGCCTGAAGATCATGAACAAGGACCAGCGCGACCACACCTACGTGCTTGACGCCGCAGGCCTGCCAGACCTCAAGCTGCAAGGCCGGCGCGAGATCAAGGTAGCGGCCGGGGAAATCTTCAGCATGCCGGTGGAGTTGTCGAGCGCACCGGAACAACTGCCGTCGAGCACCAACGAGGTGAAATTCATCCTCAGGGATGCCGATGACGACAGCGTCCACATTGAAGCCAAGAGCCGATTCATCGGCCCACAAGTCCGTTAATAGAGAGCCGAACAATGCCCGCAGCTACTGCCGCAAGCCCCTGGTACAAGCACCTCTGGCCCTGGATCATCATTGGGATCCTGACCTGCTCGGTGACATTGACCTTGTCCATGGTGACCATCGCGGTGAACAACCCCGACAACCTGGTCAACGACAACTATTACGAGGCCGGCAAAGGCATCAACCGTTCCCTGGACCGCGAACTGCTGGCCCAGACTCTGCAACTGCGGGCCAAGGTGCACCTGGACGAGTTGACCGGCGAAGTCGAATTGCACCTGACCGGCAACAGCGGGCCCGGCACCCTGGAGCTGAACCTGATTTCGCCGACCCAGCCGGAGAAGGATCGCAAGATCATCCTGACCCGCAGCGACAGCGAACCCGGCCGCTACATCGGCCAGGTGACCGACAAGGTCGAAGGCCGCCGCTTCGTCGAGCTGCTGGGGGTGGAAGGCGACCGGACCTGGCGTATGTTTGAAGAAGAACAGGTCAGCCATGACAAGGACTTGCTGCTGGGCGACGAGCCGCTGCAGGGTGCTGAAGACCTGAAAAAATAGAGCGTCACCTGTTTGATCGTTCCCACGCTCTGCGTGGGAATGCATCCCGTGACGCTCCGCGTCACAAGAGCGGACGCGGAGCGTCCAGCGAAGCGTTCCCACGCAGAGCGTGGGAACGATCATCGGAACTGAGCCATGACCACCCCAATCCCCTGCTACCACTGCGCCCTGCCCGTGCCGCCCGGCAGCCGGTTCACTGCCGTGATCCTCGGCGAGCCCCGCGAGCTGTGCTGCCCGGGCTGCCAGGCGGTGGCCGAGGCGATTGTCGCCGGTGGCCTGGAAAGCTATTACCAGCACCGCAGCGAAGCCTCGGCCAACCCCGAGGCGCTGCCGGTGCAACTGGTGGACGAGCTGGCGCTGTATGACCGTGCCGATGTGCAAAAGCCTTTCGTGCGCCACGACGGTGACCTGTCGCAAGCCACACTGTTGATGGAAGGCATCAGTTGCGCCGCCTGTGGCTGGCTGATCGAAAAACACCTGCGCAGCCTGCCCGCCGTGGCCGAGGCGCGGCTGAACCTGTCCAACCACCGCCTGCACGTGCGTTGGGCCGATGGGCAACTGCCACTGAGCCAACTGCTCGGCGAGTTGCGCTACATCGGCTACGCCGCCCACCCGTATCAAGCCGACCGTGCCGCTGAACAACTGGCCAGCGAAAACCGCCTGGCCCTGCGTCAACTGGGGGTGGCCGGGCTGCTGTGGTTCCAGGCGATGATGGCGACGATGGCCACCTGGCCGGAATTCAATATCGACCTGAGCCCGGAGCTGCACGTGATCCTGCGCTGGGTCGCGATGTTTCTGACAACGCCCATCGTGTTCTACAGCTGCGCACCGTTTTTCAAGGGGGCGATGCGCGACCTGCGCACCCGCCACCTGACCATGGATGTTTCGGTGTCCCTGGCCATTGGCGGTGCCTACCTGGCCGGAATCTGGACCGCCATCACCGGCACCGGCGAACTGTATTTCGATGCAGTCGGCATGTTTGCCCTGTTCCTGCTGGCTGGGCGCTACCTGGAGCGTCGCGCCCGGGAACGTACGGCGGCAGCCACCGCGCAGTTGGTCAACCTGTTGCCAGCCTCGTGCCTGCGCATGAGTGCCGACGGGCAAAGTGAACGGATCCTGCTCAGCGAACTGGCCCTGGGCGACCGGGTACTGGTGCATCCGGGGGCGGTGCTGCCGGCAGACGGCATCATCCTCGACGGCCAGTCGAGCATCGACGAATCGCTGCTGACCGGCGAGTACCTGCCGCAACCACGCCAGGTCGGCGATGCCGTCACTGCCGGCACCCTCAACGTCGAAGGTGCGCTGACCGTCGAAGTCCGCGCCCTGGGCCACGACACGCGCCTGTCGGCCATCGTGCGCCTGCTGGAGCGGGCCCAGGCGGAGAAACCCCGGCTGGCGGAGATCGCCGACCGCGCCGCCCAATGGTTCCTGTTGTGCTCGTTGGTCGCCGCTGCGGTCATCGGCCTGGTGTGGTGGGAGCTGGATTCGTCACGGGCGTTCTGGATCGTCCTGGCGATGCTGGTTGCGACCTGCCCTTGCGCCCTCTCACTGGCAACACCCACCGCCCTGACGGCAGCCACCGGCACCCTGCACAAACTCGGGCTGCTGCTGACCCGCGGCCACGTGCTGGAAGGCCTGAACCAGATCGACACGGTGATTTTCGACAAGACCGGCACCCTTACCGAAGGTCGCCTGGCGTTGCGCGCGATCCGCCCGTTGAGCCTGCTGGGCAGCGACGAGTGCCTGAGCCTTGCGGCGGCGCTGGAGCAACGTTCGGAACATCCGATCGCCCGCGCATTCGGCCGCGCGCCGTTGGCGGCGGATGAAGTGCTCAGCACGCCGGGCCTGGGCCTGGAAGGCCGCGTCGGTGACCGCCGGTTGCGCATTGGCCAGCCGGGTTTTGTCTGCGAACTGAGCGGCTGCGCCCTCCCCGCCTCGCCGAAGGAAGCCGGCCAATGGCTGCTGCTGGGCGACACCGGCGGCGCCCTGGCCTGGTTTGTCCTGGATGACCGCCTGCGCAGCGACGCGCCCGCCTTGCTCGCCGCCTGCAAGGCACGCGGCTGGCGCACGTTGCTGCTGTCGGGAGACAGCTCGCCGATGGTTGCCAGTGTCGCCGCCGAGCTGGGCATCGACGAAGCCCATGGCGGCCTGCGCCCCGATGACAAGCTGCAAATGCTGCAACAGCTGCACAAGGAAGGCCGCAAGGTGCTGATGCTCGGCGATGGCGTCAACGATGTGCCGGTGCTGGCCGCCGCCGATATCAGCGTGGCCATGGGCTCGGCCACCGACCTGGCCAAGACCAGCGCCGACGCGGTGTTGCTGTCGAACCGCCTCGACGCCCTGGTACAAGCCTTTACCCTGGCCCGGCGCACCCGCCGGGTAATCATTGAAAACCTGCTGTGGGCCGGGCTGTACAATGGCCTGATGTTGCCGTTTGCCGCCCTCGGCTGGATCACTCCCATCTGGGCGGCGATCGGCATGTCCCTCAGTTCGTTGACCGTGGTGCTCAATGCCCTGCGCCTGACTCGCATGCCGAGCACGCCAGCCGTGAGCCCCGCCCCCGTAACCCGCCCGCTGCCGGCATGAGCCGCGCGGGCATGGAGTGCAGATGCCAGCTCTTTACGTGATGATCCCGGCGGCGCTGTTGATCGTGGCCATCGCCATTTACATCTTCTTCTGGGCGGTGGACAGCGGCCAGTACGACGACCTCGATGGCCCGGCCCACAGCGTGCTGTTCGATGACCAGGACCCGAACCACCTGGCGGCCGTCGATGAAGCCAACGGCCCTGAACAACCGCCCAAGCCGAAAGATCCGCCCCATGCTTGAACTGGCGCCCCTGCTGGTCTCGGCGGTGATCCTCGGCCTGCTGGGCGGCGGCCATTGCCTGGGTATGTGTGGCGGCCTGATGGGCGCGCTGACCCTGGCGATTCCCAAGGAGCAACGCAGTCGGCGCTTTCGCCTGCTGCTGGCCTACAACCTGGGGCGCATCCTCAGCTACGCCACCGCCGGCTTGCTGATCGGCCTGGCCGGCTGGGCCGTGGCCAACAGTCCGGCAGCGATGTTCATGCGCATCCTCGCCGGGCTGTTGCTGATCTGCATGGGCTTGTACCTGGCCGGCTGGTGGAGCGGCCTGACCCGTATCGAAAGCCTCGGGCGCGGCCTGTGGCGGCATATCCAGCCGGTTGCCAACCGTTTGCTGCCGGTGTCCAGCCTGCCCCGGGCGTTGCTGCTGGGTGCGCTCTGGGGCTGGTTGCCGTGCGGGTTGGTCTACAGCACGTTGCTGTGGGCGGCCAGCCAGGGCAATGCGCTGGACAGTGCGGTGCTGATGCTCGCGTTTGGCCTTGGCACCTGGCCGGTACTGCTGGCCACGGGCTTAGCCGCTGATCGAGTCACCGCGTTATTGCGCAAACGCAGCGTGCGGATGGCCGGTGGCCTGCTGGTCATGCTGTTCGGCATCTGGACCTTGCCCGGGCCGCACCAGCACTGGCTGATGGGCCACTAGATCGCCATGTGGCATAGCGCCGCTCCCCGTTGATGCAAATCAAGATGGCTTCCCCACCCAGCCCCTAGACTCGGCCCACTAGCCTATCCGGGGGAACGCCCGCATGCTCGACGCCATTCGTTGGGACACTGATCTGATTCACCGCTACGACCTGGCGGGGCCACGCTATACCTCGTACCCCACCGCCGTACAATTCGACAGCCAGGTCGGCACCTTCGACCTGCTCCACGCCCTGCGCGACAGCCGCAAGGCCGTACGGCCCCTGTCGCTGTATGTGCATGTGCCGTTTTGCGCCAACATTTGCTACTACTGCGCCTGCAACAAGGTCATCACCAAGGATCGCGGCCGGGCTCACGCCTATCTGCAACGCCTGGAGCAGGAAATCCAGTTGGTGGCGTGCCACCTCGACCCCAAACAGCCGGTGGAGCAGCTGCACTTCGGCGGCGGCACCCCGACCTTTCTCAGCCATGACGAGCTGCGTCAGGTCATGGGCCGCCTGCGCCAGCACTTCAACCTGCTGGACGATGACTCCGGCGACTACGGGATTGAAATCGACCCGCGGGAAGCCGATTGGGCGACCATGGGCCTGCTGCGTGAACTGGGGTTCAACCGCGTCAGTATCGGCCTGCAGGACCTGGACCCCGAAGTGCAGCGTGCGGTGAACCGCCTGCAAAGCCTGGAAGAAACCCGCGCAGTGATCGACGCAGCGCGCACCCTGCAGTTTCGTTCGATCAATATCGACCTGATCTACGGTTTGCCCAAGCAGACACCGCTGAATTTCGCACGCACCGTGGAAGAAGTCATCAGCCTGCAACCGGACCGCCTCTCGGTGTTCAACTACGCACACCTGCCGGAACGGTTCATGCCCCAGCGACGGATCAACACCGACGACCTGCCCTCCCCGGCGGAAAAACTGCTGATGCTGCAAACCACCATCGAGCAGTTGACCCGGGCGGGCTACCGCTACATCGGCATGGACCACTTTGCCCTGCCGGACGACGAATTGGCCGTCGCCCAGGAAGAAGGCACGCTGCAACGCAACTTCCAGGGCTACACCACCCATGGGCATTGCGATTTGATCGGGCTTGGGGTGTCGGCGATCAGCCAGATCGGCGACCTGTACTGCCAGAACAGCAGCGACCTGAACCACTACCAGAACGCCCTCGCCGGCGCGCAACTGGCCACCAGCCGTGGGTTGTTATGCACCACGGATGACCGGCTGCGACGGGAAGTGATCCAGCAGTTGATCTGCACGTTCAGCCTGAATTTCGAGAAGATCGAACAGGCTTTCAACATCGATTTTCGCGGCTATTTCGACGAACTCTGGCCGCAACTGGAGGCGATGACCGAGGACGGACTGATCGAACTCGACCCACAGGGCATCCGCGTATTGCCGGCGGGGCGCCTGCTGGTACGCTCGGTGTGCATGGTGTTCGATGCCTATCTGGAGCACCAGAATCGGCAACGATTTTCGCGGGTAATCTGAACCTGTCCTACTTCGCCAGCAGGGCCATCGCTTCCAGCTGCGACTCGGGAGACTCGTCCTTCAAGGCCTTGGTCAACTGCGATTGGGCCGTCATCAAGCCGGCCTGCAATGTCGCGATATCACTCTGCAAGGCGGCCACTCTGGCCTGCCTTGCCTGCGGGGTCTTTGAGGCGTCGGACATGGCAGCTGAGAGCTGAGCCATCTTCTCGGCGAGCTGTTTTCTCATCTCGCGAATCATTTTCAACAACTGCTTGATGTTGTCTTTCAGGTTGCTGTCGTCAATGTCCTTGTTGGAGTTGGTGCTGGCCTTGGAGGCTTTCAGCCCCGCCCCCGAGATATCCACCACCAGTCCTTGGGGCTTGGTGTCAGTGGTCCGATCGGTCGAAGACGCTTGGTCTTTATCGTCTGCAGCGGGGTCTTTTTTCGCATCAGGCACGGTTAGCGAAGAAACAATGGCAGGGTTGGTTGCGCCAATGGAAAGCATGATCTGAGCCTCCAGCTCTAGGAGTGACAATCTTGTATCGACCTCGATACAAAATTCTTTATACCGCTGCTGCTTTTTTGTACACGCTGGCCTGATTGCCCCCCGGTGCGTTACCCTTACGTCTTATGTGTGTTTTCCCACAAGGATTTAAGAAATGTCCGAGCCAGTTAAACTGCGCGCTCATAGCCAGGCTCATTGCAAGGATTGCAGCCTGGCCCCCCTCTGCCTGCCACTTTCGTTGAATCTGGAAGACATGGAAGCGCTGGACGAGATCGTTAAACGCGGTCGCCCACTGAAAAAAGGCGAGTTCCTGTTTCGCCAGGGCGACAAGTTTGACTCCGTTTATGCAGTACGTTCTGGCGCGCTGAAAACCTTCAGCCTGAGCGATGGCGGCGAAGAACAGATCACCGGCTTCCACCTGCCGAGCGAACTGGTTGGACTGTCGGGCATGGACACTGAGATTCACCCCGTGTCGGCCCAGGCCCTGGAAACCACATCGGTGTGTGAAATCCCGTTCGAACGCCTGGATGAACTGGCCCTGCAGCTGCCGCAATTGCGTCGCCAGCTGATGCGCGTGATGAGCCGGGAAATCCGCGACGACCAACAGATGATGCTGCTGTTGTCGAAGAAAACCGCCGACGAGCGTATTGCCACTTTCCTGGTCAACCTCTCCGCACGTTTCCGCGCGCGGGGTTTCTCGGCCAACCAGTTCCGCCTGAGCATGTCGCGCAACGAAATCGGCAACTACCTGGGCCTGGCGGTGGAAACCGTGTCCCGGGTATTCACCCGCTTCCAGCAGAACGAGTTGATTGCGGCCGAAGGCAAGGAAGTGCATATCCTCGACCCGATCCAGCTCTGCGCATTGGCTGGCGGTTCGCTCGACGGTTGATCCAGACGCTTGCGGCCGAGCCAATCGGCTGGGCCGCAGGTATACTTCGAGTCCGCTTTCCTCCCCAGGACTCCTCGACGATGGTCTTCGATTCGTTCGACATCAAATCCCTGATTCGCCCAGTCATCGACTTCCCCAAGCCTGGGGTGATCTTTCGCGATATCACGCCGCTGTTCCAGTCGCCCAAGGCCTTGCGCCTGGTGGCCGACACCTTCGTACACCGCTACGTCGAAGCCGACTTCACCCACATCGGCGCGATGGATGCCCGAGGCTTCTTGATCGGTTCGATCATCGCCTATCAGCTGAACAAACCGCTGATCCTGTTCCGCAAGCAAGGCAAATTGCCGGCCGACGTGCTGGCCGAGAGTTACCAGACCGAATACGGCGAAGCCTTCCTGGAAGTGCACGCCGACAGCCTGTGTGAAGGTGATTCGGTGCTGATGTTCGATGACCTGATCGCCACCGGCGGCACGCTGATCGCGGCGGCCAACCTGGCCCGGCGCATGGGCGCACGGATTTTCGAAGCGGCGGCGATCATTGACCTGCCGGAGCTGGGTGGGTCCCAGCGCCTGGAAGACATGGGCATTGCGACGTTCTGCCTGACGCAGTTTGCCCTGACAGACCAATAACCCGGGATTCGTGTGGCGAGTGAGCTTGTGTGGCAGGGAGCTTGCTGTGGCGAGGGAGCTTGCTCCCGCTGGAGTGCGCAGCGCTCCCAAAGATCTTGGGGCCGCTACGCAGCCCAGCGGGAGCAAGCTCCCTCGCCACAGCTCCCTCGCCACAAAAGCGCTTTCTACAAGCCCATCTGCTTGCTGATGATTTCGTTCATCACTTCCCGAGTCCCGCCACCGATGGACAGGATGCGGTTGTCGCGATACAGCCGCTCCACCAGGTTGCCGCGCATGTAGCCCTGGCCGCCGAGGATCTGCACGGCATCAAAGGTCACGCGGTCGGCGGTGTCGGTGGCGAGGTTCTTGGCCATCGAGATCTCCTTGATCACACTCTTGCCCGCGGCCATCTTGGCGGCCTGGCGGTAGGTGAATTCCCGCGAGACCTCCACCTCCGTGGCCATTTCCGCCAGGCGATGCTTGAGCACCTGGAACTTGCCGATGGGTTTGCCGAAGGCCTCGCGCTGGGCCGCCCACTTCAGGCTTTCCTCCAGGGCCATCTGCGCAGTCATATTGGCCATCAGGGCCAGGGCTAGGCGCTCGCTCTGGAAGTTGCCCATGATGCAGGCGAAACCCATGTTCTCGGCGCCGATCAGATTGCCTACGGGTACGCGGCAATCATCGAAGAATAATTCGGCAGTGTCCGACGCCCACCAGCCCATTTTCTTCAGCGGTGTACCGGTGGTGAAACCAGGCGTGCCCTTTTCGATCAACAACAGGCTGATGCCGGCAAAGCCCGGCCCACCGGTACGCACGGCGACGGTGTAGAAGTCGGCACGCTGGCCGCTGGTGATAAAGGTTTTGCTGCCGCTGACCCGGTAATGGTCGCCGTCGCGCACAGCACGGGTCTGCAGGCTGGCGACATCGGAGCCGCCACCGGGCTCGGTGACGGCCAGGGCGGCGATCTTCTCGCCGGATAACACCTGCGGCGCCACACGATCGCGCACCTCGGGCCGGGCCCATTTGACGATGGGCGGCAAGCCGATATCCAGCGAGCCCAACCCTGCCACTACCCCGCCGGAGCCGCAGCGCATCAGTTCTTCGCTGGCGGCGACCTTGGCGAACAGGTCACCTTCGTGGCTGCCTCCAAGGGCTTCGGGGTAACCGATGCCCAGGATCCCCGCCGCGCCGGCCTTGAGGTACAGCTCCCGGGGGAAGCTTTCAGCTTCCTCCCACTGCTCGATGCCCGGCAACATCTCGCGCTCGACGAAACGACGCACGCTGTCGCGGACCAATTGGTGGCTGGGGTCGAAGTATTCCTGATAGGCAGACATCGGCAAGCTCCACGGGACGGTAGAGCGAACTTACCAAGCGCTTGCTTGGTTATCAAGCAAGAGGAAAGACTCGTGAACGCCACAAAACAAATGTGGGAGCGGGCTTGCTCGCGAATGCGGTGTATCAGTCGCCACATGCATTGACTGAACCACCGCATTCGCGAGCAAGCCCGCTCCCACATTTTGTTCTGCGGTGTTTGTTATAGGGCGATCGGCTTACGTCCGGCAAACGAATGCGCCAGGGTCCCGCCATCCACCAGTTCCAGCTCGCCACCCAGCGGCACGCCGTGGGCGATGCGCGAGGTAATCAGGCCTTTGTTGGTCAGCAGCTGGGCGATGTAATGGGCCGTCGCTTCGCCTTCCACCGTCGGGTTGGTGGCCAGGATCACCTCGACGAACGTGCCCTGCTCCTCGATTCGCGTCACCAGTTGCGGAATACCAATCGCCTCCGGCCCCAGCCCGTCCAGCGGCGACAGGTGGCCCTTGAGCACAAAGTAGCGCCCGCGGTAACCGGTCTGCTCCACCGCGTAGACATCCATCGGCCCTTCGACCACGCACAGCAGCGTGTCGTCGCGACGCGGGTCGGCGCATTGCGGGCACAGCTCTTCCTCGGTCAGGGTGCGGCACTGGCGGCAGTGGCCAACCCCTTCCATCGCCTGGCTCAGGGCCTGGGCCAGTCGGGAGCCGCCGCTGCGATCACGCTCCAGCAGTTGCAGCGCCATGCGCTGGGCGGTTTTCTGACCCACACCTGGCAAAGTGCGCAGGGCGTCGATCAGTTGACGAATCAGGGGGCTGAAGCTCATGGGGAAAGGTCCGACAAAACAACGAGACGCGGTTTATACCCGCGCCTCGGATTAGCGTCAAATGCTCAATCTTGTGCGACCCGCACCACCAACTTGCCGAAGTTGCGCCCCTCCAGCAAACCGATAAAGGCTTCAGGTGCCTGCTCCAGGCCTTCCACCACGTCCTCGCGGAACTTGATCTTGCCATCCCGCACCCACGGCGCCATGGCACTAAGGAATTCCGGTTGGCGGTCGCCATAGTCGTCGAACACGATAAAGCCCTGGATCCGCACACGCTTGGTCAGCAAGGTACGTTGCAACGCCGGCAGCCGGTCGGGACCGCTGGGCGCTTCGTGGGCGTTATAGCCGGCGATCAGGCCACACAAGGGAATGCGCGCCTTGGCATTCAGCAGCGGCACGACCGCGTCGAATACCTTGCCGCCGACGTTTTCAAAGTAGATATCGATGCCCTTGGGGCAGGCCTGGGCAAGCTCCTCGGCAAAGTTGTCGCTCTTGTGATCGACACAGGCATCAAAGCCCAGCTCGTCCACCACATAGCGGCACTTGTCGGCGCCACCCGCCACACCGACCACCCGCAGGCCCTTGATCTTCGCCACCTGGCCCACCACCGAGCCCACCGCACCGGAAGCGGCCGCCACCACCAGGGTTTCCCCGGACTTGGGCTGGCCGATATCGGTGAGGCCCATATAGGCGGTCATGCCGGGCATACCCAGCACACCCAGGGCCATGGACGGGCTGGCCAGTCCCTTCGGTACCGGGATCAGGTTGCGCCCATCGGAGATGCTGTGGCTCTGCCAGCCGGTGGAACCGACCACCAGGTCACCCACCTCGAACTTCGGATTGCGGGACTGTTCGATGCGGCTGACAGCGCCACCGGTCATCACTTCGTCGATTTCTACCGGCGCAGCATAGGACGGCGCATCACTCATGCGCCCGCGCATGTAGGGATCCAGGGACAGGTAAAGGGTCTTCAGCAAAACCTGGCCGTCGGCCAGTTCCGGCAGCGCGACGCGCTCCAGGCGAAAGTTTTCCGGCACCGGTGCGCCGTGGGGGCGTGAGACCAGCACAATGCGCTGGTTGAGGGTCAATGCTTCGGACATCAGCGAGGCTCCTTCTATCGGTGATTGAATTCAACGGTATAGGGTGCAGACCCCAACACAGGGTCCAGGGTTCGACAAAACTCTCGCAGTAGCCGTTGTCGAGCGCCAGCTGCTACGGGTATGGAAAATAGCCGGCCAAAAAAATGCCAGGCGCGGGGCCTGGCATTTTCGGTGCTGCGCTTGCCGATCAGAACGGCAGCTTCATGCCCGGTGGCAGTTGCATGCCAGCGGTCACGCCGGACATCTTGTCCTGGCTGTTAGCTTCGATCTTGCGCACGGCGTCGTTGACGGCCGCGGCAAACAGCGCCTCGAGCATTTCCAGGTCGTCTTCGCCGACGCCCGGCAATACGCTTGGGTCGATGCTCACGCGCTTGATGTCGTGACGACCGGTCATCACCACGCTGACCATATCGCCACCGGCTTTACCGGTGACTTCGGCGTTGGCCAGTTCTTCCTGCATCTTGGCCATCTTTTCCTGCATCTGCTGCGCCTGCTTCATCAGGCCGGCCATGCCACCTTTCATCATGGGAATCACCTCAAAAGTACGTGGATCAATTATTGGCCCCGGGTTATGACGCTTGGGGTACCGGGGCTTCTACAGGTTCAATAGTATCGTGCCGCACCACCGCGCCAAACTGCTGCATCATCTGCTGGATGAGCGGATCACCGTGGATCGACTCTTCAGCCTCGCGCTGGCGGTTGACCCGGCGACGGGACGCCGCCTGGGCCGGGGTTTCCTGCTCGGGCTTGATCAGCTCGATGCTGATGGTCAGCGTGCGCCCGTGGAACTGGTTCAGGGCATCGTTGAGCCGGCGCTGCTGGGTCGCGTTGAACAGGGCGCTGTGGGCCGGGTCCAGGTGCAGCAGCCAGTGGTCGCCATCAACGGCAATCAGGGTGCAGTTGGCGGCGATGCTGCCGGTCATGCCGGAGATCGGCAGTTTCGGGAACAGCTCCAGCCATTGCAACGCCAGGCCGGTGGCCGGCATCGCGGCAGGTTCGGGTTCAGGCTCCGGGGCAGGCTCGGCGGTATGTTCGCTGGCCAGGTCGTCCAGGTAGCTGTAGGCCGAATCCATGTCCGGCTCGATGTAATCTTCGTCCAGCGGCGGCTCGTCGTCGAGGTCGGTGCCCGGGGTGGCGGCGTCCACTTGCGCAACGGTCGGCTCCGGCACCGGGGCCGAAACCCACTCGGGGGCGTCCGGCACCACGCTGTCCGGGGTCGGCGCGGGCATGGGTGTCAGTTCAGGCTGCTCGCTGGTGGTTTCCAGCACCGGCTCGACGGCAGGCTGCAGCTCGACCTCGGCTTCGGCCTCTACCGGGTCGTTCCACGGCAGATCGACTTCAGGCACGGGCGCAGGCTCAACCACCGGCTCCGGCACCACCACAGGCGCCACGGGCTCGGCGACAACCGGGGCGGCGGCCTGTGCAACCGGCGCAGGCGGCGCAACCACTGGCGCGACAACAGCCGGGCCAGCCACTGGTTTGGCGGAATCAACTGTGGCCTGGCTGATCCCCACTGGCTTTAGCGGCTGTCTCGGCGCATCCGCCGTGTCGGCGGGCCTGAAGGCCAGCATCCGCAGCAGGACCATTTCGAAGCCGCCCCGCGGATCGGGTGCCAACGGCAGGTCACGTCGCCCAATCAGGCCCATCTGGTAGTAGAACTGTACGTCTTCGGCCGGTAACGCCTGGGCCAGGGCCAACACGCGGTCGCGGTCGCCGTGGCCGTTGTCGACACCTTCGGGCAGGGCCTGGGCGATGGCGACGCGGTGCAGCACATTGAGGATTTCCGACAGCACGCCATTCCAGTCCGGGCCTTGCTCGGACAGATGGCGCACGGCTTCGAGCAACGCCTTGGCGTCGCCTTCGATCAGCGCGTGCAGCACGTCGAACACCTGGCCGTGGTCCAGGGTGCCGAGCATCGCCCGCACGTCGGCGGCCAGCACTTTACCTTCACCGAAGGCGATGGCCTGGTCGGTAAGGCTCATGGCATCACGCATCGAGCCGTCGGCGGCACGACCCAGCAACCACAGGGCGTCGTCTTCGAACGGTACGTTCTCGACACCCAGCACGTGGGTCAAATGCTCGACCACACGCTCCGGGGTCATGTTTTTCAGGGAGAACTGCAGGCACCGCGACAAAATCGTTGCAGGAAGTTTCTGCGGGTCGGTGGTGGCCAGGATGAATTTGACGTAGGGCGGCGGCTCTTCCAGGGTCTTCAACAAGGCGTTGAAGGAGTGGCTGGACAGCATGTGCACTTCGTCGATCAGGTAGACCTTGAAGCGGCCACGGCTCGGTGCGTACTGCACGTTGTCGAGCAGCTCGCGGGTGTCTTCGACCTTGGTGCGGCTCGCGGCGTCGATCTCGATCAGGTCGACAAAACGCCCTTCGTCGATTTCCCGGCACACCGAGCAGGTACCACACGGCGTCGAGGTGATGCCGGTTTCACAGTTCAGGCACTTGGCAATGATGCGGGCAATGGTGGTCTTGCCCACCCCGCGGGTACCGGTGAACAGGTAGGCGTGGTGCAGCCGTTGGCTGTCCAAGGCATTGATCAGAGCCTTGAGCACATGGGTCTGGCCGACCATTTCGCGGAACGAGCGCGGACGCCATTTACGTGCAAGAACCTGATAACTCATCGAAAACCGTCGCAACTGGGAAGCGGAAGCGGGTAATGCTAGCGGAGCAAGGGGGAAATTGCATCCGGCACGCTCGTCTAATCTGACTAAGCTGGTCTGACCAAGCCTGTAAAAGGCTGAACCCGGAGAATTTATGCGCGCAGTCCTGGGCGCCTTGTGGATGATTGCCACGGTCAGCCTGGCGGCACCCGCACCTCTGCGATTCTCCATTTCCGACAGCTGGACCATGCCCATGGTGCAACTTGACCAGGGCCAGCCCACCCAAGGGATTTTGTATGACCTGATGTTGAGCCTGGCCACCCAGGTCGGCCGTCCTGCGAAATTCCATGTGCTGCCCCGTGCGCGCATCGACACCGCCATGGAGCGCGGGGATGTGGACGTGCGCTGCTACGTGACACCGGCGTGGCTGAACAACCTGTCGGGGGACTACACCTGGAGCATCCCGCTGCTGGTCCAGCGCAATGTGCTGGCCGCCGGGCGCGTGCCCTCAACGTCAGTGGCACTGGA
Source organism: Pseudomonas sp. G1002 (assembly GCF_013385455.1). Taxonomy (NCBI): domain Bacteria; kingdom Pseudomonadati; phylum Pseudomonadota; class Gammaproteobacteria; order Pseudomonadales; family Pseudomonadaceae; genus Pseudomonas; species Pseudomonas sp. G1002. The sequence continues at coordinate 226,855 of NZ_JACAPY010000036.1, forward strand.
CAGCCTTGCGCCGCAACACATCGGCACGGTACTCGGCTACAGCTACCCGACCCTGGAGGCGCGCTTCGCCAGCGGCCAGTTCAGCCGCGACGACAGCCGCAGTGAAGAGCAAGTGCTGCAAAAACTGGTGGCCGGACGCTTCAACTATGCAGTGATCAACGAATGGATCCTTGACCGCTTCAATCAGCAATTACCGCCCACACAGCGCCTGCATACGGTGGCCGTGATTGAGGAGCAACGCCTGGGCTGCTATGTGCGCAACGACCCGCAGGTGCCGGGGCAGCAGATCCTGCGCACGTTGCTGCGGATGAAAATGTCCGGGGAGATTGATGAAATCATCCAGCTGTATATCGGGAACAGCGCTCCCGCCCCTTAAGATCACCTGATTGTCCTTGTGGCCAGGGAGCTTGCTGGCCAGGGAGCTCCCTCGCCACAGCAAGCTCCCTCGCCACAGTAAACATCACTCGAGCTTTTGCCACTGCGGCGGCGGTGCAAATCCCTCGACCCAACCCGGCACGTCGTCCGCAGGCATCGGCCGGGCGATGAAATAGCCTTGGGCCACTTCGCAGCCCATGCGCATCAACAGCTGGCCGTGCTCCAGGGTTTCCAGGCCTTCGGCAATCACTTCGCGGCCAAACGCGCGGGCCAGGCCGATCACGGCCTTGGTCAGCGCCAGGTCGTCCTTGTCGTGCAGGATGTCGCGCACGAACGACTTGTCGATCTTGATGGTCTGGGTCGGCAGGCGCTTGAGGTAGCTCAGGGAGGAATAGCCGGTGCCAAAATCATCCAGGGAGAACTGCACGCCCAAGGCCTGGCAGGCCTCCAGGTGCTGGGTGACACGCTGGATATTGTCGATGGCCACCGACTCGGCGATCTCCAGGTCCAGCCGGTGCGGCTCCACCTGCGGGTATTGCGCCAGCAAGTCTTGCAGGCGCTCGACAAAATCCTCGCGCTGGAAGTGCCGCGCCGCGATGTTCACGCTCACCGACCACCAATGCCCATGCACCTGCCAGCGATGCATCTGGCCCAACACCTGGGCGATCACCCATTCGCCGATATCGACAATCAGGTCGGTCTGCTCGATCAGTGGCAGGAAATCCCCCGGCTTCACCAGGCCACGCTCGGGGTGCTGCCAGCGTAACAACGCTTCGAACCCCACCACCGTGCCGCAGCGCAAGTTGACCTTGGGCTGGTAATGCAGGCACAACTGGCCCGCCGCCAGGGCCTGGCGGATCTGCTCCACGGTCTGGTGGCTGGCCTTGACCTCCTGTTCCAGGGATACATCAAACAACTGGTAGCGGTTGCGCCCGCTCTGCTTGGCCACATACATCGCCTGGTCGGCATGGCGCAGCAAGGTGTCGGCGTCCTCGTCATCCAGGGGGAACAGCGTGACGCCGATGCTGGCGAACACATTCAGCTCCGCCCCCTGGATCGAGTACGGCTCGGAAATCGCCTTGAGGATGCGCAGCAAGGCGCCGTTCAGCTCGTCGATATCGCGCACATAACGCAGGATCAGCACAAATTCGTCACCGGCGAGCCGGGCGACCACGTCCTCGCCGCGGATGATCTCCCGCAACCGAGTGGCCACTTCCACCAACAACAGATCCCCACAGGCATGCCCATACCCGTCGTTGACCGCCTTGAAGCCGTCCAGGTCGAGCATGCACAACGCCAACGGGATGTCTTCGCTGCGGGAGAACTCCAGGGACTGGTTAAGCAACTCCGACAGATAGGCGCGGTTCGGCAAGCCGGTCAGCACATCGTGGCCGACCCGCCATTGCAGGGTGTGCAACAGCTGGCGCTTTTCGCTGACATCAAAGCGGATCGACACGTACTTCTGCACGCGCCCGGTCTTCTCATCGAGCAGCGGCACCATGGTGCTGTCCACCCAATACAACGTCCCATCCTTGGCCCGGTTGCAGATTTCCCCACGCCACACCCGGCCTTCGCTGATGGCTTGCCACATGCCCTGGAAGAACCCCGCAGGGTGCAGTCCCGAGCTCAGAATGCGGTGATTTTGCCCCAGCAACTCGTCACGCCCGTAGCCGGACATGCCGCAGAACTGGTCATTGACGTAAGTGATGCAGCCCGCCAGGTCAGTCTCGGAGAAAATGGCGGCTGCATCCACGGCCCTGCGGTATTTCTCGTCCATGAGTCAGGCTCACTGTGGCTAGCGGTTGAACCGCTCGACCAGGGCGCGCAACCCGGAAGAGATGCTTTCGAGTTCCCGGCCACGGGTGACTGCAGCGTTGGCATTGCCCGCTGTCTTTTGCACCGTGGCGGCAACGTTATTGATCTGCTGTGAAACTTCCTCGGCGACGTGGGATTGTTCCTGTGAGGCAGCAGCCATTTGCTGACTCATACCGGTAATACGCTCCACCGCGTGGCGAATGCCTTGCAGCGCCTGCTGCGCCTCAAGTACTTGCTGCACGCCCTGCTCGGCCTCGTGAATGCCCAGGCTCGCGATCTCGACCGCCTCATCGGCGCCCGCCCGCAGGTTCTGGATGATGCCCTGGATCTGCTGGGTCGACTCCCGCGTCTTGCCCGCCAGGGCGCGCACCTCGTCGGCCACCACGGCAAAGCCACGGCCCTGCTCGCCGGCGCGGGCCGCTTCAATGGCCGCGTTGAGGGCCAGCAGGTTGGTCTGGTCGGCGATTGCCTGGATCATGCTCGCGGCCACCTGGATTTGCTGGGTCTGCCCGGCCAGGTTGCCCACCGCCTGGTTGATCTGGGTGACGGTGCCGGCCAGCAGCTGGATCGCCTCGCGGGACGTGCCGGCCACCTGGCTGCCCTGCTCGGCGAGGGTGTTGGCGGTGTGAGCTTCGCTGGCGGTTTGCTGCACATGCATCGCCACTTCGGCGATGGACGCAGCCATCTCGGTCATGGCGGCGGCGGTCATGTCGGTCTCGGCGCGCTGTTCCAGCAACGCCGATTCGGTGGTGCTCGACAACACGCTGGAATGGGCGGCTGCTTCGGCCATCTGGTTGGCCAGGTCGCTGAGGCGCGTCAGGGCGGTTTTAAGTCGCGCTTCTTCGCTGATCAGGATCATTTCGAGCTGCGCGGTCGGCCCCAGCGCGTCGCTGTAGGTCATGGCGCTGATGGGGTCGGAAAAGGTATTGGGCGTGTTCTGCACAATCTGCTTGAGCTGTAGCCCCAAGCGTTGATGCCCCCAGACACCCAGGCCGAGAAACAAGCCGACAGTCAACGCCTGGGCCCACACACCCGGAACCCATTGGAAGGCGGCGACACTGGCAACGGCAGCCGCCAGTGGCAACGCCATGGCCCGGGACACAGACGCCACACGCCGCACCGGCGAGACCGCCGCACCACCTGCCTGCAACCGCGCGTACAGCGCTTCTGCGCGGCGCACCTGTTCGCGGGTGGGCTTGACCCGCACCGACTCATAGCCCGTCAGCCGCCCGTCCTCAAGAATCGGCGTCACATAAGCGCTGACCCAATAATAGTTGCCGTTCTTGCAGCGGTTCTTCACCACGCCCATCCAGCTCTGCCCGGCCTTGAGGTAGCTCCACATCAGCTGGAACACGGCGGGCGGCATGTCCGGGTGGCGCACCAGGTTGTGGGTGCTGCCGATCAGCTCGGCCTGGGTAAAGCCGCTCATGGCGGCAAACTCGGCGTTGCAGTAGGTAATATGGCTGTTGACGTCAGTTGCGGAAATTAGCCGTTGCTGCTCCCCAAAAGTCTGTTCAACAGCAGTGACCGGCAAATTGAGACGCACGTTAAAGCTCCATGGACAGCATTCGATCGCCCTCTCGACCACCGGATAGGCAGGACAGGCGGATTCGTATTTCCAGTCGGGCTGCGCCGTCGATCGGCTGGTTGGCCGCAAAGGTACGCAAACCCACGATTTTGCACAGCAATTCATCATCCATTCAGTGATGATCAACTAGGCTTGAATTCGGGTATCCGGCACGTGAGGCGCAATGAAGCGTGGCACTGACGAGCGACATTTCAGTCCCTGCCAGGCGTCCGTTTTATGGGCACATTTATGAGAGTAAGGAGAGAGCAATGATTTCCTGTTTCATAAACCTGCCTTCTGAAACGAGACCACCAAATACTTGTCCTAGATGCCGATTCTACGAATTACATCACATTTTGCAAGAAAAGGTGATGGTACATGCGGTTGTCTAATTTTAAGATTTATCGTTAAGTTCTTGATTCTAAATGGGAATTGAGCGATGCACATTTCAAGTTTGGGTCCAGCCATCAGACGTTACCGCAAGGTCGCAGGGCTTACTCAGGCTGAACTAGGTGAAAAAACCGGTTTTGACCCTAAAACCATCAGCCGCTTCGAAACCGGCACCTATACACCCAGCGTCGAGGCACTGTTCTTGTTCGCAGAGGCGCTGGGAGTGAAGCTGAAAGTCTTTTTCGCAGACCTGGTCGACGAGGAGGAACAGCGCGCTTATCTGTTCGGTGTCATTCACAAAGCCACCCCGAAGGATCTGGGAAAGCTGATCGCAGCGGTAGACCAGGCCTTGTCCAAGCCTTAGAGCTCGCAACACACGTGCACGCAATAAAAAGAGCAGACAGCCAGATTGACTGTCTGCTCTTTGCTTGATGACTCCTGACATGAACTGACAGGACAGCCCCTTAGACTAGGGACTGAGCCGCGCCATTGCTGCGTCATTCCACGGAGTCATCATGAATAGCATTGCCCATTACTTTTTGTTGTACGTCGACAGCCCGGCCACCAGCGCCAACCTCTACAGCCGACTGCTGGACAAGCCGCCGGTGGAGCTGGGGCCGACCTTTGCGCTGTTCATCCTCGACAACGGGGTGAAACTCGGCCTGTGGTCGCGCCATACCGTGGAGCCTGCGGCCCACGCCTCGGTTGGCGGTAGCGAGGCGGGTTTCTGCGTCGCTGATATCGCAACGGTCGACGATTTGCACACACGCTGGGTGCAACTCGGGATGAGCATCATCCAGTCACCGGTCGAGGCGGACTTCGGCTACACCTTTGTCGCCCAGGACCCCGACGGTCACCGCCTGCGGGTGTTCACCGTGAACCCGTAACGGCTTGCGGCGCCAGCGCCCTTCGAGGCTGATGGCGCCGACACTGGCCAGCACGATCAGGCCACCCAGCACCACGCGCAGCGAAACCTGCTCGCCCAGCAGCGTGGCGGCCATCACCATCGCCACCGGCGGCACCAGGTACAACGCCACTGACGCGCGGCTGACCTCGACATGCCGCAACACATAGGCCCAGGCCAGGTACGCCAGGGCGCTGGGAAAGGCGCCGAGCAACAACACCGCCCAGTTGGCTTGGGTCGATGATTGCGACACCACCGCCGGCAAACCCGGCAAATACACACACAGCAGCAAGGTGCCCGACCACACGGTGTAGCACACCGTGGTCAGCGGGCTGTAGCGCCGGGAATAGTGTTTCTGGATGGTGAAATAAAGGCTCCACGACAGCGCCGCCAGCAGGATCATCAGTCCACGGGGATCAATCTGCCCCAGGCCATGCTCGCCCCAGATCACCACCAGCACCCCGCTCAAGCCCAGCAGCACGCAACCCCAGCGCCAGCCGGTAACTCGCTCCTTCAAGCCGAAAAACGCCACCAGCACCGTAAATAGCGGAACCGACTGCGCCAGCACACTGGAGGCAGCGGCCGTGACAAATTGCTGGCCGAAATTGATCGTCAGGTGATGCAGGAAAATCCCGAAGAAGCCCAGCACCAGCAACCACGGCAGGTCCCGCAGACGTGGCCGCTCGATCCTCATGACCAACGCGACGCCGGCCATCAATACCGAAGCAATCAGGAACCGTCCCAAGGCCAACTGGCCAGGGCTGTAGCTGTGCAAGGCCAGATGCACGCCAATCGGCGAATACGCCCAACAGAGGATGACGCTGGCAGTGACTAGCGTAAGCTTTACAGGTGACGGGGCTTTCATGAACGGCGTCCAGCAGTGGGAATGCCGTCAGTCTTGGCCTCGGCAAGGCGCAGGACAATTAACCGTTTCTGACTTCTGTAATCACTGGAACTGAGCGATGGAACTGGCCCAACTGAAAATGGTGAAAGCCGTGGCACAAACCGGCAGCGTGGCCCAGGCCGCCCTGCAACTGCACTGCGTGCCGTCCAACATCACCACACGCATCAAGCAACTGGAAAGCGAGTTGGGTACCCCGCTGTTCATTCGCGCCGGGCGCGGGTTGGCGATCAGTGCCGCAGGGGAAGTGTTTCTCGACTACTGCGAGCGCATCCTCGCGCTGGTGGAAGAGTCCAAGCGTGCCGTCGACAGCAACGCGATTCCCCGCGGCAAGCTGCGCATCGGCGCAGTGGAATCCAGCGCCAGTGGCCGCCTGCCGCCGCTGCTGGCCGAATACCATCGACGTTATCCACAAGTGGAGCTGGAACTGGTGACCGGCGCCTGGGCGCAGTTACTCGATGACCTGCAACATCACCGCATCGACGCCGCGCTGGTGGCCGCCGGCGGCAAACGCCCGAAGCTCGAACAAAGCGTGGTCTACAGCGAGCGCCTGGTGCTGATTACCAGCGCCTCCAGCGCACCCATCGAGGACGCCCGGGACCTGGCCGGCCGCACGCTGCTGGTGTGGCCGCCAGGCTGCCCGTATCGCGCAGCCCTGGAGAACTGGCTCAAGCCCCACGACATCAAGCCTGCCATCGCAAGTTATGCCAGTTGGGGCACGATCATTGGCTGCGTCAGCGCGGGGATTGGCGTGGCACTGGCGCCGGAAGGCATCCTGGCGCGCTACGAGCAGGCCAACCAATTGACGTCCTACCGCTTCGACGAATTGGCGGCGGTGGATAACCTGCTGTTCTGGCACAAGGACACCCAACGCCACCTGGCGCGGGATGCCTTTGCGGGGCTGTTGCGGGAGACTTTCGGCTAACCGGTTTTCGCCCCGCTACGCGCGGGCGCAGCAGCATCTTCAGCCTTTTGCGGGGACCAGCCTGGCGTACTGGTCCTGGCTGATCCAGCCCTTGGAAGAGCGGCCTTCGCCATTGATGAACTCGACCTGGGCCCAGCCATCCTTAAACGCCAGTACCGCGACCACATCGTCCTTGACCACGTAGGCACGATGGCTGGCCTTGGCGTCCGGGGTCTTCTGCAGGAAGGCCTTGTCGGACGAAACGGTCACCAGGCCAATCCATTTCTTGGCAGTGGTTTGGGTCAGGTCCAGGCCGGTGGCAATTTCCGGCATCAACACGTTGATGCAGCCGGGATGTTCGCGGCCCTTCTCCACGGTCAGCATCACACCGTCCGAGGAAGCCGCGACGGTACCCGGATAGGCCTCATCCAGCCATGTCGACACCGATGCCTTCGCACCGTCGACCTTGCCCTGCAGGAAGAACGTGCACGAGCGGGTCACGCCCTCGCCCATTTCCTCGGCATAAAACCCCTCCACCTGATGCTCGGGCGTCACGGCCAGCATCAGCCCTTCGTACTTGCCCGAGTGCAGCGTAGCGGCAAACGCCGGCGCACCTGCAGCAACACACACGAAAGAGGCAACCAGCAATCGGGACACGCAACGTTTGAACGGCATTCTATTTTTTCCCTTCAAGTGCTTCGTAGGCTTTTTTGATGCGTTGGTCATAGTCGCCATAATCCTTGCCGTTATAGTTCAGCGCCATGGCGGCGTAATCCTTGTTCTTCATGGCCTTGACCAGGGCCGGGCTCTGGCTGCAAAAACCAAGGAAGGCCTTTAGTTGATGCCCGGCATTAATTTTCATGGCCACCACAAATTCAAACACCGTTTTATAACCGCATGCCGTGAAGTTGGAGCCCATAATCTGAAACATGCCCCAGGAGGCCGACTTCAAGGCCGCTTCCTGATCCAGCGCAAAGGCGGTGGCCATGGTTTCCCAGGCCTTGGTCTGGTCCTTGTTATTGGCCTTCCACTGGGGCCCGGCCTTCTTCACGTAGGGGTACGACAACAGCGGGTGGGTCTGGTCGTATTTACTCTTGGTGTACTTGCGAAAATGGTGCCCTTCAAAGGCGATCACCGGCAACTTGGCCGGGCCGAACCCGGAGCGCCCGCCCGACTCCACCGTGGCGAAGGCCTTGATGATATTGACGGAAATGCCGTTACCCAACTGCGTGGCAGCGTTCTGGAAGTCCGTATCCGTCAGCGTCGTACCTCCGTCGCACGTGGCCTGGAGCATCATCTGCCGGTTGCGCCGCTCGGCCTCGATCATTGCCCGCATGCGGTCCAGATAGTGGTCGACCGTGGCCTGGACCATGTCCGCGCCGGTGTTGCCGAACACATTGAGGAACGTCGGAATACGCAGGGTCGGGTTCGGCTTGACCGGCACCTTCACCGCTTCTTCGATCAGGCTATTGAAGGTGCGCCCGGTAGGGTCGATGACACCATCGGGATGCGCGTATTTGAGGTGGCGGAACTGATACTGGCTGATGCACTGCACCAACTGGCCGTCGCATTTGCCATTTTCCGCCAGGGGGAAACCCAACTTGGGAATGATCAAGTTGAATAAATACTGGATGCATTGAACATCGGCGGGCAAGTTGCGGGCTTTGCCCGGCGCACCGACGGAAGCGCTGATGAGAGTGGGCAACCCTTGCAGGCTTTTCATTACCGACATCCTTGTTAGTTGGGGTGAATGAGCAATAAAGCGCCATCACTTTAATATCATCCATGCATTGACGACATATCTTGAAATATGTGACTGGCGCAAACTAGCAAGGCCTGTAGACGCTGTCCAGAAGGGATGCTTGAAGTTGTGAAAGAGTCCTCACGGTCGTTTGGCAGCGCGATTGCTGTCGGGCGTGCGAAGGATTTTCCGAAAGACGAACAGCAGAAATCGCTTCGCAGTTGACGATTGTCAGCGAAGGGTTTCATACGCGTATTTTTTTGAATCAAGGAGGGGTGGCGTTATGGAGGCAACCCCACCAGCCACACCCCGGCACACAATGTTCCCGCTGTGGCTGCTGCCTTCCGGCTCTGACCAGGTTCACGGGTAATCGTTGCGGGGGGACCGATGGGGTCACCATAACGACGCTCGCCTCTCGGCAAGCCGCGCCATTGTACCGATCTCATCGGAAGTTACAACCGTTGGCGCGGGATTAAAAATATCTGATGGTTCAAGTACTTGGCTGCAGGAGCAAGCTTGCTCCTACAAAAGCACGACCTCGTCCGCCCGACCGCCCTCTTGCTGGATCACCAGGTGAATGAAGTGCAGCTTGGCAATCACCGCCGGCGGCAGGACGAACGGATAGAAATCCGGCTGGCCCATGCTGCGGGACAGTTCGTTGAGCATGCCGGCCAGTTCGATCCACGCATTGACGAATGACAGGAACGCCGTGCCGCCGGGATGCCCGGGGTCGTAGAGGGTGCTGAGGGGGAACGGCTGGTAATCCAGGTCCATCTCCCGGGCGCTCATGCCGAAGCCCAGCGCGGTGTCGACGGCGTCCATCATGTGCAGGTAATGCGCCCAGGTTTCCGCCCAGTCTTCCCACGGGTGCATGGTGGCGTAGGCGCTGACGCAGGTTTGCTGCCAGTCCGGGCGCGGGCCGTTCTGGTAGTGCTGCTCCAGGGCGTCGGCGTAGCTGGCGCGCTCGTCACCGAACAGCGTGCGGAACGGCTCCAGCCAATGGCTGTTGGCGATCAGGCGGTCCCAGTAGTAATGGCCGACCTCGTGACGGAAGTGACCGAGCAAGGTGCGGTAAGGCTCGCGCATCTGTACGCGAATTTTCTCACGGTGGGCGTCGTCGGCTTCCTTGATGTCGAGGGTGATCAGGCCATCGGCGTGGCCGGTGGTGGGCGCGTTGCCTTCCAGGTCGATGCCGACAAAATCGAAGGCCAGGCCGGTGTCTTCATCGACCGTCTTGGGAATCACCTGCAAGCCCAGGCTGATGAGTTGGGCCACCAGACGACGCTTGGCGGTTTCGACCTTGCGCCAGCGTTCGGGGTTTTCGGGGATCGACAGGTCGGGAATGGTGCGGTTCAGGCTGCAGGCCACGCACAAGACCTGGCCGTTGTCGGCGGGCAGCAGCCAGTTGCAGGCGGCCGGCGTGTCAAGGTTGGCGCAGCGGCGAAAGGCACCGGCTTCAGGGTCGGCGTCCAGCAGCCAGGTATCGGCATACGGGCCGGGCTGCAGGGAGGACAGGCGACTCTGCTCCGGCTGATAGCCCAGCAGCGCCGAACAGGCCAGGCACTGGCTGTTGCGAAAGAACAGGGACTGCCCACAGCGACACTGCCAGACCTTGCTGTTGCGCGAGGTCTCGGCCATGAACGGTGCGGCAATACGCGAACTGAGTTGCTCGAAGAAGCGGTACATGGCGATCTCTCCCAGGGCTGCCCAAGACTAGATCATGGTTACGAGCTGATCGTTCCAGTTTTTTATTGGCGGCTTATTACTTGTGGCGAGGGGGCTTGTCCCCCGTTGGGCTGCAAAGCAGCCCCAGTAAGGTCAGCCGGTTCTTTCAGCTAGAACTCGATAGCGGGTTCTGGGGCCGCTGCGCAGCCCAACGGGGGACAAGCCCCCTCACCACAAAAGCATCAGACTGTGATGTTGTGCTTGGCCAAAAATGCCACGAACGCCTCTTCATCCAGCACTTTCAAGCCCAGCTCAGTGGCCTTGGCCAGCTTCGAACCCGCGCCCGGCCCGGCGACCACGCAATGGGTTTTCGCCGACACCGAGCCCGCCACCTTGGCGCCCAGGCTTTCGAGTTTTTCCTTGGCAACATCGCGGCTCATCAGTTCCAGGGAGCCGGTGAGCACCCAGGTGTGACCGGCCTCGGGCAAGCCTTCGACGACTTTCTTCTCACTCTGCCAGTGCATGCCGAAGTCCTTGAGCTGTTGCTCGATGGCCAGCGCGCGCCGGGCGTTTTCTTCAATATCAAAAAAGTCCCGGACGGCCTTGGCCTGCTTCTCGGGCAACGCCTGGCGCATGTCGAGCCAGTCGGCCTTGATCACGCCTTCGAGGGAGCCGAATTTGTCGGCGAGTTTCTGCGCGGCGCCCGGGCCCACGGACGGCACGTGCAGCTTGTCGAGCAAGCCGCCCAACGTGGTGCTGGCCGCAAACTCGGCGCTCAGGTCGCCCTGTTCCTGCAACTCCAGGCCGCACTCCTCCCTGGAGAGCAAGGCGCCGATCACGTCCTGGTTATGGCTGTCTTCAAAGAAGCTGTGAATCTCGTGGGCCACTTCCAGGCCAACGTCCGGCAAGTACGTCAGCACTTCCGGCAAGGCCTGCTGCACGCGCTCCAGGGATGCCAGCGAGCGCGCCAGCACCTTGGCCGTCTCCTCGCCCACATCGGGAATGCCCAGAGCGTAGATAAACCGTGCGAGGGTTGGCGTCTTGCTGTTTTCAATAGAGGCAATCAGCTTCTTGCTGGAAACGTCGGCAAAACCTTCCAGGTCGATGATCTGTTCGTACTTGAGCTTGTAGAGATCCGCCGGCGAGCCGATGAGTTTTTCGTCCACCAGTTGCTCGATGGTCTTGTCGCCCAGGCCATCGATGTCCATGGCCCGGCGCGAAACGAAATGGATGATCGCCTGCTTGAGCTGCGCACCACAGGCCAGGCGCCCGACGCAGCGGTACACCGCGCCTTCACTGACGGTTTCCTTGCCCTTGCTGCGCTTGACCAGTTGGGTACGCTCAACGTGGGAGCCGCACACCGGGCAACTCTCGGGGATCTGCACCGCGCGGGCGTTTTCCGGGCGACGCTCGGTGACAACCGACACCACCTGCGGAATCACATCACCGGCACGGCGGATGATCACCGTGTCGCCGATCATCAGGCCCAGGCGTGCCACCTCGTCCATGTTGTGCAGTGTGGCGTTGGACACGGTCACACCCGCGACCTTGACCGGCTTCAAGCGTGCCACGGGTGTCACAGCGCCGGTGCGGCCGACCTGGAATTCAACGTCAAGCAGCTCGGTCAGCTCTTCCATGGCCGGGAATTTATGGGCAATTGCCCAGCGCGGCTCGCGGGCACGAAAGCCCAGCTCCCGCTGGTAGGCAATGCTGTTGACCTTGAACACCACGCCGTCGATTTCATAGGGCAAGGCGTTGCGGCGCTCACCGATATCGCGGTAGTAGTCGAGGCAATCCTGAATCCCCTTGGCCAGCTTCAGCTCATGGCTGATGGGCATGCCCCACTTCTTCAGCTGTTGCAGGTTGCCGATGTGGGTGTCGCTGATATCCGTGGTCACGCCATAGCAGCAGAACTCCAGCGGACGGCTGGCGGTGATCTTCGAGTCCAGCTGACGCAGGCTACCCGCCGCCGCGTTGCGCGGGTTGGCGAAGGTCTTGCCGCCAACTTCCAGCTGGGTGGCGTTCAGCCGCTCGAAACCGGCCTTGGACATGAATACTTCGCCGCGCACTTCGAGGGTCGCCGGCCAGCCGGTGCCGTGCAGTTTCAAAGGAATGTTGCGTACGGTACGCACGTTGACGCTGATGTCTTCGCCAGTGGTGCCATCGCCGCGGGTGGCGCCACGCACCAGCTCACCGTCCTGATACAGCAGGCTGACCGCCAGGCCATCGAGCTTCGGCTCACAGCTGTATTCCACCGCCGCGCCGCCGCCAAACAAGTCTCCCACCGGCAGATCCAGGCCTTCGGTCACCCGGCGATCAAATTCCAGCATGGTACTTTCATCGAAGGCGTTGCCGAGGCTGAGCATCGGGATTTCGTGGCGTACCTGAGTGAACGCAGACAATGCCGCACTGCCGACCCGCTGCGTCGGTGAATCACGGGTTACCAGCTCCGGGTGCTCGGCTTCAAGCGCCTTGAGCTCGTGGAACAAACGGTCGTACTCGGCGTCCGGAATGCTCGGCTCGTCGAGGACGTGGTAACGGTAGTTGTGCTGATCCAGTTCAGCGCGCAGTTCGAGGATGCGGGTGTGGGCGGCGGTCATGGGTGTTCTCTCATAAAGCAAAAGAGCAGCCGAAGCTGCTCAATATGTTAGTGCATGGATTCTACAGGCAACGCTTAAGCTTGGACCTCAGCGCTTCTGTGTCAGGGCACGACGCTCGAATTCGACGATGCGCTGACGGTAATGCTCGATGGTCTGGGCGGTCAGGACGCTGCGTTGATCGTCCTTGAGTTCGCCGTTGAGTTCCTGGGACAGCTTGCGAGCTGCCGCCACCATCACGTCGAACGCTTGTTTCGGGTGACGCGGGCCTGGCAAGCCGAGGAAGAAACTCACCGCCGGAGTGCTGAAATGGTCGATGTCGTCCAGATCGAAGATGCCCGGCTTGACCGCATTGGCCATGGAGAACAGGACTTCGCCGTTGCCGGCCATGCTTTCGTGGCGATGGAAAATATCCATCTCGCCAAAGCGCAGGCCGCTTTCCAGAATATTCTGCAGCAGGGCCGGGCCCTTGAAGCCGGCGGCGTCACGGCAGATCACGCTGATCACCAGCACCTCTTCGGCAGCTGGCTGGTCCTTGACGGATTCTTTATGGGCGCTCTTGGCCGGGGACTCATCCGGGAAGTCGTCATCACGGCTGCTGAAGCTCGGGCCTTCTTCCAGGTCCAGGTTCAGGTCGCCCTGGGATGGCTCGCTGGCCGCGCTGCGCTTGCCGCGCTTGGGTTCACGGGCTTCACGCACCGGTGCGCTCATCGACGGCAGGTCGTGCTCGTCCAGGTGCGGTTCTTTATGGTTGTCCAGGACACGCGGTGGCCCCAGCAGCTCGGCGCTGCCGTCGTCGTCCGGCAAATTGGACAGGTTGCGGTCCAGGCGAAATTTCAACTTGCCCTTGCCGCCACGCATCCGGCGCCAGCCATCAAAAAGAATACCGGCAATGACAATAATGCCGATGACGATCAGCCACTCGCGCAGACCGATTTCCATGTAATCCCGTGCCTCTAATAAAAAATGCTGAAAAATAAGGGGTTTAGCACCGTGCAAACCGCTTTAAAACGTGGCGCCAACTCTATGTTCTGAATGACGTTTTGCCCACGCATACGAAAATTTGACATTAAACTAGCACGACCAAAGATAACTTTACACCGTCTGTCAAAATGCCTTGAACAAATATGTCCATTTGCCACTTTTCCCAGACCGGTAAATCACCTTACGTCCTGCTGAAAATCCTCCTTCGACCTGCGGCTCAGGATTCCACCAGCGCCATCGCCTCTTCGACATCCACCGCCACCAATCGCGAACAGCCCGGCTCGTGCATCGTCACGCCCATCAATTGATCGGCCATTTCCATGGCGATCTTGTTGTGGGTGATATAGATGAACTGCACCGTCTGGGACATCTCTTTAACCAGTCGGGCGTACCGTCCAACGTTAGCGTCATCCAGCGGGGCGTCAACTTCGTCGAGCATGCAAAACGGCGCCGGGTTCAACTTGAAGATCGCAAATACCAGGGCCAATGCGGTCAGTGCCTTCTCGCCACCAGACAACAAATGGATGGTGCTGTTCTTCTTGCCCGGAGGCCGCGCCATGATCGTTACCCCTGTATCGAGTAGATCTTCGCCCGTCAGTTCCAAGTAAGCGCTGCCACCACCGAAAACTTTCGGGAATAACGCCTGTAAACCGCCATTAATCTGATCAAAGGTATCTTTGAAGCGATTACGGGTTTCCTTGTCGATCTTGCGGATCACGTTTTCCAGGGTGTCCAGCGCTTCGACAAGATCGGCGTTCTGCGCATCCAGATAACGTTTGCGCTCGGACTGCTGCTGGTACTCGTCGATGGCCGCGAGGTTGATCGCGCCGAGTCGTTGAATGCGCGCGGCAATCCGCTCAAGTTCTTCTTCGGCTTCTTTCTCGTTGGCCTCGGCGGTCAGGGTATTGAGCACGCCGTGCAGGTCGTAGCCGTCTTCCAGCAACTGGTCTTGCAGGGTTTTGCGGCGCACCGTCAGGGCCTGCCATTCCATGCGCTGCTGTTCGAGCTGGCCCCGGATCAGTTGCGACTGTTGCTCGGCCTGGGTCCGGCGTTTTTCTGCGTCGCGCAGTTCGCGGTCGGCGTCTTCCAGGGCGATCTGGGCGGTCTTGAGCTCTTCGTCGACGGTCATGCGCTTGTCGAGCAACTCTTCAAGCTTCAGGCGCAGCTCTTCCAGCGGGGCCTCGCCCTCCTCCAGGTTGAGGCTCAATTGCTCGCGTTTTTCGGTCAGGCGTTCGGACTGCATTTCCAGGCGCTCAAGGGCCTGGCGCGTGGAGTCGTGCTGCGCCCGCAGGGAGCCGAGGCGCACGGCCAATTGATGGGCGTGATCCTTGTGCTGGCGAGCTTCCTGGCGCACCCGATCGAGGCGCTCGCGCAAGCTGTCGCGCTGGGCCAGCAGCAGCTCGCGTTGCTCGGTGTCCAGGGCCATGCTGTCGAGGGCTTCCTGCAATTGCAGGCGTGCTTCGCCGACTTGTTCGTGTTCGAGGGCGCGTTGCTCGCCCATCTCGGCCACTTCTTCGTCGAGCCGGGTGCGGCGCAGGGTCAGTTGCTCGACCTTGGCCTTGCTCGCCGAGAGCTGGGCTTTCAATTCACCCTGCTGGCGCGCTTCGTCCTGCAACAGCCGGCGCAGGTGTTCGCGGCCGGTCTCTTGCTGGCGCTGGGTGGCGCGCAGGGTTTGCAGCTGGTTTTCCAGGGACTCGAGTGTGGCTTCGCGCTCTTCGCGCTCGGCGGTCAGGTTGACGATTTCCTGGCCACGGGCCAATACGCCGCTTTCCGCTTCGCTGGCGCGCCGTACCCGCAAAAAGTGCCGGCCGACCCAAAAGCCATCACGGCTGATCAGGCTTTGCCCGGCGGCCAACTGCCCGCGCTGGGCCAGGGCCTGCTCAAGGCTGTCGACCGGCTTGACCTGGCCGAGCCACGGCGACAGGTCAATCGCCGCCTCCACTTTATCCAGCAGGCTGCCCGGCACGCGAGTGCCGTCCGCCGCCGGGCTGAGCAAACGCAGATCGCCCTGGGCAAAACCCGCCAGGTCAAACCCGCCAAAATCATCCACCAGCACCGCTTGCAGGTCGGCGCCGAGCACGGTTTCCACCGCCAGCTCCCAACCGGCTTCAACCTTCAGGCCTTCGGCCAGGCGCGGACGCTCGGCCAGGTGTTGGTCACGCAGCCATTCAGCCGTGCCGGTGCCCGGATCAAGCGCCGCTTGCTGCAAGGCTTCCAGGGAAGCCAACCGGCCGTTGAGCCGCTGCAAATCGCCCTGGGCCTGCTGCTGTGCCTGGGTCGCCTGCTGCAGTTGCTGACGCAATTGCTCGAGGCGCTCCACTTGTTGTTCTTCGCTGGCTTCCAGCTCTTCCAGCGTCATTTCGCTTTCGGCGAGTTTCTCGCTCAGTTCGAGGATCGCTGCATCTTCCGGGTCGGCAGCGAGCAGCACGCGCTCTTCCACCAGGCGCCGCTGACGCTCGGCCAGGCGCTCCATGCTGGTTTCCAGTTGCTGGATGCGTGACTGCTGCACCTCAGCCTGGCGGCGCGGCTCGGCAGATTGCAGGTTGAACGTGTCCCACTGCTCCTGCCAGGCGTGCATGGTGGTTTCGGATTCTTCCAGGGCCGCAGCGGCTTCCTCGGCAGCGGCGCTGGTGACTTCCTGCTCAGGGGTGAGCATGTCCAGCTCCTCCCCGAGGGTCAGCAGCAAGGTGCGGTCGTGGCCCAGGTGCGATTCGGTTTCCAGGCGCGCACGCTCGGCTTCTTTCAAGTCGTCCTGCAACTGGCGCAAACGCTGCTGGCCGTGCTGGATGCTCTGCTCGACCCGGGCGATATCGCCGCCCACCGAATAGAAGCGCCCCTGCACCAGATTGAAGCGCTCGGACAGGTCATGGTGACCGTCCCGCAGGCGTTCGATGCTGGCGTCGGCATTGCGCTGCTCGGCCACCAGGGCTTCGAAGCTGATTTCCTGGGTGCCGATGATTGCTTCGCGCTGGCCCACCTGGTCATTCAACGCCTGCCAGCGCAGGGCCGACAGTTGCGCCTTGAGCTGACGCTCCTCGCCCTTGTATTCCTGATACTTCTCGGCGGCCTGGGCCTGGCGGTGCAGGCGCTCCAGCTGGCGCTCCAGCTCTTCACGCAGGTCAGTCAGGCGGGCAAGGTTTTCATGGGTACGGCGGATACGGTTTTCGGTCTCGCGGCGGCGCTCCTTGTACTTGGAGATGCCGGCCGCTTCCTCGATAAAGTTACGCAGGTCTTCGGGCTTGGCTTCGATCAGCTTGGAGATCATCCCCTGTTCGATGATCGAATAGCTGCGCGGGCCCAGGCCGGTACCGAGGAAGATGTCGGTGATGTCCCGGCGGCGACACTTGGTGCCGTTGAGGAAGTAGCTGTTCTGGCTGTCGCGGGTCACTTTGCGGCGAATGGAGATTTCCGCATAGGCCGCGTACTCGCCCACCAGGGTGCCGTCGGAATTGTCGAACACCAGTTCGATGCTGGCCTGGCTCACCGGCTTGCGGCTGGTGGAGCCGTTAAAGATGACGTCGGTCATCGACTCGCCACGCAGGTTTTTTGCGGAGCTCTCGCCCATCACCCAGCGTACGGCGTCGATGATGTTCGACTTGCCGCAGCCATTGGGCCCGACCACTGCCGCCATGTTACTGGGGAAGTTCACCGTGGTCGGGTCGACGAAGGATTTGAACCCCGCCAGTTTGATGCACTTGAGCCGCACGCTTAGGCTTCCGCCAACGCAGCAATGACCAGCGAGCAACTGCGCTCGCCGTAGGCCGAGAGCACCAGGCGAATCTGCGGCAGGTCACGGGCCAGCACGGCGGCGAGCAATTGCTCGAACAGCACCAGGTACTCGCTCATGGACGCCTTGCGCTGATCCAGCGCCAGGTAATAGGCGCGGTTCATCGCCGGCTGCAGGTTCTCGACGGTTTCCTGCAGGTACGGGTTGTTGGCGAACGGATAGGCGGCACGCATCACGTTGAAGCTCTCTTCAACGAAGGCGCGGATGTCCTGGCGTTCGAAGCTGGCGATCAGGCGCTGCTGGATTTGCACGAACGGCGCCATGTCGGCCTGGGTCTGCCAGCCGGCGGCGACCGCATTGCCCAGCAGGATGTACAGCTCGCCCATCAGCGTGCACAGGCTTTGCACCTTGTGGGCCGTCAGCTCGGTGACGTGGGCGCCACGGCGCGGCAGGATCGCAATCAGGTGCCGGCGCTCGAGGATCAGCAAGGCTTCGCGCACGGAACCACGACTGACATTCAGCGCCAGTGTGACCTTCTGCTCCTGGATCCGCTCCCCAGGCTTGAGATCGCCGCGAATGATACGTTCGGCGAGGTGGTGAGCGATTTGCTCGGCAAGACTATCCGGCGCCTTGAACGTCATGTTTTCCCTTCAAAATCTTCTATCGGTACAAGCGCGGCAGTGTAGCGCACTTGCCGGTTGATGGCGTACGGCCCACAGAGCGGAATTTGGCATGAAATAAGCAGCCATTAAAGTCCAGAAGCCCCCAAAAACGGCGGCTCCAGAGAACTGGACCATAATTAAGGATGTTGATATCGCATTTTCTTGACCTTTCGGTCAGAAAATCGTTGACCGAAAAGTCAGACATGACTAGATTCGGCGCAAAGCGGTTAACAACAATAATGAGTCTGCGAGGCCTTCCGTGATCCAGTTTTTACTAAACCAGGAGCTCCGTAGCGAGCACGCCCTGGACCCGAACCTGACTGTGCTCAACTATTTGCGTGAGCACCTGGGCAAATCCGGCACCAAGGAAGGCTGCGCCAGCGGCGACTGTGGCGCCTGCACCGTGGTAGTCGGCGAGTTGCACACCGACGATCAGGGCGCCGAGCAGATTCGCTATCGCAGCCTCAATTCGTGCCTGACGTTTGTCTCGTCCCTGCATGGCAAACAACTGATCAGCGTCGAAGACCTCAAGCACCAGGGCCAACTCCACAGCGTGCAACAGGCCATGGTGGAGTGCCACGGTTCGCAATGCGGCTTCTGCACCCCGGGCTTTGTGATGTCGCTGTTCGCCCTGCAAAAGAACAGTGATGCACCCGACAGCCAAAAGGCCCACGAAGCCCTGGCCGGCAACCTCTGCCGCTGCACCGGCTATCGCCCGATTCTTGCGGCCGCCGAACAGGCCTGCTGCAACAAGCCCCAGGACCAGTTCGACAGTCGCCAGGCCGACACCATCGCGCGCCTGAAAGCCATCGCCCCGACGCAAACCGGCGAGTTGAACAGCGGCGACAAACGCTGCCTGGTGCCGCTGACCGTCGCCGACCTGGCGGACCTTTACGACGCTTACCCACAAGCCCGGCTGTTGGCCGGCGGCACCGACCTCGCGCTGGAAGTCACCCAGTTCCACCGCACGCTGCCGGTGATGATCTACGTCGGCAATATCGAAGAGATGAAGCGCATCGAAAGCTTCGACGACCGCCTGGAAATCGGCGCTGCCACTCCCCTGTCCGATTGCTACAGCGCGCTCAACCACGAATACCCGGATTTCGGCGAATTGCTCCACCGTTTCGCCTCGTTGCAGATCCGCAACCAGGGCACCCTGGGCGGCAATATCGGCAACGCCTCGCCCATCGGTGATTCGCCGCCACTGCTGATCGCCCTCGGCGCGCAGATCGTGCTGTGCAAGGGCAACACCCGCCGTACCCTGGCGCTGGAAGACTATTTCATCGACTACCGCGTCACTGCCCGCCAGGACAGCGAATTCATCGAGAAAATCATTGTGCCCAAAGGCGTGCCGCTGTTCCGTGCCTACAAGGTTTCCAAGCGCCTGGACGATGACATCTCTGCCGTCTGCGCGGCCTTCAACCTGAAGATCACTAACGGTGTGATCGACGATGCCCGCGTGGCGTTCGGCGGCATGGCCGCCACCCCGAAACGCGCGAAGAACTGCGAAGCCGTACTGAACGGCGCCACCTGGAATTCCGCCACCGTGGAAAAAGCCTGCGCGGCCCTGGCCGAGGATTTCACTCCGCTGTCGGACTTCCGCGCCAGCAAGGAATACCGCCTGCTCAGCGCACAGAACCTGCTGCGCAAATACTTCATCGAACTGCAAACGCCGCACATCGAGACTCGGGTGACCGCTTATGTCTAACCATCACGCCGTGGAAAAATCCCAGGCCGAACTCGCCGAATTGTTTGCCAAGGACCTGACCAGCGGCGTCGGTCGCAGCGTCAAGCACGACAGCGCCGCCAAGCATGTCTCGGGCGAAGCGCAGTACATCGATGACCGCCTGGAATTTCCCAACCAGTTGCACCTCTACGCACGCATGTCGGACCGCGCCCACGCGAAGATCCTCAGCATCGACACCGCGCCCTGCTACGCCTTTGAAGGCGTGCGCATCGTCATCACCCACGAAGACGTGCCGGGTCTGAAAGACATCGGCCCGTTGATGCCCGGCGACCCGTTGCTGGCCATCGACACCGTGCAGTTCGTCGGCCAGGTGGTGCTGGCCGTCGCCGCCCGCGACCTGGAAACCGCACGCAAGGCGGCGATGGCCGCTGTGATCGAATACGAAGACCTGGAGCCGGTGCTGGACGTGGTCGAGGCGTTTCGCAAAAAACATTTCGTGCTCGACAGCCACACCCACCAGCGCGGTGATTCGGCGGGCGCACTGGCGACCGCGAAGAACCGTATCCAGGGCACCCTGCACATCGGCGGCCAGGAACACTTCTACCTGGAAACCCAGATCTCCTCGGTGATGCCCACCGAAGACGGCGGCATGATCGTCTACTGCTCCACGCAAAACCCCACCGAAGTACAGAAGCTGGTGGCCGAAGTACTCGACGTATCGATGAACAAAATCGTGGTCGACATGCGCCGCATGGGCGGTGGTTTTGGCGGCAAGGAAACCCAGGCCGCCAGCCCGGCATGCCTGTGTGCGGTGGTCGCACGCCTCACCGGCCAGCCGACCAAAATGCGCCTGCCGCGTGTCGAAGACATGCTGATGACCGGCAAGCGCCACCCGTTCTATATCGAGTACGACGTAGGCTTCGACGACAGTGGCCGGCTGCACGGCATCAACCTGGACCTGGCGGGCAACTGCGGTTGCTCACCGGACCTGTCGAACTCGATTGTCGACCGCGCAATGTTCCACTCCGACAACTCGTATTACCTGGGCGACGCCACCGTCAACGGCCACCGCTGCAAGACCAACACCGCCTCCAACACCGCTTACCGCGGCTTCGGCGGCCCCCAAGGCATGGTCGCCATCGAGGAAGTGATGGACGCGATTGCCCGGCACCTGGCCCTCGACCCGCTGGCCGTGCGCAAGGCCAACTACTACGGCAAGACCGAGCGCAACGTCACCCACTACTACCAGACCGTCGAGCACAACATGCTCGAAGAGATGACCGCCGAACTCGAACAAAGCAGCCAGTATTTCGAGCGCCGCGAAGCGATCCGTCGCTATAACGCCAACAGCCCGATCCTGAAAAAAGGCCTGGCACTCACACCGGTAAAGTTCGGCATTTCCTTCACCGCCAGTTTCCTCAACCAGGCCGGTGCGCTGATCCATATCTACACCGACGGCAGCATCCACCTGAACCACGGTGGCACCGAGATGGGCCAGGGGTTGAACATCAAGGTCGCGCAGGTGGTGGCCGAGATTTTCCAGGTGGAAATCGACCGCGTGCAGATCACCGCCACCAACACCGACAAGGTGCCCAACACCTCGCCGACGGCGGCTTCCAGCGGCGCTGACCTGAACGGCAAGGCCGCACAGAATGCTGCCGAAACCATCAAGCAGCGCCTGGTGGAGTTTGCCGCGCGCAAATATGAAGTCAGCGAGGCCGATGTTGAATTCCACAACGGGCATGTGCGGGTCCGCGATCACATCCTGACCTTTGAAGCGCTGATCCAGCAGGCGTATTTCGCCCAGGTGTCGCTCTCCAGCACGGGCTTCTACAAGACCCCGAAAATCTTCTACGACCGCAGCCAGGCACGTGGGCGGCCGTTCTACTACTTTGCGTTCGGCGCGGCCTGTTGCGAGGTGATCGTCGACACGCTGACCGGCGAGTACAAGATGCTGCGCACCGACATCCTGCATGACGTGGGCGCCTCGCTGAACCCGGCCATCGACATCGGCCAGGTCGAAGGCGGCTTCATCCAGGGCATGGGTTGGCTGACCATGGAAGAGCTTGTGTGGAATAACAAGGGCAAGCTGATGACCAACGGCCCGGCCAGCTACAAGATCCCGGCGGTGGCCGACATGCCGCTGGACCTGCGGGTAAAGCTGGTGGAAAACCGCAAGAACCCGGAAGACACGGTGTTCCATTCCAAGGCCGTGGGTGAGCCGCCGTTCATGCTCGGTATTGCCTCGTGGTGTGCGATCAAGGACGCCGTGGCGAGCCTGGGTGACTATCGCCATCAGCCGAAGATCGATGCACCGGCGACGCCGGAGCGGGTGTTGTGGGGCTGTGAGCAGATGCGCCAACTGACCGCTGCAAAAGCTGTGGAAACGGAAACCGAGCTGGCTTCGCTCTAGACCGAGGCGCTGCCTTCGCGAGCAAGCCCGCTCCCACATTTTGATTTGTGAACACATTCAAATGTGGGAGCGGGCTTGCTCGCGAAGGCGGTCGAACTGACAACAGAGATGTTGAGGTAAACATGAACAACTGGATCAGCGCCCTCGCCGACCTGCAGAACCAGGGCGAACCCTGCGTGCTGGTGACCATCATCGAAGAGCTCGGCTCCACGCCGCGCAATGCCGGCTCGAAGATGGTCATCAGCGCCGCCCACACCTTCGACACCATCGGTGGCGGGCACCTGGAATACAAGGCGATGCAGATCGCCCGGGACATGCTTGTGCGCGGCCAGCAAAACACCCACCTGGAGCGCTTCAGCCTCGGCGCCAGCCTGGGCCAGTGCTGCGGCGGCGTGACGGTGCTGTTGTTCGAACCCATGGGCCAGGTGCAGGCGCAGATCGCGGTGTTCGGCGCCGGCCACGTGGGCCGCGCGCTGGTGCCGTTGCTGGCCAGCCTGCCGTGCCGGGTGCGCTGGATCGATTCCCGGGAACAGGAATTCCCGGAACACATCCCCCAAGGCGTGCGTAAAATCGTCAGCGAAGAGCCGGTGGATGACATCGACCACTTGCCTGTGGGCAGTTACTGCATCGTCATGACCCACAACCACGCGCTGGACCTGGAGCTGACCGCCGCCCTGCTCAAGCGCAATGACTTTACCTACTTCGGCCTGATCGGCTCGAAGACCAAACGCGTCAAGTTTGAACACCGCCTGCGGGATCGCGGTTTCGACACCGCGCAACTGCAACGCATGCATTGCCCGATGGGGCTGACCGAGGTCAAAGGCAAACTGCCTGTGGAAATCGCCATCTCCATCGCCGGCGAAATCATCGCCACCTATAACGCCAACTTCGGCCAGCACACTGCGAGCGCCGAACCCATTGCCAAACTGCTGCCGGTATCCCGCCGCAGCCAAGCGACTAACTGAGACGACCATGCCTTTGACACGCAAAGCCTACCGTGCCGCCATTTTGCACAGCATCGCCGACCCTGCCGAAGTGGGGATCGAAGCCTCCTACGAATATTTCGAGGACGGCCTGCTGGTGATCGACAACGGCCAGATCAGTGCCCTTGGCCACGCCAGCGACTTGCTCGCCAGCCTGCCCGCCGACATCGAAGTCACCCATTACCAGGACGCGCTGATCACCCCCGGCCTGATCGACACCCACATCCACCTGCCGCAGACCGGCATGGTCGGTGCCTATGGCGAGCAGTTGCTGGACTGGCTCAACACCTACACCTTCCCGTGTGAAAGCCAGTTCGCCGACAAGGCCCACGCCGAAGAAGTCGCGGATATTTTCATCAAGGAACTGCTGCGCAACGGCACCACCACCGCGCTGGTATTTGGCAGCGTGCACCCGCAGTCAGTGAACTCGTTTTTTGAAGCGGCCGAGAAGCTCGACCTGCGGATGATCGCCGGCAAGGTAATGATGGACCGCAACGCGCCGGACTATTTGACCGACACCGCCGAATCCGGCTACGCGGAGAGCAAGGCGCTGATCGAGCGCTGGCACGGCAAGGGCCGTTTGCACTACGCGGTGACGCCACGTTTCGCACCGACCAGTACACCTGAACAACTGACCCTCGCCGGGCAGCTGCTGGGGGAATACCCGGACCTCTACATGCAGACTCACATCAGTGAAAACCTGCAGGAAGTGGAATGGGTGAAAGAACTGTTCCCGGAGCGCAAGGGCTACCTGGACGTGTACGACCATTACAAACTGCTGGGTGAACGCTCGGTGTTCGCCCACGGTGTGCACCTGTGCGACGACGAATGCGCACGGTTGGCAGAAGCCGGTTCGGCAGTCGCGTTCTGCCCGACATCGAACTTCTTCCTGGGCAGCGGTTTGTTCAACCTGCCGATGGCCGAGAAGCACAAGCTGAATGTCGGCCTGGGTACGGACGTCGGCGGTGGCACCAGCTTCTCGCTGCTGCAAACCCTGAACGAAGCGTACAAGGTGATGCAACTGCAAGGGGCGCGCTTGAGTCCGTTCAAGTCGTTGTACCTGGCGACCCTGGGTGGTGCGCGGGCGCTGCGTCTGGAAGACAAGATTGGCACGCTGCAACCCGGCACTGACGCGGACTTCCTGGTACTGGATTACAACGCCACCCCGCTGCTCAGCTATCGCCTGAAGCAGGCCAATAACATCGCCGAGACGTTGTTTGTGTTGATGACACTGGGGGATGACCGGGCGGTGTTGCAGACGTATGCGGCGGGGCAATTGGTGCACCAACGCTGATTTAACAGGTACAACAAAACAAATGTGGGAGCGGGCTTGCTCGCGAAGGCGGTGTGTCAGTCGCTGGATGTGCTGACTGATCCACCGCCTTCGCGAGCAAGCCCGCTCCCACATTTAGTTAGTGGCGAGCCTGGAAAATTACAGTTTTACAGACGAGCGCCCCGGCTTCTTTGTCTGCAACAGATGCGAGAACACTGCATGCAGATCGTCAGAAGCGCTTTCCTCATCGAGGTTGAGCTTGCTGTCGATGTGATCCATGTGATGCATCATCAGGTTCACCGCCAAATCCGCATCCCGCGCTTCGATCGCGTCGATCAACTGCGTGTGCTCATCGTAGGAACAGTGCGAGCGGTTGCCGCTTTCGTACTGGGCGATGATCAACGAGGTCTGGGACACCAGACTGCGCTGGAAACTGATCAGCGGGGCATTCTTCGCCGCCTCGGCCAGCTTCAGGTGGAACTCGCCGGAAAGCCGGATGCCCGCGCCGCGATCGCCCCGGGAGAAGCTGTCGCGCTCGTCGTTGACCATCTGCCGCAGCTCGGCCAGTTGCTCGGCCGTGGCATGCTGCACCGCCAATTCAGTGATCGCACGCTCCACCAGGCGCCGGGCGAGGAATACCTGGCGGGCTTCCTCGACGCTCGGGCTGGCCACTACCGCACCACGATTGGGCCGCAGCAGTACCACGCCTTCATGGGCCAGGCGCGACAGCGCGCGGCGAATGATGGTGCGGCTGACGCCGAAGATTTCGCCCAGCGCTTCTTCACTCAATTTGGTACCGGGCGCCAGGCGTTGTTCGAGGATCGCCTCGAAGATATGCGCGTAGACGATATCGTCCTGGGTTCCACTGCGACCGGCCTTACCGGCTCGCGGTTGTTTCTTGAGGGGCTGCAACTGTTCGTTCATGGGCACTCGGGTCGGGAGAACGGCGGCGAATTGACGTTGACTGTAATACGGCACAGAGGGTCGCTGGCAAGTATCGCGTAAAATCAGCGCACATTGTACACAACCCAGTGCGCCAACACACTGTACGGCTGTTTGCGGCGCCGGCTGTATTGCAATGAATCGTTACGTTTGAGTTTAGGCTTGATTCCGCACTTTCTCCTTTGTAGGAGCGAGCTTGCTCGCGAAAAACGTATAAGCACCGCATTCAGTCAGGATGCCAGCGTCATCGTTAACGACCTTCGCGAGCAAGCTCGCTCCTACAGACAGCCCGGTAAAAGGAACACCGCCCATGTCCGACGTCCCCCAAGCGCGATTACGCCCACTGGCCGACACTTCGCCTTCGGCCATCGTCGCCGGTTTCATTGCCATGATGACCGGCTACACCAGCTCTCTGGTGCTGATGTTTCAGGCTGGCCAGGCTGCGGGCCTGACCACCGCGCAAATTTCCTCGTGGATCTGGGCGATTTCCATCGGCATGGCGGTGTGCAGCATTGGCCTGTCCTTGCGCTACCGCACGCCGATCACCATTGCCTGGTCCACACCGGGCGCGGCGCTGTTGATCACCAGCCTGGGCGGCGTCAGCTACGGCGAGGCCATCGGCGCCTACATCACCTGCGCGGTGCTGGTGACGATCTGCGGGCTCACCGGCAGCTTCGAAAAACTCGTCAAGCGCATCCCCGCGTCCCTGGCGGCCGCCTTGCTGGCGGGGATTCTGTTCAAGATCGGCAGCGAGATTTTCGTCGCCGCGCAGCACCGTACCGGGCTGGTACTGGGGATGTTCTTCACTTACCTGGTCATCAAGCGCCTGTCGCCGCGTTATGCCGTGCTCGCGGCACTGCTGATCGGCACGGCACTGTCCGGGCTGATGGGGCTGCTGGATTTCAGTGGCTTTCACCTGGAAGTGGCAACGCCGGTGTGGACCACGCCGCACTTCTCCCTGGCCGCGACCATCAGCATCGGCATCCCGCTGTTCGTGGTGGCCATGACCTCGCAGAACATGCCGGGTGTAGCGGTGCTGCGGGCCGACGGCTATAACGTACCGGCGTCGCCATTGATTACTACCACCGGCCTGGCCTCGCTGGTGCTGGCGCCGTTTGGCTCCCATGGCATCAACCTGGCAGCCATCAGCGCGGCGATCTGCACCGGCCCTCATGCCCATGAGGATCGCAACAAGCGCTACACCGCCGCGGTCTGGTGCGGGATTTTCTACGGGATCGCCGGGGTGTTTGGCGCGACATTGGCCGCGTTGTTCGCCGCCCTGCCCAAGGAACTGGTGCTGTCGATTGCGGCACTGGCGTTGTTTGGCTCGATCATCAATGGCCTGAGCATCGCCATGAATGAACCCAGGGAACGGGAAGCTGCGTTGATCACCTTCATGGTCACAGCGTCGGGGTTGACGTTGTTTTCCATCGGTTCGGCGTTCTGGGGAATTGTCGCGGGGGTGTTGACGCTGGTGATTCTGAACTGGCGCAAGGCCTGATTCTTTAGACCCAGTAACGAAAAAGCGACCCGGGCGGGTCGCTTTTTCATGACATCAGACTGCCGGGTTAATCGGCTTTTCTGGGTGCCAAGCGTCCAGCAGGGCGCTGACTTCAACGCGGGTCAGCTCTGGACGAGCCTTCAGCCACGCTTCAACAGCGGCACGCTGTTCTTCGTTGACCGAACCACGGGTGGCTTTGCAAACCAGACCGAAGTCATCACCGCCGACGTAGTCCAGGCCGTTGCCGTCCATCGCTTCAGTGAGGAATGCTTCGAGGAAAGCGTCAACCGCTTCATCGTCCAAACCTTCTTTGAAGTCCAGGTTCAGTTCGAAACCCAGCTCTTGAAATTCATCAACGCACAGTTTTTTGCGCAGACGCCGGGAACGGTTAGTCGCCATTGGAACAATCCTCTTAAGTAATAACGGGCGGCACTTTAGCAGTTTAAGCAGGCCTTTGCCCGATTCTCTGGGACAGGCGGCAGAGTGCCAGTAAAAAAAACCGCCAATTGCAGCTATCGTTCAGCCACAAGTGCGACAGCCTTGGGGCATAATGCCGACACTTTCATGACCATTGAGGGATTTTTCGTACATACCCCTCACCTTTTTACCCCCTCAGCAGTAGGGTTTTAATTCTTATGATCAAATCTTTGCGTCCACTGTTACTCGCCAGTTTTCTTCTGCCCCTGGCCTTTTCCGTTACCGCCGCCCCGATCAACACTTCCCTGCCGCCCAAGGTCCAGGAAGCCCTCCAGAAAGCCAAGCTGCAAAACAATGCCCTGTCCCTGGTGATGATTCCCCTCAATGGCCCGGGCACACCTACCGTGTTCAACGCCGACGTGTCGGTCAACCCGGCCTCGACCATGAAGCTGGTCACCACCTACGCGGCCCTGGAAATGCTCGGTCCCAACCATCAGTGGAAAACCGAGTTCTACACCGACGGCACCCTGAGCGGCGGGATCCTGAACGGCAACCTGTACCTCAAGGGCGGCGGCGACCCCAAGCTGAACATGGAAAAACTCTGGCTGCTGATGCGCGACCTGCGGGCCAATGGCGTGCAGCAAGTGACCGGCGACCTGGTGCTGGACCGTGGCTTCTTCATCCCGCCGCAACTGCCGGAGTTCAATGACGACGGTAACGACGAGAACAAGCCGTTCCTGGTCAAGCCCGATGCCTTGATGGTCAACCTCAAGGCGCTGCGCTTCGTCACCCGCAATGATTCGGGCAAGGTGCTGGTCTCGGTCGAGCCGCCGATTGCGAGCATCCGCATCGACAACCAGGTCAAGGTCTCCAACGCCAAGCAATGCACCGGCGATGTGCGCTACAGCCCGATGACCGCCGCCGACGGCAGCGTCACCGTGACCGTCAGCGGCCAGTTGGCGGACGGCTGCAGTTCGCAGACGTATCTGTCGTTGCTGGACCACGCCACCTACACCGCCGGCGCCGTTCGGGCGATCTGGAAGGAACTGGGCGGCAGCATCCAGGGCCGCGACATCCAGGCGCCGGTACCGAAGAACGCCAAAGTGCTGGCTCGTGCGTTCTCGCCGGACCTGGCGGAGATCATCCGCGACATCAACAAATACAGTAACAACACCATGGCCCAGCAGTTGTTCCTGAGCCTGGGTGCGCAGTACCGCACCGATGCCGACGGCGACGACGCCAAGGCCGCCCAGCGCGTGGTGCGCCAGTGGCTGGCGAAAAAAGGCATCACCGCGCCGCACCTGGTGATGGAGAACGGCTCCGGCCTGTCCCGTGCTGAACGGGTCAGCGCCCGCGAAATGGCGACCATGCTGCAAGCGGCGTGGAGAAGCCCGTACGCGGCGGAGTACATCAGTTCGCTGCCGATTGCCGGCACCGACGGCACCATGCGTAAACGCCTGAAGACCACGGCCATGCGCGGCGAAGCCCACGTCAAGACCGGCACCCTGAACACCGTGCGCGCGATTGCCGGGTTCAGCCGCGACAACAATGGCAATACCTGGGCTGTGGTGGCGATTCTCAACGATCCGAAACCGTGGGGCGCGTCCTCGGTACTGGACCAGGTGCTGCTGGACCTGTATCGCCAGCCGAAACTGGCGGCGGCGGCCCCGGGCCTCTAACAGCAGCAAATATCAAATGTGGGAGCTGGCTTGCCTGCGATGCAGACGCCTCGGTCTATCAGGAATACCGAGGTGATGCTATCGCAGGCAAGCCAGCTCCCACATTGATCTCTAATAGCTTGAATGGCCGTGCACTTCAGGCAAGCACCCGCTCTGCCTCAACCCTGTCCCTGCCCGCCTGCTTGGCGGCATAGACACCCGAATCCGCCCGCAGCAACAAGCTGTCGACGCCCTCCTCGACCCGCCAACTGGCGACCCCGAAGCTCGCCGTCACCGTGCCGACACCTTCCATCGGCTCACCGCGCAACGCCTGCCACAACTCCAGGGCAACATTGAACGCCTGGCTGCCGTCGGTATTGGCGCACAGCACCACAAACTCCTCGCCGCCCAGCCGGCAAAACACATCCGTGCGTCGTAACCGCTGGCTGATGCGCCGGCATAACTCCTTGAGCACTTCATCACCCACCGCGTGACCATGCTGGTCGTTGATGCGCTTGAAGTGATCGATGTCGAACATGATCACCGACAACGCCCCCGAGGCACGCTTGACCCGGATCATCTCGGCCTTCAGCCGGTCCTGGAAGTAGCGTCGGTTATGAATGCCGGTCAGGGAATCGGTAATCGACAGCGCCCGCAGCTCTTCCTCGACCCGCTTGAGATCGGAAATATCCGACACATAGCCATGCCATAACGTACCACCACCGGCCAGCTCTTCCGGCGTCGCCTCACCGCGAACCCAGCGCAGCCCCCGATGGGGCAACTGCACCCGGTATTCTTCACGCCAATGGCTCAGTTGCAGGGTGGACAGGCGAATGGACTCCCGTACCCGCTCGACATCCAGCGGATGAATCCGCTCGAAGACCTTTCGCGCATCCTGCTGCAACACCCCAGGCTCGATTTCGTAGATGTCGCGGATGCCATCGCTGGCATAAATGAACCGCGAGACATTATTCGGTTCCAGGATGAACTGGAAAATACCGCCGGGCACATGGGCGCTGAGTTTCTTCAGCAGGCGGTCCCGCGCGGCCAGTGCCTCATAGGCGCGCTTCTGCTCGGTGATATCCAGGCAGATCGCCAGGTGTCCGACCCACAGGCCATGCTCGTCCAGCAGAACAGTGGCGAGCATGTTCACCGTCAGTTGGCTGCCGTCCTTGCGTACCAGCGTCCACTCGCGGGCCTCATGCACTGCATCGGCGCTGTCCACCAGCATCGCCTGGGCTGGCGCGATGCGCTTGCCGAGGATTGCGCTCAATTGCGCGGCACGGGCTTCCAGCTCGGGGGCCAGGTGCAGGCTTTCGAGGGTCAGGTGGCCCAGTACCTCTTGTGCTTCAAAGCCCAGCATCTGCTCGGCGCCGGCGTTGAAGGTGGTGATCACACCGCGCAAGTCCGTCGCGATGATCGCCACCTGGGTGGCCGCATTGAGCACGCTGCGCAGTTGGCCGTGGGTGCCTCGCAGTTCCTGTTCCCGCTGACGCAATTGGGCGGTGCGCTGCTCCACCAGCTTCAATGCGCGCTGGCGCTGGCTGACCACCACGTAGAGCAACGCACTGAGCAGCACACTCAGCAGGCTGCCCATGACCAGGATACTGACCAGCGACGAGTGACTGCCCTGCTGGAACACCTGGCTGGGGCGCAGGCTCAAGGCGTAGACGTGGTCGCCGAGCGTCAGCCGGCGTGCTGCCACCAGGTCACTGTCTGCCACGGGGTTGCTGGATTCGTACAACACCCGTTGCTCTGCATCGGAGGTGTCGACAATCTGCATCACCAGGTTGTCCCGTGCGGCCTTGGGCAAGCCATCGGCCACCAGCTGGCGCATGCTGATCACCGCCATGACGTAGCCGTAAGGTTCACTGTTGGGCACTTGTGTCGTCGGTGCCCGGCTGACCGGTGCCACCAGCAATACACCCATGGCATAGGCCGGCTCCACACCCACCAGTTGCATGGGCTGGGACACCGCCATCTTCCCTGACTGTTGCGCACGCTCCACCGTCGAGCGCCGCAGTGGCTGGGCCAACAGGTCAAAACCCAGCGGCGAGCCGAGAATGCTCTGGGTCTGGCTGTACAACACCGGCACATACTCATCGCGATCAGTCGCCGGGGTCAGTTCGCCCGCCGCATTCAATTCACGAATGGAGAAATTCGCACCGCGCTCCGCCGTGATTGCCTGCTCGAACGCACCGCGCTGGTCACGCAAAACCCGGGGTGCCCAGGCATAGGCGCGGGTACGCAACAGCAAGGGCTGCGCGAACCCTTCGAACTCTTTGCGCGAGACTGTATTTGAATTGACGAAGAACCGCCGCAGGCTGCCCAGGCGTTGTTCCTGGTCCTCGAAACGCTCCTGGAGACGGCTGTAGCGCTCGTTGACCAGCAGTTGAAAGCGCTGGCGCATCTGCTGCTGGTAAAGCTCTGACGCGGCCCAGGCGACGACAATCGTCAGCGCGATACCGGCCAGCAACACCACCACCGCCACCAGCCACGCCGACACCTGCTCACTGATAAAGCCTAGGATTTTCGGGCGGACGGCATGCAGCGGCATAGACAAGACTCGGAACGCCAGCGTGCGGGTGCGTCACTTTGGCCAGGTCCTAAGTTATAGCCACAGGACTTGCGTTTGACCAGCGCAAAAAAAAGCCGCAAGGCCGGAATGATCCGGGCCTGCGGCTTCAGAACGCAGTGATCAGCGCGCGGTGATTTTCCACGCCCGATGGATCTTGGCGTTACGCGCAAAATCCGGGTCGATGGTCTTGTCGCTGATCTCTTCGACGGCATACCGCTCGACGAGGTTGTCTTCCAGCTGGAACTTGCGGAAGTTGTTCGAGAAGTACAACACGCCGCCCGGTGCCAGGCGCGCCATGGCCAGGTCCAGCAACTGCACGTGGTCGCGTTGCACGTCGAAGATGCCTTCCATGCGCTTGGAGTTGGAGAAGGTCGGCGGGTCGATGAAGATCATGTCGAACTCATCGCGGCTGGCTTCCAGCCAGGCCATCACGTCGCCCTGCTCCAGGCGGTTCTTGTCGGAGAAACCGTTGAGGGAGAAGTTGCGGCGCGCCCAGTCCAGGTAGGTCTTCGACAGGTCGACGCTGGTGGTGCTGCGCGCGCCACCCTTGGCGGCGTGCACACTGGCGGTGGCGGTGTAGCAATACAGGTTGAGGAAGCGTTTGCCGGCCGCCTCTTTCTGGATGCGCATGCGCATTGGACGGTGGTCGAGGAACAGGCCGGTGTCCAGGTAATCGGTCAGGTTGACCAGCAACTTGACGCCGCCTTCGCTGACCTCGGTGAACTTGCCCTGGGCGCTCTGGCGCTCGTACTGCTTGGTGCCGCTCTGGCGTTCGCGACGCTTGACCACCACACGGTTCTTGTCGATGCCCAGCGCCTGGGGAATGGCCGCCAGGGCATCGAACATGCGTGCCGAAGCTTTTTCCGGGTCAATCGACTTCGGCGCCACGTATTCCTGGACGTGGACCCAGTCGTGGTACAGGTCGATGGCCATGGAGTATTCCGGCATGTCGGCATCGTACACACGGTAGCAATCGACGCCTTCGCGCTTGGCCCACTTGCCCAGCAGTTTCAGGTTCTTTTGCAGGCGGTTGGCAAACATCTGCCCGCCTTCGCTCAAGCGCGCCTGCTCGACCACTGGGGCCGGGGCGGGTTTGATCGGATTCCCGTTCTTGTTGTACTGGCGCTCTTGTGGCTCGGTCGGCGCCTGGTCGTAGGCCGCTTGCTCGCGCTCGGCCTGGCGTTGTTCCGGGGTGCGACGCTCGCCGGTGACGAACTGATCCGGGGTGACCTTGATCAGCAGCAATTTGCACGGCAAGGCGCCGTTCCAGAACGAATACTGTTTGTGGCTGCGGATGCCCATGCGCTTGCCCAGGTCCGGAGCACCGGTGAACACCGCCGCTTCCCAGCCCAGGCACGCCTGGCGCAGACGCTCGCCGAGGTTCTGATAGAGGTACAACAGGCTGGCTTCATCACCCAGACGCTCGCCATACGGCGGGTTGCAGATCACCAGGCCTTTCTGGTTCTGGTCCGGACGCGGCTCGAAGGTACCGACTTCGCCCTGGTAGATCTTGATCCAGTGGCTAAGGCCTGCGCGTTCGATGTTGTTACGGGCGGGCTGGATCAGGCGAGGATCCGCCTCGTAACCACGAATCCACAGCGGTGGCTTGGCCATGCCGATGGCGGCACGTTCGCTGGCCTCTGTGTGAAGTTTTTTCCACAGCGCCGGAACGTGGCCAAGCCAGGCGGTGAAACCCCACAGCTCACGGTTCAGGTTGGGCGCCATGTCGGCGGCGATCATCGCGCCTTCCACCAGGAAGGTACCGACGCCGCACATCGGGTCCGTCAGCGCGCCGCCTTCGGCAGCGATGCGCGGCCAGCCGGAGCGAATCAGGATCGCCGCCGCCAGGTTCTCTTTCAACGGTGCCGCGCCCTGCTGCAGGCGGTAGCCGCGCTGGTGCAGGCTGTGGCCGGACAAATCAAGGGAAAGGATCGCTTCGCCACGGTCCAGGCGCAGGTGGATGCGCAGGTCCGGGTTGATCTTGTCGATGGATGGACGTTCGCCGGTCGGGGTGCGCAGCTTGTCGACAATCGCATCCTTGACCTTCAGCGCGCCGAAGTGGGTGTTGTCGATGCCCGAGCCATGGCCGCTGAATTCAACGGCCAGGGTGCCGTCGGCGAGCATGTGGTCTTCCCACTCGATGTCCAGCACCCCGTGGTACAGGTCTTCGGCGTCCTTCATCGGGAAGCGCTTGAGCACCAGCAACACGCGGTTGGCCAGGCGCGACCAGAGGCACAGGCGGTAGGCGGTCTCCATGTCGGCCATGCCGCGCACGGCCGAGGTGTGCTCGCGGGCTTCCTCAAGGCCAAGCCCCACGGCTTCCTCGATCAGCAGGCCTTCGAGGCCCTTGGGGCAGGTGAGGAAGAGTTCAAAACGGTCCGACATGGGGCATTCCAGGCTTTTCAGCAATAAGTGAACGGGCGACGCATCGCGCGTTCGGTTTTCAATCAAGCGCTTTTCTTGAAGAGCGCTCGTGTGGCACGAATGTGCCGTTCCACCCCGGCTACCGGCCTTTCGGGCCTTTATCGACGGGGCAGTTCAAGTATTTGAAGCAACAAAAAGAAACATTCCGACCCTTCGTCGAATAATAACCGACTGCAACAGGCGGACATTCTCACTAAAGGATTAAACCCATCCTCTTTGAAGGGCACATCATAGCTGGGTTTGCCCAATAAAAGGGGCGAAAAGCCATCCCAGCTTATGGCTATAGCATCGTTATCGTTACGTGCTTATGACAAAACGATCATTGAATCCATGTGACCTATTGGTTAGAACTCAACACAGGTTGGTGTCGTAACGACGCCGACACATAGCTCGCCACGCCGGCAGCGAGCGCACCAACGGCAGAAAAACTCTGCCCGGCCTCGGACGAGGCCGAAGGATATCAAGACAGTCAACAAGTGAGGGAAACACCCTATGAGAAGACTTAAGCGTGATCCGTTGGAAAGAGCATTTTTACGCGGATATCAATATGGCGTTCATGGCAAATCCCGTGAGCTTTGCCCATTTACTCTACCGTCGGTACGCCAAGCCTGGATCAACGGCTGGCGAGAAGGACGCGGCGACAACTGGGACGGTATGACTGGCACTGCGGGAATCCACAGACTCAACGAACTTCACGCCGTCGGCTAATCAAGGGCATTTAATTCCGACACCAGCACGAATACGCAACCACTTAACCACGCACGCCCCATCCGGGCGGCGGGCTTCGGCCCAGGGGCTCCTTCAAGGAGCCCTTTTTATTGCCTGTTGTCAGCCGCGCGGCAATGCCGCAATCGCATCCACCGCCTGGCGAATCAACGCCGGGCCCTTGTAGATAAAGCCGGAATACAACTGCACCAGGCTCGCGCCGGCGGCGATTTTTTCGGCCGCGTGCTTGCCCTCGGTGATGCCACCCACGGCAATGATCGGCAAGCGCCCTGCCAACTCGGCCGCCAGCACCTTGACGATGTGGGTGCTCTGGTCGCGTACCGGCGCACCGGACAGGCCGCCCGCTTCGTCACCATACGCCAGGCCTTCGACACCGACGCGGCTCAGGGTGGTGTTGGTGGCGATCACCGCATCCATGCCCGAATCCACCAGGGCCTGGGCCACCAGTACGGTCTCTTCGTCGTTCATGTCCGGGGCAATCTTGATTGCCAGGGGCACACGCTTGCCGTGGCGCACAGCCAAATCTTCCTGGCGCTGACGCAAGGCTTCGAGCAGTTGCTTGAGGGAGTCGCCAAACTGCAGGCTGCGCAGGCCCGGGGTGTTAGGCGAGCTGACGTTGACCGTGACGTAGCTGGCGTGGGCGTAGACCTTGTCCAGGCAAATCAGATAGTCATCCACCGCACGCTCCACCGGCGTGTCGAAGTTCTTGCCGATATTGATCCCGAGGATACCGGTGTACTTCGCCGCCTGAACCCGTGACAGCAGGTTATCCACACCCAGGTTGTTGAAGCCCATGCGATTGATGATCGCCTCGGCTTCCGGCAGGCGGAAGATCCGCGGCTTCGGGTTGCCCGGCTGCGGCCGTGGGGTCACGGTGCCGATTTCGACAAAGCCAAAACCCAGCTGCGCAAAACCGTCGATGGCCGCGCCGTTTTTGTCCAAACCCGCAGCCAGGCCTACCGGGTTGGGGAAATCGAGCCCCATCACCGACACCGGCATTTTCGCCGGGGCCTTGCACACCAGGCCATTGAGCCCCAGGCGGCCACCGGCACCGATCAAGTCCAGGGACAGATCGTGGGAAGTTTCCGGAGAGAGTTTGAACAACAGCTGGCGGGCCAGGGTATACATGGGCGGGCTTGACTCGGATGGCGGCGAAAGGTGGCGGCGATTATAGCCGGGGTGACGGGCTGCATGCGAGGCGTGCCGTCCAATCGTCAGTTACGGTGCGTCATCAGTTCCTCATAGCGGACCCAGATTTTTTGCGCATAGCGAAGACGCAGGGCCTCACGCTGAGGCCCGGGCCCGCCGCCCACATTGTAGGAACCGATCGCTGTCCAGTTGTAGCCGAACTGTTTGACGAAGTCGGCAAGGATCGACGCCCCCACCTCCACCGACAGGCAAGGCTCATCCAGCAAGCGCTGCTCGGTAATGCCCTCCTTGAGCAGGCGCGGCAGGTGAATGCTGTTGATCTGCATCAGCCCGATATCACGGGTGCCGTTGTTGTTGGCGTAATTCATGGCCTTGGCGCGGTAGCCCGACTCCACCGCGGCGATGGCCTGCAACAATTCCGGCTCCATGCCGTATCGGCTGGCAGCCTCGGCCCAGCAATACGCCCGGGCTTCATTGCCGAAGCCGAGCGTGAGCATCAGCAGCAGCGCCCCCTTGCATCGGGCGCTGCTCATGCCTGCCCCCGACCGCAGGTGGAACAGACAGCGCCCACCGTCAGGCTGGTCACCCTGACCGCACAGGTCACCCGGTACCCCTTGCCGTATACCGTCTTGATCAGGCCCTTGCCGCCCTTCAAATATTTGCGCAGCGAACAGATGCAACGGGTCAGGGACTCTTCCGTGGCCTCGTTATGGGGCCATGCCTGTTCCAGCAAGTGGTCCTTGGTCACCAGCACTCCGGCCGAGGACAGCAACAGGCGCAACACCTGCCACTCCTTGGGCGGGAGTTGAATATCCGAGTCTTCACTGGTCAATCTACCGTCGCCGTGCAACGTCCAGCGCTCAAAGACCATGGGGGTAGCCAGTACCCCATCGTTCACCACGGCCATTCGTACCTCCGCACCCAACTCACCTTCATTTCCAACACTGGTTTCCTGAAGGTCGCGACTATAAAAAGCCCACTCGCTGTATAGGAGAGGAAAAAACCCCATAGGCACTGATTTTTTCAGACTGGGCACGTAGGACCTTTCGGCGATGCCCGCCCAGGGGCGCCACCAACGTTCTTATCCTTCGGTCACCCGGTTAAATGCCCGCTTCACCTGCTCATGCTGGGAGCGCGTCAACGGCGGCGCCTGCCCCGGCTCGGCAGCGGTATGCAGCACATTTGCGACCGCCGTCGCCTGAATCACAAACAATCGCACACTGTTGGCCATGGGCCCGTTGTAGCGTCCGAGCAAGGCTGTGCCGGTATCGCGCTGAAAATTCCCCACCAGCAATCGCCTGCCCGGAGCCACACGCACCACCGTGTTGATCCCCATCCGCTCCACCCCCGCCGAGGGTTTGTCGCGACTGGCAGCCTTGCCCATCTGGCGGCCATCCTCGACGGTGAGCAGCATCTCGATTTCATTCGCCTCGGCAAAGCGCGGCAGAACACTGACCTGCGTACCAAAGACCACCGGTTGCCATTCGTCGTGGTCTTCACCCGGCCGGGGCAGATAGAACGTCTGGTTGTCGTTGAAAACCGCGGGCACATTCTCCTGGGTGAGAATCACCGGCAACGTCGTTACCCTCGCTCGCCTGCGCAACTCCAAGGTGGTGATCCGCTTCATGAATGCTTCGTCCTCGATGGGTGCCATGACCCGGGTCGCTGAAGGCTTGTCCGCCCCCTTGTGCATGGTCGCGCCGATCTTCTTGAGCTCATCGCGGTCCACATCCACCAGCCACATCGAAACCTCCACCGCGCGCTTCGGTACGTCCAGTTCTGCCACCAGACCTTCGATAAAGCTCACCTGCGCGGGCTTGCCCTTGATCAGCAGGCTGTTGGTGTCCGGGTACGCCAGCACCGAGATATTCTTGTCGGCCAGTAATCCGGGTTGCCGCGGGGACGCACTCTCCTGCTCGACGGCCAGCAGTTTTTCGATCATGGATGCCATGCCCGGCACCGTGACGGTTCTGTCGCCCATGTTGTACTCGCGGTCTGCAACGTGGGTGTTGAGCACCTGCACCACCCCGATCCGCTGCGGCCCCAGGCGCAGTTCCGCACGCTGGCGGTCCATCAGTTGGGCCAGGCGCAGCACATGGTCGACATAGTTCGGCGGCCCGGACACGTAGAACACCCGCGCCCCACTCGCACGCAGCGGGTAGCGCGCCTCTTCGAGCCCCGAACGGCGCATGAACCCACGCAGGAGGTCGACCGAGATATGCCGCAGGGTCACTACCGAGCTTTTCGCCTCGTCGGCGTCATAGAGGTAAAGCACCTGGCCATCGGTGTACCAGATCAGGCCTTGCTGCTGGGCGACCGACTCCAGCAGCGGTTGGGGCGAGTCGAAATCGAACGCCCCGCTGATGCGCTTGCGAGCTGCCGCCTGACTGACAACGATCGGCTGCCCCAGCGGCAGGGACAACGCGGTAAAAAAAGTGTGCAGGCTTTCATCACGGGCCTGGTAGGAGCCCCCGAACGCGCCGGGGCTGCCCAGCAGCACCAGGCCGAAAAACAGCGTCGAGAAACGGTGAAGGTGGCTGAACATGCCTGCATGGCCCGGGCTGAAAGAGCGGCCATACTGCGAGGCAGGCCGATTTCAATCCTGATGGAAAGCTGACGCCCAGCCCATCCTGTGCGCATCGTGGCATGTGCCTTGCTTTGCCTTGTCTATCGCAGCTCGCGCCAACGGCGGAACGGGCTCAAGGACACAGACGTCGTTACCCCGGGCTCTTCTTCTGAGTACCCGACGGAACGGCGTTTTTTTATGAAAGGTACGTATTGATGAGTGATCCCCTGGCTTGGGTCAACGGCAGCGATGCCCCGGAAAAGAGCAGCCTCAACCTGGGTTTCATGGCCCTGAGCGATTGCGCCTCGGTGGTGGTCGCCGCCACCCAGGGCTTCGCCCAGCCCTATGGCCTGACCTTGAATCTCAGGCGCCAGTCATCATGGGCCAGCCTGCGGGACAACCTGGTCAGCGGCGAACTGGACGCCGCCCACAGCCTGTACGGCCTGATCTACGCCGTGCACCTGGGCATCGGCGGCGTGGCACCCACCGATATGGCGGTGCTGATGGGCCTGAACCAGAACGGCCAGAGCATCAACCTGTCCCGTGGCCTGCAACAGCTGGGGGTGACCAGTCCTGAGGCACTGGACCGCCACGTGCACCAAAGCCGAACAAAACTCACCTTCGCCCAGACCTTTCCCACAGGTACCCACGCCATGTGGTTGTATTACTGGCTGGCCAGCCAGGGCATTCATCCCCTGCAGGATGTGGACAGTGTGGTGGTGCCGCCGCCGCAGATGGTTGCGCACCTGCAAGCCGGGCGCATCGACGGCTTTTGTGTGGGCGAGCCCTGGTGCGCCAGTGCGGTGAAGCAGAACCAGGGCTTTACCCTGGCCACCACCCAGGCACTGTGGCCGGACCATCCGGAAAAAGTCCTCGGCTGCACCCAGGCATTTGTCGAGCAATACCCCAATACCGCCCGGGTACTGGTGATGGCGATCCTGCAGGCCAGCCGTTTTATCGAACAGAGCACGGAAAACCGCCGCTCCACTGCACAGTTGCTGAGCGCCCCGCAGTACCTCGACGCCCCGCTCGATTGCATCGAACCGCGCCTGCTCGGCGACTACGATGACGGCCTCGGCAACCACTGGCAGGATCCCCACGCGCTGCGTTTTTATGGCGACGGCGAGGTGAACCTGCCCTACCTGTCTGATGGCATGTGGTTCATGACCCAGTTCCGCCGCTGGGGCCTGCTGCGGGAGGACCCGGACTACCTCGGCGTTGCCCGGCGTGTGCAACAACTGGACATCTATCGCCAGGCGGCCAGCGCCGTGGGCGTGCCTGCCGGTGGCGAGGCCATGCGCAGCAGCCAGTTGATCGACGGAAAAATCTGGGACGGTTCGGACCCGGCCGGGTATGCCCGCAGCTTTCGCCTGCATGCCATGGCAGATGTTGCCAGCCGCCAGGCCTTGCGCTGACAGGAGGAACCCATGCTACGAATCCTGTTGATCAATGACACACCGCGCAAGGTCGGGCGGCTCAAGGCTGCGTTGACCGAGGCCGGGTTTGAGGTGATCGATGAATCGGGGTTGACGATCGACTTGCCGGCGCGGGTCGAAGCGGTGCGCCCGGACGTGATTTTGATCGATACCGAGTCGCCGGGACGCGATGTGATGGAGCAGGTGGTGCTGGTGAGTCGCGACCAGCCACGGCCGATTGTGATGTTTACCGATGAGCATGATCCGGGGGTGATGCGTCAGGCGATCAAGTCCGGGGTGAGTGCCTACATTGTCGAGGGGATTCAGGCGCAGCGGTTGCAGCCGATTCTGGATGTGGCGATGGCGCGGTTCGAGAGTGACCAGGCGCTGCGCGCGCAGTTGCAGGCGCGGGATCAGCAGTTGGCCGAACGCAAGCGGATCGAAACGGCCAAGGGGTTGTTGATGAAAATGAAGGGGTGTAATGAGGAAGAGGCCTACACGCTGATGCGGCGTCAGGCGATGAGTCGGCAGCAGAAGCTGATTCAGGTGGCGGAGCAGATTATTGCGATGAGTGAGTTGTTGGGGTGAGAGGGGGGTCGGGGTGTATATCCGTTATTTAGGTAACGGCCGCTATTGGTTCCGCCCTTACGGCGGCTCACTTTTGAACAGCCGGGCTACAGCCCGGCTTGAGTGTTGTGAAGCAAAATCAAAATCTAAAGCGGGCACGGTTCAAATGTGGGAGCTGGCTTGCCCGCGATAGCATCAACTGGAAGTACCTGATGTACCGAGTTGTCTGCATCGCAGGCAAGCCAGCTCCCACAGAAAAGCAGAGCCACCCCGCCCGTAGCAGCTGTCGAGCGCCAGCGAGGCTGCGTGCTTTTGATCTGGCTTTTGATTTTGATCTGCGGGCCCCGTCAACCACGATGGCCGCAAGTAGGCACGGTGGAGCGGGTAAATCGGCAAGGATGCCGATTTAGCCGCGCCGGGCCATGGATGGCCCGTCGCGGCGGCCCGCGGAACCGGGCCGGAGTGCGGGCATGCCGAGCC
>NZ_JACAPY010000037.1:0-25418 GCF_013385455.1 Pseudomonas sp. G1002
GCTGTAAGAGCGGAACCCATATCAGCCATCACCCAAATAACGGATATGCCCCCCAATCAGCGAGCCTTCACAGCCTCAACCCAATCCGGATCCAGCCGCGTCTGGTCAGGCTCAATCCCCAACCCCCGCATCCTCTCCAGGTGCTCATCAACCTCGCGCACCAACTGCGCCTGAGAACTCGAATTGGCGTCCAGTTCGTGCATCTGCATCAACCCAAGGTGATAAAACCGCAGCAACTTGATCGCCACCGGATCATTCGCCTTCACCCCGTCAGTCACCTTGTGCATCACATTAGTCACACTCATCAGGCTGCGCTTGAGCTGCCACCCATACACCGCCGGCGCGAACCAGGCCTGGTTCCAGAACGGCCCCCGCACCAGCCCTACGGTAATCAACACCCCAGCAAACACCCCGCCCACATTAAAGCGAAAATTATCCCCCCCAGGCTCACCAAACAGCATCACCGCCAGGCTGGAAAGCACCATCGCCAACACCACAAACAACCCCGCGACTATCAACGTACTGCGTCGCGTCTGCTGGCGAAAAACAATCGGGTCGCACGGTTTGAGCTCAAACATCCAGGGTCAGTCTCCATGGCACAAGTAGGGTTATAACGCCGGCCAGCATCTTCTCATGCTTCACCCGTCGGAGTGACGGTAATCAGGTTGAACGATGGATCAGCGCAATTTCTCTAACCCCTGTAGGCAACCGACCCCCAAGTGAGGTGAACCATGACCCGGTACCAGCAACAGCCGCCCGGCACACCCAACCCCGACCGCACCCCCGGCGAAGAGGAACGTGACAACGACGCCCTGCGCCCCAACGACCCGGCCGAACGGCAAGACGAAGAAGAGCAGGTCGAGGAAGACCTGGAAAACCTGCACGACAAGGCCCGCCCGCTGTAGACCCGGCGCGCCAAGGAGGTAGTTATGACTAATCGTACAAGCGGCCCGCATTCATCCGAGCATTCCAGCGGCAAGGACGAATTGGGTTTCGACCCCGATTCCCCGGACGTCGCAGACCCACAGGTCGACCCGGTAGGTCCCGCCATTGCCCCGTTGGACAAGCCAGAAAAAACCGGCAAGAAGCCGGCCTATGATCCCCTCGGTGATCTGAAAAAGTGAAACAAGCCCCGCCGTCGTGCGGGGCTTTTTATTCCTCAACCAAGCCGTTTCGGGGCTGTCCATGTCACCTCGGTGATGCCGAACTTCTCCGCCCAGGGACGAGTGGTCTTTTTCACCCGCTCGTGGCCCGGCCGGCCTATCCGCCCCACGTGGGCAATGTCGGCGTCAACGGCCGCCCAATGCCACGCTTCGGCGTTGTTCATGACCTCGGCACGCACCACAAAGGTTTTTGGTTCGCCGTGTAGCAAGTAGTGGATGGTGTAGATCATTGCGGTACTCATGATGCCTCCCTGTCTTGTAGTGAATGGATATAAATCAGTTCAGAAAGGTTCAGAAAGTTTGTGCATCTGAGGGCTTGCATTTGATTCAACCCACAATTGGCAAATAACCGCCGTCAGGGTATTAGTGGTGCTTTCG
This sequence comes from Pseudomonas sp. G1002, assembly GCF_013385455.1. Taxonomy (NCBI): domain Bacteria; kingdom Pseudomonadati; phylum Pseudomonadota; class Gammaproteobacteria; order Pseudomonadales; family Pseudomonadaceae; genus Pseudomonas; species Pseudomonas sp. G1002. The sequence continues at coordinate 1,542 of NZ_JACAPY010000037.1, forward strand.
CCACCGACTCCAGGATTGCGTCATGCCAGAGCTGACCCACAGCCGCCTCTACCTGCAACGTCTGGGCTACGACACGCCGCCTCCGCCCACCCTGCAAACCCTGCAGGATCTGCAGTTGCGCCATGTCAGCACCTTCGCGTTTGAAAGCCTGTCGACCCTGCTGCACGCACCGGTGCCGATCGATTTGCCGAGCGTCGAACAAAAAGTCCTGTTCGACGGCCGTGGTGGTTATTGCTACGAGCTGAACCAGCTGTTCCTGGCCTTGTTGCAGGAGTTGGGCTTCGAGGCGCGGGGCATTACCGGCCGTGTGGTGATGGGGGGGCCACCCGATGCACTGACGGCGCGCACCCATCGGCTGAGCCTGGTGACCCTGGACGGCGTGCGTTACATCAGTGATGTCGGCTTTGGTGGCATGGTGCCCACCAGTCCGTTGCAACTGGACACCGATGCCACCCAGGCCACCGCCCATGAACCCTATCGCCTGAGCCTGGACGAGGGCAGCTACACCTTGTGGGCGCAGGTCGCCGGTGAGTGGCGCGGCTTATATGTGTTCGACCTGCAGGTGCAGTCACACTTCGACTACGAGATCGGTAACTGGTACGTCTCCACCCACCCGGATTCGCCGTTCCTCGGCCAGCTGAAAGTCGCACTGATTGGCCCGGGATTTCGCCACACGTTGAACAACGGGCAGTACGCGATTCACTACCTGGACCGGGCCAGCGAAAAGCGTGCAATCGAGGACGTCGAAGAGTTGCTGAACCTGTTGCAGGCCAGCTTTGGCATTCGCCTGCCGGCGCATCCGCAGTTGCGGTCAATTCTCGGTCGTTTGCTGGCTCACGTCCAAGACGCTTGATATAGAGCCTTCGCTGAACCGTTTTACCTCGAAAAAGGTGCAAATTAATTCGAACCTTTCGCCAAAACGAGGGTTCGAAGCGTTTCCTGAATAATTTGCCACCTGCAATGGAGACGTAAAACGATGTCCAAACTATTCGGAAAGATCCTCAAGAATTCCTCGGTCCTGGCCTTGATCGCGGCACCTGGTGTGGTGTTCGCAGCAGCGCCGACCGACCCGATTTCCACCTTCGGGATCCTCGGCAGCTACAACGACTTCAAACTCGAAGGCGGTAGCCAAAGCGACAAGGACCACATGCCTGAAGCCGGCCTGTTCTATAACTTCGGCAACAAGCTGACGGCTGAATCCGGCTTTATCTACCAGGCCGGTATCGAAGCCAAGTACGGCGAGAAGAGCGACAACAAACTCAAGGAAGGCCAGGCCGACCTCGACCTCGGCTGGCGTGCCGCGCTGGATGCGCGCAACTTCGTCGACGTGCTGGTGGGTGGCGGCTACAGCTGGACCCGCTACGAGCCGGACTCGGGCGACTACGACATGAAACTCACCAACAAATCGCCGTTCGCCAAGGCGGCCCTGGGCTACAACCACCAGTTCGACGACATGACCATGCGTGTTGAACTGGGCGCCCGCCATACCATCGACGGCCGCGCCAAGCTCAAGGTCGACGGCATCGGCAGCGACACCGTGGACCTCAAGGACCGCACCAACCCGTACGCCGAAGTCAGCCTGCTGATGAACCAGAAAGGCGATCTGCCAGTGATGGCGGGCCTGTACTACACCCGCACCGAGTACAAGCTCGATGACGATTCGTACGTGGCCGACAACACCAAGCTCAAGCGTGACGAGTATGGGTTCAAGGTCGGTATAGCCTTCTAAATCTGCCTGACTGATTGTTCCCACGCTCTGCGTGGGAATGCATCCCGTGACGCTCTGCGTCACAACGCGGACGCAGAGCGTCCAAGGCGGCGTTCCCACGCAGAGCGTGGGAACGATCAGCCGCTGAAGCCTGTCCGCCCAAGCCCCCCTTTCTGTCCCCCAATACCCTCAACGCCGCGCCCTGGCTGCCTTAGTGTGGATCACGCTTTCACACAATAAGAGAGAAGGTGGCTATGCGGGCAATCAACCCCCGTCGCATCAGTCTGCTGCTGGCGGTGACCTGCCTGCTGACAGCCTGTGGCGACAAACCGAAACATCCCCCCGAACGTGCCACGGCGGCCAATGCCATGCCGAGCGACGCAGCCCTGGCCCAGGTCTACGACACCAGTTGCAAGCTGTGCCACGCCAACCCGGCCTCCGGTGCGCCGCTGACCGGTGACGGCCCGGCCTGGAGCCCGCGCATCGCCCAGGGCCCGGACACCCTGCTGGACCACACCATCAATGGCTACAACGGCATGCCCCCGATGGGCCTGTGCGTGCGGTGCTCCGAAGCGCAATTCCTGGGGCTGATCAGCTTTATGTCGGGTCAACACATCCAATAAGAATAACGGGGTAGGCGATGGGGCTTTCACGGCGAGAATTATTGCAGCGCGGCGCGGTAGCCGGCGCGTTCATGGCATTGACCAGTAACCCGGTACTGGCCCAGCTGGCCCGGGCACCGCGGCTGATTCCCTGGCGCAATTGGTCGGGGGCGCAAACCTGTCTGCCCCTGGCGCGGCTGGCGCCGAAGAACCTTGATGAACTGGTGCAGGTCATCGGCCAGGCACCGGGCAAGGTGCGGCCGGTGGGCTCGGGCCATTCGTTCAGTGCCCTGGTGCCCACCGACGGCACGCTGCTGTCCCTGAGTTACTTCAATGGCCTGCTGGATCACGACCCGCAAACCGTGCAGGCCACCTTCGCCGCCGGTACGCCGATGTCGCGCATGGGCCAGGCCTTGAAAGACGTCGGGCAGGCGCTGCCGAACATGGCGGATATCGACTACCAGACCCTGGCCGGGGCGATCTCCACTTCCACTCACGGCACCGGTGTGGGCTTCACCTCATATTCCGGTTGCGTCACCGGGCTGCAACTGGTGACCGCCCAGGGTGAGGTGCTGGAGTGCGACGCCAAGCGCCACCCCGAGGTGTTCAGTGCCGCCCGGGTGTCCCTCGGCGCCCTCGGCGTGGCCACCCAGGTCCGCCTGCAAAACCGCGCACCGTACCGCCTGCGGGAGCGCCAGTGGATCGCCAAGACTGAAGAACTGCTGGAGGACGTGGCAAAGAACACCCGGGAAAACCAGCACTGGGAAATGCTCGTGGTGACCCATTCCGACTACGCCCTGTCCATCGCCCTGAACGAAACCACCGACCCCGAAACCCCGCCCATCGACCCGGCGGAGGCGGGCGGCAACGAGTTTGTGTCGATCATCGAGAAACTCGACAAATACGGCAGCGATTTCCCCGAGGCCCGGCGTACCTTGCTCAACAGCCTGCGCTTTTTTGCCAGCTTCGATGACCGCGTGGCCGAGTCGTTCCAGGTGTACGCCAACGTGCGCAACGTGCGTTTCAACGAGATGGAATATTCGGTGCCCGCCGAGCACGGACCGGCGTGCCTGCGGGAAATCCTCAAGCTGATCAACGACAAGGACCTGCGCACCTGGTTTCCCATCGAGTACCGCTACGTCAAGGCCGATGACATTCCGCTGAGCATGTTCGAGGGCCGCGACAGCTGTTCGATTTCCGTGCACCAGCACTACACCATGGACCACCACAACTTCTTCGCCGCCGTAGAACCGATCTTCTGGAAATACGCCGGTCGCCCGCACTGGGGCAAGTTGCACACCCTCAATGCGCGCACTTTGCAGCCGCTGTATCCGCGCTGGGAGGAATTTACCCGAGTGCGCCGCGAGCTGGACCCCAGCGGTAAATTCCTCAATGCGCACCTGTCGTCTATTCTGGGAGTGGTCTGATGAACCGCAGACATTTCATGCTCGGCACCGGCGTGTTGCTGGTGGGTGGTGCCATCTTGCTGAGGCCGGGCGACCGGGGCAGCCCTTACACCGAGTATTTCCGCAGCCTCAACCAGGAACTCAAGGCCCATGGGCCGATGCGCCCGGTGATGCTGATCGACCTCGATCGCCTGGACCACAACATCGACGTGGTGATGCAGTCGGTGCAGCGCGGCGGCAAACACCTGCGGCTGGTGGAGAAATCCCTGCCGTCGCCGGGGCTGCTGGCGTACATCGCCAAGCGAGCCGGCACCCAGCGCCTGATGTCGTTTCATCAGCCATTTCTGAATCACGACGCCCAGGTCTTTCCCGATGCGGACATCCTGCTGGGCAAGCCGTTGCCGGTGCGTTCCGCCGAGCTGTTTTACCAAACCCACAAGGGCCCGTTCGACCCGTCCCGGCAGCTGCAATGGCTGCTGGACACGCCCGAGCGCCTGCAACAATACCTGGCGCTGGCCCAGGGATTGGGCACGAAACTACGGGTCAATATCGAGCTGGATGTGGGCCTGCATCGCGGCGGCATCAGCGACAACGCGGTACTGGGGCAAATGCTCACGCTGATCAGCGCTCATCCGCAGCAGCTGGAATTCAGTGGGTTCATGGGCTACGACCCGTTCGTGGGCATGGGCGTGCCGGGGATTCTCGGCTCGCCCCAGGACCTGTTCGACAAAGTCATGCAGCGCTACAACGGCTATGTGGATTACACCCGCCAGCACTTTGCGCCGCTGTGGCGCGACGGGCTGACGTTGAATACGGCAGGCAGTCCGAGCTATCGCATTCACGAGCAGGAGAAGCTCAGCAGCGAGGTATCGGTGGGCACGGCGTTGCTCAAGCCGACGCACTATGACTTGCCGTCGCTGAGCGAGCATGTGCCGGCGGCCTATATCGCCACGCCCGTGTTGAAAAGCACCGGGCCGGTGGACATTCCGGCGCTGGACGGCAAGTCGCGGTTGTTCTCGTGGTGGGATGCGAATCAGCGCGCCACGTTCTTTATTTATGGGGGCAACTGGATGGCGGAGTTTGAATCGCCCAGGGGGTTGCAGAGCAATGACCTGTATGGGCGCAGCTCCAATCAGGAGATGGTCAATGGTTCGCCCAAGGTGGGGCTGAACGTGGAAGACCAGGTGTTCCTGCGTCCGACCCAGAGTGAGTTCGTGCTGTTGCAGTTCGGGGATTTGCTGGCAGTGCGGGGCGGGAAAATCGTCGATACCTGGCCGGTCTACACCTGACAACGCCGTCCCACTGTAGGAGCGAGCTTGCTCGCGAAAAACCCAAGGACGACGCGTTCATCCAGACGGCCCGCGTTATCGTTGACGTTTTTCGCGAGCAAGCTCGCTCCTACAGTTTTTGCCGGGTTTACAGGGCAAACGGAATCGTCAGCTTCGCCCACAACATGTCGCCTTCCGGGCGGTTCTGCACATCAAACTCCTTGGCCCAGCGCACCTCGGCACTCGCATACTTGAGGAAGGTGAAATACACCGCCGGACCGATCGCAAACACCTGGCCCTTGACCCCGTCATCCACATCTTCGCCATAGATGTTCACCACGGTATGCCCGTATTGCTTATCGTCGGTGGTCTGCTTGAGGTAGTAGCCGTTGAGCCCAAGGCTGAGGTTATCCGTCACCTTGTAGCTGGCCGAGTAGTCGAAGTGAAAAATCTGCCCCGACCGGTAATGGGTGTCGGGGTTTTCCTTGTTGAAGCTGTAGGTGGTCTTGATCGACAGCTCAGTGCGCTCGTTGGGCATCCAGGTCGCCGACACCAACGGTTTGTAGGTGTAGAAATTGTTGCTGGTATTGGCCAGGCGCGTGGCGTCGTATTCGCCGGTGGGCAGGGTGATTTCCAGGGCGGTGCCCACTGTCAGGTTCTTGCCCAGGTCCCAGAGGATGATCGGCGCCACGGTGGTGTCGCCCATGCTTTCCCGGGTGTCGGACATGCCGAACAGCGACACCTGTTGCTTCAGGTACGGCTGGGCGATGTAGCCGCCCAGGCGCCCGCCGAATACCCGCAACGGGCTGAGGTAATCCAGGCGCGGGATGATCGCGTCGGACTTGATCTTCACGTCCGGCACCTTGCCACCCAACGAGCTGATATCGAGCTTCCTGGCTTCGTAATGGTTGTAATAGATGTTGAAGGCGAACATGTGGTCGGGCAGGTTGTTGACGTCCAGCGGCAGGATGTAGAAGCCATCGGTGCCGGGGCCGATGTTGTCGACGCCGCCTTCGGTGGCCAGGGCCGGCAGGCTGATGAGGGTCAACAGGGCGAGTTGCACGGGGTAAAACGCACGGGTCGTGTTCATGTCTGGGCTCATTATTATTATCAGGACGACGCTGCCTATAGAAATAAGCCCTCGGCGCCCGGCGGGGCAGGGTATTGGCGGCCACATAGGGGGACTTTGGCGGACAGCTTTCATCCAGAGTGCAGCAGTTCTTGCAAGAGCCTATGATTGTCAGGATGTTTCCAAAACAAGAACTGAAGCACTCAGTCGGGAATCGAAGATCCATGCAAAGGAAAGCCGTTGATCCGCACTATGATCTGGCCCTGGTCTCGCCATTTCTGTTGCAAACCCTCGGCCAAGTGGTCGCGCAAAAAGGCGCGAGCGCCGAGCACCTGTGCCGTGGCCTGGGATTCACCCTGGCCGACCTGGACGACCCGGCCCAGCGCATTTCCTATCGCCAGGCGGTAGCGATGATCCAGCGTGCACTCAAGGTGTTGCCCGACCAGGGGCTGGGCCTGTGGGTAGGCCATCAGAACGTACTCGGCACCCTGGGCCTGCTCGGCCATGTGATTTCACTGTGCAAGACGTTGCGCGATGCGTTTGCCATCGGGGAACGTCATCAGCACACCTCCGGTGGTATCGCCACCTCGCGCACCCATGAAGGTCCCCAGGAAGTTTTCGTCGATATCGAATGCCTGCTGCCCTACGCCGAGGTGCAGGTGTTTGTCGCCGAGGAGTTCTTCGCCAGCCTGATGGTGTATGGCCGCGCCCTGGTGGGCGAGGGCTTCATGCCGCTGCGGGTCGAATTTATCCACGCCGCGCCCAGCTATGTCGCTGACTATCACCAGCTGTTGGGTGCGGATGTGCGTTTTGGCTGCCTGCATAACCGCATGGTCCTGGCCAGCCACTGGCTGGATGTGCGGCTGCCCAATCACCATGCCCTGGCCTTGCGCCAGGCCCTGGAACTGCTGGAACTGGAAAGCGCGCAACTGCATCAGAAAATGGATTTGATCCAGGCGGTGGAGCGCGCGATTTCCCGGGATTTGCAGGGCAGCCAGCTGGAAAAGGTCGCCAGTGACTTGAACATGAGCGGGCGTACCTTGCGCCGGCGCCTGACCGAGCATGGGCTGACGTTCGAGGGCTTGCTGGAACAGGTGCGCAGGGCAAGGACCATGGGGTTGTTGAGCAACCCGGGGTTGTCCATCGAACGGATCACCGAGGAAGTTGGCTACAGCGATGTGCGCAGTTTTCGGCGGGCGTTCAAGCGCTGGACCGGGCTGAGCCCCAGTGCGTTTCGCGGTGAAGGCGCAGGGCCGGGGTGATCGTTAGGATTGGCCCCATTGGCTACCTGATCTTTCCCCGGATTGGCTATTTGTCCAATGCCCCCTCGTCACTACTCTAGACACCAATCCCCACTGTTCTGGAGTATCACCATGCAAGCTCGTACCGACTTCTACACCGCTTCCCCGGACGCCATGAAAGCCATGCTGGCCCTGGAGGCTGCCGTCGGCAAACTGTCCATCGAACTGCCGCTGCTGGAACTGGTGCGCCTGCGTGTGTCGCAGATCAACGGCTGCGCCTTCTGCCTCGACATGCACACCGCCGACGCCCGCAAGGGGGGCGAGACCGAGCGCCGCCTGTACACCGTGTCGGCCTGGCGTGAAACGCCGTTCTTCACCCCCCGTGAACGCGCCGCGCTGGCCTGGGCCGAAAGCCTGACGCTGCTGAGCCAGACCCACGCACCGGATGCAGACTTCACCGAACTGGCCGCCCACTTCAGCCCGCAAGAGCAAGTCGACCTGAGCGTGGCGATCGCCACCATCAACAGCTGGAACCGTCTGGCGGTGGGTTTTCGCAAGATGCCTAAATAACCCGACAAGACGCCGGGATGACTGATCGTTCCCTCGCTCTGCGTGGGAATGCCGCCCCGGACGCTCTGCGTCCAGCGGGCGATGCAAGGCTCAAGTCTTGCGTACGGGTGACGCGGAGCGTCACGGGATGCATTCCCACGCAGAGCGCGGGAACGATCAATGAAGCCGATCTACCACCGGGTTACAGCCAGTCGGCATTCATTTGAAGTAACCCCGTGGCGTGGCGCCGGTCATGGCCTTGAAGAAGGCGATCAGCGCACTGTCACTGGCAAAGCCCAACTCAAAGGCGCAGTACCCGAGACTGCGCCCGGTGGCGAGCAACTCGATGGCGCGCATCAGGCGCCACTGCTGGCGCCATTGCTGATAGCCCATGCCGGTTTCCCGCTGGAAGATCCGGCCGATGGTTTTGCCGCTGGCGGCCACCTGGCGTTGCAAGGCTTGCAGCTCCGGTGGCAGCGCGTCGAGGTTCTGCAATAACGGAGCCAGGCGTTTGTCCGTGGGCAGGGGCAGCAGCAGCGGTTGCTCGACTGCCTCGCGGATTTCACTCAGGCACAGCGCCAGCAAATGCGCGTATTTGCCCTGTTGCCAATCGGTGTCGAACGCCGCCATTGCCATCGGCTCCAGCACCGCCCGCAGCAGCGCACTCACCTCAATCACCCGCACTTGTGCCGGCAACTGCCCGGCCAATGCCGGGCTGACATACACCGAACGGTAATCCACGGTCTGTTGCATCACTGCCCGGTGCGGCACACCGCCGGGAATCCACGCTGCCCGAGTGGGCGGCAACAGGCACAGCTGGTTGGCCAGGGTAATGCGCGTGCAGCCCTGTTGGGTGAACAGCAATTGCCCGCGCTGATGCTGATGTACACCGGAGTCGTGATCACCCAGCAGGGCGGCGATGCCCACCACGGGCGCGTCGAAGCGGTCGGGATCGAAAGGTGTCTGCGCCGCCAGCCATGCCATGGGATGTCCGATTTCATTGATAAGGTGTCGAAGTCTGGATAATACGCCAGCTGCCCGTGTTTAGACTCCCTGGCCTGTTTACTCGTGAAGAGCGTCTGGATGATGTTGAAAAACTTGCTGGTGCTGGCGGTGGCGCTGCTGATGTTCCCGCAGATCGCACAAACCCTGTATAGCCCTGCGCTGGCGGATATCGGCCAGGCGTTTGCGGTAGGGCCCGAGGCAGCGGGGCAGACCTTGTCGGTGTACTTTCTGGCCTTCGCGTTCGGGGTAGTGGTGTGGGGACGCTTGTGTGACCGCTTCGGCCGGCGCCCGGTGATGCTGGCCGGGTTGGCCCTTTATGGCGCGGCCACAGCGCTGGCCTTGGGCGTGCGTTCGTTCAACGGCCTGTTGCTGGCCCAGGCGGTGGCGGCGTTTGGTGCGGCGGTGGGGTCGGTGGTGACGCAAACCGTGCTGCGCGACCGCTTCAGCGGTGCCGAGCTGGCGCAGGTGTTTTCAGTCGTGGGCATTGCCCTGGCGGCCAGCCCCGCCATTGGCCTGTTCACTGGCGCGGGCCTGGTGCAGCACTTTGGCTATCGCGGGGTGCTCACAGGCTTGTTGCTGCTGGCGCTGACGTTATTGGCCTGGTGCCTGTGGGCCTTGCCGGAAACCCGCCCGGCCTCGCTGCCCACAGCGTCGTTGCGCGGCACCCTGGGCCTGATGCTCAAGGATGCGGCGCTGTGGCGTTCGGTGGGGCTGGTCGCGGTCTTCAATATCGCGCTGTTCAGCTATTACAGCCTGGGGCCGTTTGTGTTCCAGCGCCTGGGGTTGTCTGCCGAGCAGTTCGGCTACAGCGGCGTCCTGCTGGCGTTGGGCTCGGGGCTTGGGGCCTGGCTCAACAAGGGGTTGCTCAAGCGCGGGGCCGGCAGCGAACAGCTGGTGCTGGCAGCCGGTGGCGTGATGTTAGTGGGCAGCGTGCTGGTGGTGCTGTTACAGGACCGTTGGCTGTTCGTGTTGCCGATGCTGTTGGTGGTCATGGCCTTCGGCATGGCGATTCCCAATGTCCTGGGGGCGGCACTCACGGCTTATCGCGACCGCCTTGGCACCGCCGGTGCCTTGTTCGGTTTGCTGTATTACCTGGTGATCGGGGTGGGGTTGACCCTGGCAGCCTGGGTCCAGCAGTTGGGCTGGACCCTGTTGGTGTGCGCCTTGGCGGCGCTATGCCTGGCGATCCCGCGTACCGTCAGAAATTGACCGTGGCACTCAAGCGCGCCGTCAACGGCGCACCCTGGAACAGGTAGTCATCGCCCATGTATTCGCCGGCATCGCGCCAGTAACGCTTGTCGAACAGGTTGTCGACGCTCAGGCGAAACACCGTTTCATAGCCATCGAGTTTGGTGGTGTAGCGGCTGCCGACGTTGACGATGGCGTAGTCGCCCACTTCCACATCACCGGTGCGATTGGCGTACTTGTTGGCGCTGTATTGCACGCCGCCGAGCAGCGCCAGGCCGTCGACCCAGGGCAGGGCGTAGTCGGCGTACAGACTGGCCCGCAGTTTCGGCACGTTGATCGCCTGATGGCCTTCGTATTCCGGCGTGCCGCTGCCCGTCACCCGTGCACGGATGGCCGCGACGCTGGCGGCGATCTGCAAGCGCTGGGTGGCCCAGCCGTTGGCGGACAATTCCAGGCCGGTGTTTTTCTGCTCGCCCTGTTGCACGTAGGTGTAGTCGCCGGCGTCATCCGGCCTGGCATATTGATAGGCCTGGCGAGTCTGGAAGATCGCGGCGGCAAAGCTGATGCGGCGCCAGTCGTATTTCACCCCGGCTTCGATCTGGCGGGAAACTGTCGGGGCGAGGGTTTCATCTTTATTCAGGGCAAACCACGGCGCGGTACCGCCCAGGGACAGGCCTTTGCTGTAGCTGGTGTAGAGCGACAGGTTTTCAATCGGTTTGTAGATCAGCGCCGCCTGGGGCAGGAACACATACTGCCGGGTGTGGCGCGACTCGTTGCCCTGATCATCGAAAGCCTTTTCGTCCAGGCGCACTTCGCGGCCGCCCACGATGGTCTGCCATTGCTCGTTGAAGCTGATGCGGTCGGTGACGAACAGGCCGTATTGGCGGCTGTCGAGGTTGCGATGACTATCGTTCAGGGGCTTATCGGTGGGCGCGAAGTTTTCCGGGTCCTGATTGATATTGCCGGAGCCAATCATCTCGTTGACCGATTCGCGCTTGTCCACCACTCGCCGAAACGCACTGCTGCCAAACGTCAACTCATGCCCCAGGCCACCGGTATTGAACAACCCGGTCATCGCGGCCTGGATTTCATCATCGCGCCGGGTGTCATCAGGGCTGCGGAAGTCATAGATATCGTAGTTGCCTTCCGGGCTGAAGTAGTTCGGTACCTTGGCCCCGGCACAGCTCGCGGACCCGTAGCAGCCCCACGCAAACGAACTGTAATCATCAATCACCACCTTGCTGCGCGCCGCGCTGACGCTGCCTTTCCACTGGTCACTGAAGCGATATTCAAACTTGCCGTTGAGGTTCAGCGAATCAATCCCTACCTGATTCGCACCGCTCTGATGCCCCAGCAGTTTTTTCGGCGACGCGTGGTGCGGCACCTCGGTCCCGCCCAGCAACTGATAACCCGGCACCGAGCGCTGTTGCTTGTTCTGATACTCGGCATCCAGCTGCAATACCGCGTCGGGGCTGATGTTCCAGTCGAACGCCAGGGACAGGAAATCCCGGTGGCCATTGGCATGTTCGACATAGGAATGCAGGTCTTCATGGGCCACGTTGGCGCGCAGGCCGAACTGCTGCTCGCTGCCAAACCAGCCGCCCACGTCGGTGGCCAGGTAACCACTGCCGCGATCATCGGTGGACACCGTCACCGAGCGCACATCCTCCGGGCGCTTGGTCACGTAATTGATCACGCCGCTGGGCTCGGAAATCCCGCTTTGCATACCTGACAATCCCTTGAGCAGCTCCACGCGCTGCTTGTTCTCCAGGGCAACGTTCTGCTCGCCGGTGATGGTGCGGCCATTGATCTTGTAACTGCTGGCGGCATTCAGCGAGAAACCGCGCACCACGAAGTTTTCGTAGTAGCCGATGGGCGCATAGCTGTCGCCCACCGAGGCGTCATTGCGCAGCACTTCGCTGAGCAAGCGCGCCTGCTGGTCCTTGATCAACGACTCGTTGAACACCGCGATCGAGGCCGGCGTGTCGAGCAACGGCGCCTCATTGAAAGCGCCCACCGACGCGGTGTCGGTGTTATAGCCGGATTCATCCTGGCCCTGGACCTTCACCTCCGGCAGCTCGATATCAGCCGCCTGGCTGCTTCCAATACCTGCGCTGAGCAACAGGCCGAGGGCAAAACGTGAAGGGGCAGCGGGGCGAAGACGCAAAACCATGGGGGAAGGCCTGAGAGCGTAGAGCGGAGGGCGCATAAGCTAGGCATAACGGCGGCGTTTTACAAGTTTTCGAGAATGGTTCGCTTTGAGACGTCCCGTCTCAGCCCGCAGATCAATCCTGCTGCTGCTCGACAGCGGCCCCTGGCAACTGCGATAGACAAGGCTTCTCTCACCGTTGAAGGAGATCGTCATGAGTATCGCTGGAAAAGTTGCACTGGTGACCGGCGCCGGGCAAGGCATCGGCCGGGCCATCGCCCTGCGCCTGGCGCGGGACGGCGCCGACATTGCGTTGGTGGACATCAACAGCGCGAAGATTGAAGCGGTGGCGGCCGAAGTCGTTGCACTGGGGCGCAAGGCCTCGGTGTATGTCGCCGATGTCTCGAAGCTGGAGCAAGTGGTCGCGGCGGTGGACCATGCCCACCAGACCCTGGGCGGCTTCGACATCATCGTCAACAACGCCGGCATCGCACAGATTGACGCACTGCTGGACGTAACCCCGGAACAGGTCGACCGCACGCTGCGTATCAACGTGCAGGGCACGCTTTGGGGCATCCAGGCCGCAGGCAAGAAATTCAAGGCGCTGAAGCAGAAGGGCAAGATCATCAATGCCTGCTCGATTGCCGGCCATGAAGGCTTTGCGTTGCTGGGGGTGTACTCGGCCACCAAGTTTGCCGTGCGTGCGCTGACCCAGGCCGCGGCGAGGGAACTGGCCATTGACGGGATTACCGTCAACGCCTACTGCCCGGGTGTGGTGGGCACCGACATGTGGGTCGAGATCGACAAGCGCATGGCCGAGATTACCGGCGCCGAGGTGGGGGCGACGTACAAGAAGTATGTGGACGGGATTGCGTTGGGCCGGGCGGAAACACCGGAGGATGTGGCGGGGCTGGTGTCGTACCTGGCGGGGCCGGATTCGGATTACATGACCGGGCAATCGCCGTTGATTGATGGCGGGATTCTGTACCGCTGAGCCGGCGGAATCACTCGGTCAAAAAATGTGGGAGCGGGCTTGCTCGCGAAGGCGGAGTGTCAGTCACCGGAAATGTTGACTGGTACACCGCCTTCGCGAGCAAGCCCGCTCCCACATTTTTGACCGTGTTGGGTCAGTGCTTGCCGGGCATGTCGATACCCAGCTGGTTAACCCGCCGATACAAGGTCGCCCTGGAAATCCCCAACGCCTGCGCCGCCGCCAGCGGCTTCCATCGATGCCGAATCAGTGCGTCCAGCACCAACTGCCGCTCAGGACTCACGCTTTCCGATGTTTCCACCGCAACCGCGTCACCACGAACTTCCACCGGCAAATCCGCCAGTTGAATTGTCCCGCCGTCGCACACCGCACAGGCGTATGCCAATACATGCCGCAGTTGCCGCACATTCCCCGGCCAGGCATAACCCAGCAGCGACTCCAGCGCCGCTGCCGCGATCCCGACCGCAACACCGCTGTGCCGCGCCTCCTGCTCCAGAAGCCGATTGATCAATGCCAGTTTGTCCATGCGCTCGCGCAATGGCGGCACACAGAACCGCGCACAGCCCAACCGGAAATACAAATCCTCGCGAAAGCTTCCAGCACTCACCAGCGCCGCCAAGTCCCGATGGCTGGCGCAGATCACCTGGATATCCACCGCCCGGGTTTTTGCCCCGCCCAGCGGCGCCACTTCACCTTCGGCCATTACTCGCAGCAGTCGCGTCTGCAACGCCAGCGGCATGTCGCCGATCTCGTCGAGAAACAACGTGCCGCCATCGGCCTGCAACAGCAGCCCGGTCATGCCCTTGCTGGAGGCACCGGTAAATGCTCCGGCCACGTAGCCGAACAGTTCGCTCTCGATCAGGTTTTCCGGGATCGCCGCGCAGTTCACCGCCACAAAGGGGCCGTCGCGACGGGCACTGCGTTCATGCAACTGGCGGGCAAACACTTCCTTGCCGGCGCCGGTTTCGCCCTGGACCAGCACCGGCAGGTTGCGGTCCTTGACCCGCACGGCCAGGCGCAGATGTTCTTCTACTCGCGGGTCTACCTGATGACTCGAAGACACCGTCGCACGTGCAGCCTTACGCCGCGGCGCGCTGACCCGTACCTGCAACGCCCCCGGCTCGCCGAGCCAATGCAACTGCTGCGTCGATTGATCGGTCACGGCGCGCAACGCGTCCAGGTCAAACACTTCGCCGATATGCTCCGGCAACTGCCCGAAGCGCAATCTCAGGGCCTGCCGCGCCTTGCTGTTCAAGGCTTGCAGCCGCCCATCCTGATCCCACGCCAGCAGCATGTCCGGCTGGCTGTCGACGTAACCGGGCGTGCTGTGGGCCTGCAACACCCAATGTTGCCGGGCGCTGTGCATGAAAAACGCGTTCTCGATGGCCCGCGCGCTTTGCGCCACCATCTGCCGAACCAGGTGCTGGCTGCGCCGGTCATCCGGCGATTTGAGGGCAGAGGCATCCATCACGCCCAGCAGGTTGCCCTGGGGATCAAAGATGGGGGCGGCAGAGCAGGTCAGGCCGATAAACGCCGCACGAAAGTGGTCGCGCTTGTGCACGGTGACCGCGGCCTTGCTGGTCAGCACCGTGGCCACGCCGCAGGTGCCTTCCTCGGCTTCCGACCAGCAGGTGCCCAGGTACAGGCCGGCCTTGCGGCAGTCGTTGCGAATGCCGGCGTCCACGCGGTGGTCGATGGTCTGGCCCTGGGCGTCGGTGAGCATCACGCAGTAATCGGCGTGGCGCACCCGGTTGTGAATCTGCCCGACTTCCTCACTGGCGATGCGCATGAACAGCTCGGCGCGTTCGCGGCATTCCTTGAGCAGGGTGCTGGTGAGGATGCGCGGCCCTTGCAGGGAACCGGGGTCGAGGTGGTGCTGCTCCATGGAGCGGCGCCAGGAATCAAAAATCAGCGACGGCACCGGCGCCTGGGGCAGGCGGTCGGCGTTGCGTACCACGCGGCTGACACAGTCGACATGGTCCTTGGAGTTCACGGCGAGCATGGAAGCCTCCGGTTCTCGATCCTTGTTGTTATGCCCGCCATTAAGCGCCCATGGGCCGGGAGGAACAAGGCCGGCCTGACCAACTGCCCGAGGTGAGACGCAGCGTCTCATTGCGCCGCAGACGCTGCGGGCAGGTTGCAACGGCGCGTCTCATTGAACGGCCCACAGTGGCACGTCCACGCTTCCAGGCAACTGCTCTGGGTCAAGGCTTTCCCGGGTTTTCCAACGGGTTGGCACAGGCCGTGCTGAGTGCCTTGCAGCTGGCCTGATCCAGCCTTTTGTGTGTCGAGACAACCTGGAGAACAACAAGATGTCCACTCACCTGTCCACCGATCAATTGCTCCATGCCTACACCGTGATGCGCACCATCCGTGATTTCGAAGAACGCCTGCACGTGGAATTCGCCACCGGCGAGATTCCCGGTTTCGTGCATTTGTATGCCGGCCAGGAGGCCAGCGCCGCCGGGGTCATGGCCCACCTCAACGATGAAGATTGTATCGCCTCCAACCACCGTGGCCACGGCCATTGCATCGCCAAGGGCGTGGATGTGTTCGGCATGATGGCCGAGATCTACGGCAAGAAGACCGGGGTGTGCGGCGGCAAGGGCGGCTCCATGCACATCGCCGACCAGGAGAAGGGCATGCTCGGCGCCAACGGCATTGTGGGTGCCGGGGCGCCGCTGGCAGCCGGTGCGGCGCTGGCGGCCAAGCTCAAGGGCAGCGCGGGTGTGGCGGTCGCGTTTTTCGGCGACGGCGGCTCCAACGAGGGCGCGGTGTTCGAAGCGATGAACCTGGCCTCGATCATGAACCTGCCGTGCCTGTTCGTGGCCGAGAACAACGGTTATGCCGAAGCCACCGGGTCCGGCTGGTCGGTGGCCTGCAAGGACATTGCCGAGCGCGCCGTGGGTTTTGGCATGCCGGGGGTGATTGTCGACGGCAACGACTTTTTTGCCGTGCACGCCGCCCTCAGCGTTGCGGTAGAGCGTGCCCGCAGCGGTAAAGGGCCGACGCTGGTGGAGGTCAAACTGAGCCGTTTCTACGGCCACTTCGAAGGCGATGCGCAAACCTATCGCGGCCCGGACGAAGTGAAGAACCTGCGGGAAACCGGCGACTGCCTGAGCCTGTTTCGCCAGCGCTGCACCGCCGAAGGCTGGCTCGACGCGGCTCAGTTCGAACGCATCGACACCGAAGTCGCGCAGCTGATCGAAGACGCCGTGCGCCTGGCCAAGTCCGATCCCAAACCCCAGGCCGCCGACCTGCTCAGCGATGTCTACGTCGCCTACCGCTAACCGCCACCCACTACAAAAACAATCCGTGGAGAAGTCATCATGGCTAGAAAAATCAGCTATCAGCAGGCAATCAACGAAGCCCTGGCCCAAGAGATGCGCCGCGACCAGAGCGTGTTCATCATCGGCCAGGACGTGTCCGGCGGCACCGGTTCGCCCGGTGAACAGGACGCCTGGGGTGGCGTGCTCGGCGTCACCAAGGGGCTGTATCCGGAGTTCCCCGACCGCGTGCTCGACGCGCCACTTTCCGAGGTCGGTTATGTGGGCATGGCCGTCGGTGCAGCCACCCGTGGCATGCGCCCGGTGTGCGAGTTGATGTTCGTCGACTTTATCGGCTGCTGCCTCGACCAGTTGCTCAACCAGGCGGCGAAGTTTCGCTATATGTTCGGTGGCAAGACCACCACGCCGCTGGTGGTGCGCGCCATGTACGGCGCCGGCCTGCGTGCGGCGGCCCAGCATTCGCAGATGCTCACCTCGATGTGGACGCATATTCCCGGGCTCAAGGTGGTGTGCCCGGCCACGCCCTATGACGCCAAGGGCATGCTGATCCAGGCGATCCGCGACAACGACCCGGTGATTTTCCTCGAACACAAAATGCTCTACAGCCTCCAGGGCGAAGTGCCGGAAGAGCTGTACACCGTGCCGTTCGGCGAAGCCAACTACGTGCGTGAAGGCAACGATGTAACCCTGGTGACCTACGGGCGCATGGTGCACATCGCCCTGGAAACCGCCGCCAATCTGGCGCGCCAGGGTATCGACTGCGAAGTGTTGGACCTGCGCACCACCAGCCCGCTGGACGAAGACAGCATCCTTGAAAGCGTGGAGAAAACCGGGCGCCTGGTGGTGATCGACGAGTCCAACCCACGCTGCTCGATTGCCACGGACATCAGTGCATTGGTGGCGCAACGGGCGTTCGGCTTCCTGCGCGCGCCGATCGAAATGGTCACCGCGCCTCACACGCCGGTGCCGTTCTCCGATGCCCTGGAGGACCTGTACATCCCCAACGCGGCGAAGATCGAAGCTGCGGTGCTGAAGATTGCCGACAAGAGGAATGCCGCATGATCCATACACTGACCATGCCCAAGTGGGGGCTGTCGATGACCGAGGGCCGGGTTGATGTCTGGCTCAAGCAGCCGGGCGACCGGGTGGAGAAGGGTGAAGAGGTGCTGGATGTCGAGACCGACAAGATTTCCAGCAGTGTCGAGGCACCCTTCAGCGGGGTGCTGCGGCGGGTGTTGGCCCAGAGCGATGAGACCTTGCCCGTGGGGGCATTGCTGGCAATCGTGGTGGAAGGCGAGGCCAGCGAGGCCGAGATTGATGGGGTGATCGAGGCGTTCCTGGCGGGGTTCGTTTCCAGTGCCGCCGAGGCTGAAGACAGCGGGCCATCGGCACAGAAGGTCGAGGTGGGCGGGCGCCTGCTGCGCTATCTGGACCTCGGGCAGGGCGGCACACCGCTGGTGCTGGTGCACGGCTTTGGTGGCGACCTGAATAACTGGCTGTTCAATCACCCGGTGCTCGCGGCTGAGCGGCGGGTGATCGCCCTGGATTTGCCGGGGCATGGCGAGTCGGGCAAGTACCTGCAAACGGGCGAGCTTGAGGAGCTGAGCCAGGCGGTATTGGCACTGCTGGATTATCTGAAGGTTGACCGGGTACACCTCGCCGGGCATTCCATGGGCGGGCTGGTTTCCCTGAACCTCGCGCGGGTGGCACCGCAGCGTGTGGCGTCGTTGACCCTGATCGCCAGCGCTGGATTGGGTACGCAGATCAACAGTGATTACCTGCAAGGTTTTATCGACGCGAGCAATCGCAATGCACTCAAGCCGCAACTGGTGCAACTGTTCAGCGACCCGGCGCTGGTGACTCGGCAGATGCTGGAAGACATGCTCAAGTTCAAGCGCCTGGAGGGTGTGGAGCAGGCGTTGCGGCAGATCACCGGGGCGTTGTTCAGCGGTGGTCGGCAGTTGGTGGATCTACGCAACGTTGTCGGGCAGCAGCCGAGCCTGGTGATCTGGGGCAGTGAGGACGCAATCATTCCGGCGAGCCATGCCCAGGGGTTGGAGGCTCAGGTGGAGATACTGCCGGGGCAGGGGCATATGGTGCAGTTGGAGGCGGCGGAGCGAGTGAATCAGTTGATGCTGGCGTTTCTTCGGAGCTGATCGTTCCCACGCTCCGCGTGGGAATGCCGCCCTGGACGCTCCGCGTCCCGAGGGTGACGCGGAGCGTCACAGGATGCATTCCCACGCGGAGCGTGGGAACGATCTTCAAGACCAGCGGTGTTTTTGGTGGCGCTTCAGGGTCTCGCTGGGCAACTCCTGAAACAACGCCCGATAACTGTTGGAAAAACGCCCCAAATGCCAGAACGACCAATTCATCGCCACCTCCGCCACGGTGGTGTCCACTGACGGCGGGCTCAACAACTCCCGCCGTGCACTGTTCAACCGGCGCAACCGCAACCACTGCGCCGGGCTCATCCCTGTATACGTCTTGAACCCGTGCTGCAACTGGCGCAACGGCACCCCGGCAATGCGCGCCAGCTGCAGCAGGTTGACGGTTTCATCCGGCACATCCGCCGCCCATTCGCCAATGCGCGCCATGATGATTCGCTCCTCGGTGCGTCGCTGCAATGAGCCCTTGTCGAGGCACACGCAGGCGTTGTCGAGGATGAACAGGCAATCGTCGAGCAACTGTTGCGTGAGGGCATCACGACTCGGCAGGTCCAGCGTCGCCGACAGCCGTGTCAGCGTGCCGCTGAGCCAGCGGCTGAACAACGGGTTTTGCAGGGAGTTGAGCGGGGCCATGAACAACCCCTCCAGCTTCGCCACATCCAGACCATGGCGCTGGACAAACTGCGGCCCGAACACCACTGCCACTTCGCGGTAGTTTTCCGGGGTGATCCAGGTGTTGCGGCTTTCGCCATTGAGCACGTACAGCGCGTTGTCGCTGCCATCGAAACAGAACGCCAGGGAACCCGGCGGCGCGTTGAAGTTCTGCTCCACCCGGGTGTTCATCCGCTCTTCGTACACCTCGACACCTTGCAGGTCGAGATAGCGGATCTGCCCGGCAAAATGCCCCGGGGACATCTGCTGGTACTGCTGCACCCAACCGGGTGTCGCACTGCATTGAGCGGCCACATCACCGGTGGTGAAGGCCTGTACGCGCAAAGCTGTTGCCTGTGTCATGGGTAACCTGGGCGCACTCTATTGGTGCGTTGTGGTTGGCGCAAAGTGGATAGATGCCGTTGGACGGCTGGCCCAAGATAGACCTCAATGCGCCGCGAGGGAAGCCCGCGGCGCAGCATCCAACCCATGACGAGGTCCTTATGAACGCCCCCTTCGATCAGCTGTCCGCCTGGCTGAAAGAACACAAGATTACCGAAGTCGAATGCGTGATCAGTGATTTGACTGGCATCGCACGCGGCAAGATTTCGCCCACCAACAAGTTCCTGCATGAGCGAGGCATGCGCCTGCCGGAAAGTGTGTTGCTGCAAACGGTAACCGGGGACTTTGTCGACGACGATATCTACTACGACCTGCTGGACCCGGCCGACATCGACATGATCTGCCGCCCGGTGTCCAACGCCACCTACGTGGTGCCATGGGCCATCGAGCCCACCGCCATCGTGATCCACGACACCTTCGACAAGCAGGGCAACCCCATCGAACTGTCGCCGCGCAACGTGCTGAAAAAGGTCCTGCAACTCTATACCGACCAGGGCTGGCAGCCGATTGTCGCGCCGGAGATGGAGTTCTACCTGACCCAGCGCTGCGAAGACCCGGACCTGCCGCTGAAGACCCCGCTGGGCCGTTCCGGTCGCGCCGAAAGTGGCCGTCAGTCGTTCTCCATCGACGCTGCCAACGAGTTCGACCCGCTGTTCGAAGACGTCTACGACTGGTGCGAAGCCCAGGGCCTGGACCTCGACACGCTGATCCATGAAGACGGCCCGGCGCAGATGGAAATCAACTTCCGCCACGGCGATGCCCTGGACCTGGCCGACCAGATCACCGTGTTCAAACGCACCCTGCGCGAGGCTGCACTCAAGCACAACGTGGCGGCCACCTTCATGGCCAAACCGGTGGCCGACGAGCCCGGCAGCGCCATGCACCTGCACCAGAGCGTGGTGGAGATCGCCACCGGCAAGCAGGTGTTTGTCGATGAGCACGGCAACAAGAGCCAACTGTTCCTCAACCACATCGGCGGCCTGCAGAAGTACATCCCCAAGCTGCTGCCGATGTTTGCGCCTAACGTCAACTCGTTCCGCCGCTTCCTGCCGGACACCTCGGCACCGGTCAACGTCGAGTGGGGCGAAGAAAACCGCACCGTCGGCCTGCGTGTACCGAGTTCCAGCCCCGACGCCATGCGCGTGGAAAACCGCCTGCCGGGTGCCGACGCCAACCCGTACCTGGCCATCGCCGCCAGCCTGCTGTGCGGCTACCTCGGCATGATCGAAAAGGTCGAGCCCAGCGCCCCGGTGGAAGGCCGTGCCTACGAACGCCGCAACCTGAGGCTGCCGATCACCATCGAAGACGCCCTGGCGCGCATGGAAGAGTGCGACACCGTCAAGCAGTACCTGGGGGACAAGTTTGTGCGCGGCTACGTCGCGGTCAAGCGTGCCGAACACGAGAATTTCAAGCGGGTGATCAGCTCCTGGGAACGTGAGTTCCTGCTGCTGAGCGTCTGACGACTCGTCCGTAGCTTAGCGAGGCTGCGTCGGGCCCACCGCAATTGTGTCCGATACATCGCTACGCAGCCTCGCCAAGGCTCGACAGCTGCTACGGGCAGAATGGCTGGATGAATACATAAAAATCAATCAAGCAAAGGGGTGTCGATATGCGTCTGGTGAAAAAGCTTCTCCCGCTGGCCTTGGCGGCGTTGTTCAGCAGCGCGGGCCACGCCGCGCAGACGGTCAGTGTGTACAACTGGACCGACTACATCGGTGAGACCACCTTGGCCGACTTCCAGGCCAAGACCGGGATCAAGGTGATCTACGACGTGTTCGACTCCAACGAAACCCTGGAAGGCAAACTGCTCGCCGGCCGTACCGGCTACGATGTGGTGGTGCCGTCCAACCACTTCCTGGCGCGCCAGGTAAAGGCCGGCGCGTTCCTCAAGCTGGACCGTTCGCAGCTACCCAACTTCAAGAACCTCGACCCCAAGCTGCTCAAGCTGCTGGAGAAAAACGACCCGGGCAACGAGCATTCGGTGCCGTACCTGTGGGGCACCAACGGCATCGGCTATAACGTGGACAAGGTCAAGCAGGTGTTGGGCATCGACCATATCGATTCGTGGGCCGTGCTGTTTGAACCGGAGAACATCAAGAAGCTCCACGAGTGCGGCGTAGCGTTCCTCGACTCGGCGGATGAACTGTTCCCGGCGATCCTCAACTACATGGGCAAGGACCCGCGCAGCGAGAATCCCGAAGACTACAAACAGGCCGAGGCCAAGCTGCTGACCCTGCGGCCGTACATCACTTATTTCCATTCCTCCAAGTACATCTCGGACCTGGCCAACGGTGATATCTGCGTCGCCTTCGGTTATTCCGGCGACGTGTTCCAGGCGGCCAACCGCGCCAAGGAAGCCAAGAACGGCGTGAACATCGCCTACTCGATCCCCAAGGAAGGCAGCAACCTGTGGTTCGACCTGCTGGCCATCCCGGCGGACGCCGCCAACCCGAAAGCCGCCCACGCCTTTATCAACTACTTGCTGGACCCTGAAGTGATCGCCAAGGTCAGCGCCAGCGTCGGCTACGCCAACCCGAACCCGGCGGCCAAGGCCTTCATGGCCCCCGAGCTGGTGAACAACCCCGAGATCTACCCGTCCCAGGAAGTGCTCGACAAACTCTACATTTCCACCACCCCGACGCCCGCCGTCATGCGCTTGATGACGCGGTCCTGGAGCAAAGTGAAGACCAACAAATGAACCGTTCCTCCTCCGACCACGCTCGTTCCTATTACCTGGCTTCGGCCAACGCCATGTCCCGGCGCCCAGCGCTGGGGGCTGACCTGACGGCCGATGTGTGTGTGATCGGCGGTGGGTTCACCGGGGTCAACACCGCCATCGAACTGGCCCAGCGTGGGCTATCGGTGATTTTGCTGGAGGCCCGGCGGATTGGCTGGGGCGCCAGCGGGCGCAATGGCGGGCAGCTGATTCGCGGGATTGGGCATGACGTATCGGGCTTTGCCAGGTACGTGGGGGAGGAGGGCGTGCGTTACCTGCAGCAGGCCGGGATCGATTCGGTGGCGCTGGTGGGGGAGCGGATTCGCGAGCACGGGATTGACTGTGATTTGCGCTGGGGGTTTTGCGAGTTGGCGAATACGCCGGCGCAGTTTGCGGCGTTTCAGGGGGAGCTGGAGAGCCTGGCTGCCTTGGGGTATGCGCCTGAAACACGGTTGGTGGCATCGCAGGATATGGCGCAGGTGGTTGGCTCAGGCTTGTATGCCGGTGGCCTGGTGGACATGGGCTCCGGGCATCTGCACCCGTTGAACCTGGTGCTGGGGGAGGCTGGTGTGGCCGAATCCCTTGGGGTGCGGATCTTTGAAGACAGCCCGGTGCTGGAGTTGATCCATGGCGACACGGTGCAGGTGCGTTGCGAGTTTGGCAGAGTGCGCGCCGGTAGCCTGGTGCTGGCGTGCAATGCGCATCTGGAGGAATTGGAGCCGAAGTTGAGCGGCAAGGTGTTGCCAGCGGGGAGCTACATCATTGCGACCGAGCCGCTGTCGGTTGGGGTGGCTGATCAGTTGATTCCGCAGAACCTGGCGTTGTGTGATCAGAAAGTGGGGTTGGATTATTACCGCCTTTCGGCGGATCGGCGGTTGTTGTTTGGGGGGGCTTGTCATTATTCGGGGCGTGATCCGGTGGATATCGCGGGGTATATGCGGCCGAAGATGCTCAAGGTTTTTCCGCAGTTGGTGGATACGGCGATTGAGTTTCAGTGGGGGGGGAAGATTGGGATTACGGCTAACCGGTTTCCGCAGGTGGGGCGGTTGAAGCAGCACCCGAATGTGTTCTATGCCCAGGGGTATTCGGGGCATGGCCTTAACGTGACGCATTGGTGCGCGCGGTTATTGGCGGAAGGAATTCATGCGGGGCAGAGTAAAGGGTTGGATATTTTCAGCCAGGTGCCGCATATGACGTTTCCCGGGGGGAAGGTGTTGCGTTCGCCGCTGTTGGCGTTGGGGATGTTGTGGTATCGGGTTCGGGAGATGGTGGGGTGATTGATTGGGTACATATCCGTTTCTTCGGTAACGGCCACCTATGGTTTCGCTCTTACAGCGAGTCACTTTGCAAAAGCGGCAAAGTAACCAAAACGCTCTGCCCCGCCTGTCGGCACCTCGCCTAGGCTCGGCGTTCCCTCACTCCGGCATTACTCCGCGGGCCGCCGCGACGGGCCATCCCTGGCCCGGCGCGGCTAAACCGG
>NZ_JACAPY010000038.1:0-200852 GCF_013385455.1 Pseudomonas sp. G1002
GATGGCCCGTCGCGGCGGCCCGCGGAACCGGGCCGGAGTGCGGGCATGCCGAGCCTAAGCGAGGCACCGAGTGGTGGGGCAAAGACCTTTTGGTTACTTTTGGGGCGTTTGCCAAAAGTGACCCGCTGTAAGAGCGGAACCATAAGCGGCCGTTACCGCAGCAACGGATATGTACACGGTCCATTACAACCAACTCAAACCCCACACAACGAACGCAGCAACCCGGTATCCAGATGCCGCTCTACCAAGTCCGCCAACCGCTCAATATCCCGCTCCCGCAACCCGTGATAATCCACCTCCTGCACATCCTCCAACCCCGCCCACCGCAACAACGCACTACATGCAGCCGGCGTCTCAAACACCCCGTGCAGATAGGTCCCGAGAACCTGCCCATCCTCACTCTGAGCCCCATCCAGGCGCCCATCGTCCAACTGCACCGCAGCCCGCACCAAGCCAGCGCCACTGGTTACACCCGCGTGGATCTCATACCCACTCACCTCGGCCTCCTCCAGCAACAACCGCCCCCGCACGTTACGCAGCTGCTTCTCCTCCTCCAGGGTCGTACTGAACGCCAACAACCCCAGCCCAGCGCTAGAACCACAAGGCCCTTCCAACCCCAGCGGGTCGTGCACCTGCTCGCCGAGCATCTGCAACCCACCACAAATCCCCAGCACCTTCCCGCCATAACGCAGATGCCGAGCCACCGCCGTGTCCCACCCGTTGGCCCGCAAATACGCCAAATCACTGCGCACACTCTTCGAGCCCGGCAAAATAATCAGGTCCGCCGCAGGAATCGCCTGCCCCGGCCCCACAAACTGCAAATCCACCTGCGGGTGCAAGCGCAACGGATCAAAATCCGTGTGATTACTGATCCGCGGCAACACCGGCACCACCACCTTGAGCACCTGCGCCGCCTTGTCGATCTGGCGCTGGTCGATGCCGTCCTCGGCCTCCAGATGCAGATCCATCACATAGGGCAACACCCCCACCACCGGCTTGCCCGTGCGCGCTTCCAGCCAATCCAGCCCCGGCTGCAACAACGCAATATCCCCGCGAAACCGGTTGATGATGAAGCCTTTGACCCGCGCCTGCTCGGTCGGCGACAACAATTCCAGCGTACCCACCAGGTGCGCAAACACCCCGCCACGATTGATGTCGGCAATCAGCAGTACCGGGCAGTCCACTGCCTCGGCAAAGCCCATGTTGGCAATATCATTCGCCCGCAGGTTGATCTCGGCCGGTGAACCCGCACCCTCGACCATCACCACCGGATACGCCGCACTCAAGCGCGCATGGGAGGCAAGCACCGCCTGCATCGCGATGGCTTTGTAATCGTGATAGGCCACCGCATTCATGGTGGTCACGGCGCGCCCATGGATAATCACCTGGGAGCCCGTGTCACTGTTGGGCTTGAGCAATACCGGGTTCATGTCGGTATGGGGCGCCAAGTTCGCGGCCTGGGCCTGCACCGCCTGGGCCCGGCCGATCTCGCCGCCTTCGGCAGTCACGGCGCTGTTGAGCGCCATGTTCTGCGGTTTGAAGGGCACCACCGGTATGCCCTGGCGCACCAGCCAGCGGCAGAGTGCGGTCACCAGCGTGCTTTTGCCGGCGTCAGAGGTGGTGCCCTGCACCATCAAGGTACTCATGAGGCTTCCTTGTAGGCCTTCAGTGCCTGTTCCAGCCGCAACCAGTCGGCCTCGGTATCCGGCAGGCCGAAACGCAGGCTGCTGTTGTCGACAAACAAGCGCAGCAGAATGCCGCGCTGGGCCATGAATTCATGCAGCTGCTCAGCCCGGTCCGTGATCATCCACTGGAACAATGCGCAGCCGCCCTGGGGCCGCAAGTCGTGGCGTTCAAGCACATCAAACAGGCGCTGGCTGGCCGATTCGCAACGCAGCCGCTGTTGCGCATGGCCGGCCGTATCGCGCAGGCATACTTGCCCAAGCACCCGCGTCGGCCCGCTGACGGCCCACGGCCCCACCTGTTCGGCGAGCAGCTTGAGCAGCTTGCGCTCGGCCAGCACGAACCCCAGCCGCACTCCGGCCAGGCCGAAGAATTTGCCGAACGAGCGCAGCACGATCAGGCCGACTTGATGGGCCTGGCCCGCCAGGCTCAGTTGCGGGGTGATGTCCATGAAGGCTTCATCCACCACCAGCCAGCCGCCGCGTTGGGCCAGGCGAGCATGCCAGTCCAGCAGGCGTTGCGGCGTCAGGCTCAGGCCGGTGGGGTTGTTGGGGTTGACCACCACCAGCACGTCAAGGCTGTCGAGGAAGAAGTCAACTTCCTGCTCCAGCACTTCGCGCACGATGTAGCCGGCGCGACGCCAGGCTTCTGCGTGTTCGGCGTAACACGGCGACAGCACACCGACCTTGCCGGCCCGGCGCAGGCGCGGCAATAACTGGATCGCGGCCTGGGAGCCGGCCACCGGCAATACATGGGGCGTGCCGTAATATTCACAGGCAGCCTGCTCCAGGCCGTCATCGTTTTCAGGCAGGCGTGCCCAGGCCCGCAGCGGGATTTCCGGAATCGGAAACGGCCAGGGCGCCAGGCCGCTGGACAGGTCCAGCCAGTCTGCTTCTGGAATGCCGTACTGCATCGCCGCCTTGCGCAAGCGGCCACCGTGCTCAAGCATAAAACTCAGCCCCCACACACAGGATCAGCAACCACAGCCACACGCCGCGTTGCACCAGTTGCCAGCCACGCTCGATGGAATCCGCATCCGCCGGCGGGCCTTCGCCCAGTGGCGGGCGCTGGTGCAGCTCACCGTGATAAATCGCTGCACCGCCCAACTCCACGCCAAGGGCACCGGCACCCGCAGCCATCACCGGGCCGGCGTTGGGGCTGTCCCAGGTCGGGCCCTGGGTGCGCCAGCATTTGAGAGCCAGGCGGGTTTTGCCCAGCAGCGCGTAGGTCAACGCCACCAGGCGTGCCGGAATGTAGTTGAGCACGTCATCGATCTTTGCTGCGGCCCAGCCGAAACGCTCAAAGCGTTCATTGCGATAGCCCCACATGGCATCCAGGGTGTTGCTCAGGCGATAGAGCACCACGCCGGGCACGCCAGCGACCACAAACCAGAACAAGGCGGCAAATACCGCGTCGCTGCCGTTTTCCAGCACCGATTCGGTGGCTGCACGGGCGACTTCGGTGCGATCCAGCTCGCTGGTCTGGCGGCTCACCAGATAGCTGACACGCTTGCGGGCCTCGTCCAGATCATCACTGCGTAACGCTTGCGCCACCGGCAGCACGTGTTCGCCGAGGCTGCGCATGCCGAGGGCGCAATACAGCGCGAGGATTTCCAGGACCCAACCGATGTAAGGCGCCCACGAGAGGGCCGTGGCCAGCAGGGTCAGCGGCACCACCGCAATCACCCAGGCGGTAACGCCATGGCTGCGCCAGCCACGGCCGCCGGAGTTGAAACGCTGCTCGATACGCCCGGCAAAATTACCGAACGCCACCAGCGGATGCCAGCGCCTGGGCTCGCCCAGCAGCGCATCCAGCGCCACGGCAGCGACACTCAGCAAGGCCACACTCATTGACTCACTCCCCAAACATTCTCGTACAACATGTCACTCAGCGGCCGTGGTTCGGTCCAGCCTTCGAGCTGCAACATCGGTGCCGGGTAGAACTCGGCCACCGGGCCCAGGCACAACACGGCCAACGGCTTGGCACCGGGCGGCAGGCCCAGCAGATCGGCCAGGGCCTGGGGCTCGAACAGCGAGACCCAGCCCATGCCCAGCCCTTCGACACGAGCCGCCAGCCATAGATTCTGAATCGCACAGGACAACGATGCCATGTCCATTTCCGGCAAGGTGCGGCGCCCGAAGATATGCCGCTCGCGGTCGTCCATCAAGGCAGCCACCAGCACTTCGGCGCAGTCGTTGATGCCTTCGACCTTGAGCTTCATGAACTGGTCGGAGCGCTCGCCGAGAGCCTCGGCGGTGCGTACGCGTTCTTCTTCCACTAGCTGCTGGATCTGGCCGCGCAGGTTGCGGTCGCTGATGCGGATAAAACGCCAGGGCTGCATCAAGCCGACGCTCGGCGCCTGGTGCGCGGCTTGCAGCAGGCGATGGAGCAATTGCGGCGCCACGCTGCCACCGCTGAAGTGCCGCATGTCGCGGCGTTCGGCGATAGCGCGGTAGACGGCTTCGCGGTCGGCTTCCGGAAAGGCGTTGTCAGTCATGGCCTCTTCGCGAGCAAGCCCGCTCCCACATTGGATTGCGTTTCAACTCGGTCAAGTGTGGGAGCTGGCTTGCCTGCGATGGCG
The DNA here is from genome assembly GCF_013385455.1 of Pseudomonas sp. G1002. NCBI lineage: Bacteria > Pseudomonadati > Pseudomonadota > Gammaproteobacteria > Pseudomonadales > Pseudomonadaceae > Pseudomonas > Pseudomonas sp. G1002. Next base: position 4,265 of record NZ_JACAPY010000038.1, read on the forward strand.
GTCTCAAGGCTTGGCGCAAACAAGGCAGCCACCGCCATCGGGTTGGACGGGAAGTAAAAGTGCACGTAGGAAGCCGTCATCCGGCCCTGACGATAAACCGCCTCGGCACCGCGCCCGCCATTCGGGCTCAGGCCCCGGGCAATCGGCTGCCACTCGGTGCTGGTCAGCGAGTGATGGTAGGTGTGACCGCGCAAGAGGCCTTCGGGCAGTTCGACGTTTTGCAGGGCCAGTGCCGCCAGACGCTTTTGCATCACGGCGTCGCCCTGGAGCAGGCCGACCAGTTCGGCACGGGTGCCGTCGACATCAGTGAGCGAGTCCAGCAGATAGAGCATGCCGCCGCATTCGGCCAGCAGTGGCTTGCCAGCAGCGTGGTGGGCGCGGATGGCGTCGAGCATCGCGGTATTTTCCGACAGCGCCTGGTGATGCAATTCCGGATAACCGCCGGGCAGGTAGAGGCTGTCAGCTTCGGGCAATGCGCGGTCACGAATCGGCGAGAAGAAGCGCAGCTCGGCGCCCATCGCTCGCAACAGGTCGAGGCTGGCGCCGTAGGTAAACGCGAAGGCTTCGTCGCGGGCCACGGCGATGCGCACGCCGGCCAGCAACGGTTGGGCCTCGATCACCTCGGGCGCAGCGAATTCCACCGGCGGTGGCAGCGCTACCTCACAGCTGCTGCCCAGGGCCTGGGCGGCGGCGTCGAGGCGCAGGTCGAGGTCGTTCAATTCGCTGGCCTGCACCAGGCCAAGGTGGCGGCTGGGCAATTCGATCCCGGTTTCCCGGGACAGTGCGCCGTACCAGCGCAGGCCTTCGGTCAGGCTGCCCTCAAGCAGTTGCGCATGGCGCAATGTGCCGACGCGGTTGGCCAGCACGCCGGCAAACGGCAGGTCCGGCTGGTAACGCGCCAGGCCCAATGCCAGGGCACCGAAGGTCTGGGCCATGGCCGTGCCATCGATGACCGCCAGTACCGGCACGCCAAAATGCCGCGCCAGGTCGGCGCTGGACGGCGTGCCGTCGAACAGGCCCATCACGCCTTCGATCAGGATCAGGTCGGCTTCCCCCGCCGCGTCCCACAGCAATCGGCGACTTTCCTGCTCGCCGACCATCCACATGTCCAATTGATAGACCGGCGCACCACTGGCGCGCTCGTGGATCATCGGGTCGAGAAAGTCCGGGCCGCATTTGAACACTCGCACCTTGCGCCCCAGGTTGCGGTGCAAACGGGCGAGCGCGGCGGTGACGGTGGTTTTGCCCTGGCCGGACGCCGGTGCGGCGATCAGCACAGCAGGACAGTGACGGGGCTGATTCAAAGTTCGATGCCTTTCTGCGCCTTGATACCCGCCTGGAACGCATGCTTGAGCATGCCCATTTCAGTTACGGTGTCGGCCATTTCGATCAATTCGGGTTTCGCGCCACGGCCGGTGACCAGCACGTGTTGCATCGGCGGGCGGGCCTGCAGGTCGCTGAGTACCTGGTCCAGGTCGAGGTAGCCGTGCTTGAGGGCGATATTCAGTTCATCCAGCACCACCAGGCCGATGGCCGGGTTCTGCAGCATTTCCCGGGAGACCGCCCAGGCGGCTTCGGCGGCCACGATGTCGCGGGCGCGGTCCTGGGTTTCCCAGGTAAAACCTTCGCCCATCACGTGGAAGCGCACCTGCTCGGGGAAACGGCGGAAGAACAGTTCTTCGCCAGTGCTGTTGCGGCCCTTGATGAACTGCACCACGCCACACTGCATGCCGTGGCCCATGGCCCGGGCCAGCATGCCAAAGGCCGAGCTGCTCTTGCCTTTGCCATTGCCGGTAAGCACCAGCAGCAACCCGCACTCGTTCGGTGAATTGGCAATGCGCTCGTCAATCACGGCTTTTTTGCGCAGCATGCGCGCCAGGTGGCGTTCGTCACGATCGGGGGATTCAGTCATGGCAGCTCTCCGTTGGGGCTGGACAAAAACGGCGGGCAGGAAAAAGACACATACAGACAGCCAAGCATCGCCCACCGTGATGCTGTTGGATGGATCAGGCCGGTCTCCGGGCTCATGAGTGGCATTGGATGCCGAAGGTGCGCCTTCCCATATCGCGGGCGATACAGTGGCTTAAGGCACCGTCTTGACTCATTTACCGTTGCGGGGGCAGCGCCGGGATCGTGGCAGCACTGTAGAAAAATGCGCTCACTCACCGGCTTCCCTGTTTCACTCAGTCGGCGCGTACGCCACAGAGCACCTGAAACAAGCCGCGAAGGTTAGTGGGTTGGGGGTGGAGCGTCAATTAAAGCCGGACATGCGCGTGAACCATCGGGCCGCTGCGTGCCTCTACCGCTACAGGTATTAAGGAGAAAACCATGCACAAGACCCGACTTGCCCTACTGATCATGCTCGCCGGCACCCTCGCCGCCTGCGGCGAAAGCTCTACCCTGCAAGTGTCCGACGGCACCGGGCCCTCGCCCAAACTGCCGGAACCGAATAAAACCCTGATCCCCACGGTGAATATCGCCCCGGCCATCGGCTGGCCCGAAGGCACCAAGCCAACGGCGGCGGCAGGCACTCAAGTAGCGGCGTTTGCCGAAGGCCTGGACCATCCGCGCTGGCTGTATGTGCTGCCCAATGGCGATGTGCTGGTGGCAGAAACCAATGCGCCGCCCAAACCGGACGATTCCAAGGGTATTCGTGGCTGGGTGATGGAGAAAGTCATGGGCCGCGCCGGGGCCGCCGTGCCGAGCCCCAACCGCATTACCCTGCTGCGGGACGCCGACCACGACGGCATAGCCGAAACCCGCACGGTGTTCCTGGAGAACCTGAACTCGCCGTTCGGCATGACACTGCTGGGCAGCGACCTGTATGTGGCCGATTCGGACAAGCTGCTGCGCTTCCCCTATCAGCCAGGCGAAACCTCGATCAAGGAAGCCGGAACCACGGTGACCGACTTGCCGGGCGGCAGCATCAACCATCACTGGACCAAGAACGTGGTCGCGAGCCAGGACGGCAGCAAGTTGTATGTCAGCGTGGGCTCCAACAGCAACGTCGCGGAAAACGGCCTGGAAGCCGAACAAGGCCGCGCCGCGATCTGGGAAGTGGACCGCGCCACCGGCCAGCACCGCATCTTCGCCTCCGGCCTGCGCAACCCCAACGGCATGGCCTGGGAACCGCAAAGCGGCAAGCTGTGGACGGCGGTCAATGAGCGCGATGAAATCGGCAGCGACCTGGTGCCGGACTACATCACCTCGGTCAAGGATGGCGCGTTCTATGGCTGGCCCTTCAGTTACTACGGGCAGCACGTGGATGTGCGGGTGAGTCCGCAGAACCCGGAACTGGTAGCCAAGGCGATTGCCCCGGACTACGCGGTGGGCCCGCACACAGCCTCCCTGGGACTGACCTTTGCCGAGGGCAGCAAGCTACCGGCACAATTCAGCAATGGCGCGTTTATCGGCCAGCATGGTTCGTGGAACCGCAAGCCACACAGTGGCTACAAGGTGATCTTCGTGCCGTTTGAAGGCGGCAAACCCAAAGGCCAGCCGGTGGATGTGCTGACCGGGTTCCTCAATAGCGATGAGAAAGCCATGGGCCGCCCGGTCGGCGTGGTGATCGACAAGCAGGGGGATTTGCTGGTGGCGGATGACGTGGGGAACAAGGTGTGGCGAGTGTCGGCGGCTAAATAGCCAGCTTCGCAAACACCGCAAAACAAATGTGGGAGCGGGCTTGCTCGCGAATGCAGTGTGTCAGTCAGCTTGTTGTCGACTGATCCACCGCATTCGCGAGCAAGCCCGCTCCCACATTTGGTTTCGTGTTTTCCTAGGGGTTTCGTGCCAGGTGCTCGGCTGGCAACACACGCTTGGCGCTCAGGTAGGCGTTTTGCCAATAGGCTTTGGACAGCGTGTCCAGCTTCACCGTACCGCCGGTTTGCGGCGCATGCACAAAGCGCCCTTCTCCCACGTAGATCCCGGCGTGGCTGACCTGCGAGCCGCCACCCGTGGCGAAGAAGATCAGGTCACCGGTCTGCAGGTTGTTTTCGCTCACGTCCTGGGCGCGCATCACGATCAGCTCGCGAGTGGTACGTGGCAAGGAGATGCCCGCCGCGTCACGGTAGACGAAACCGATCAAGCCACTGCAATCAAACCCCGAGTCCGGCGTATTGCCGCCCCAGCGATAAGGCGTGCCGACCAGGCCCAGCGCACGAAAAAGCACGTCTTCGGCCGCAGGCGAGAAACTTTGGGTGGCATAGGTGTTGAACACCGGCTTGGGCTTGACGGCCACGGGAGCAGGCGGAGGACGACTTGCGCAGGCGCTGAGCAGCGCGGCGCAAACGAGAAGAATTAGGCGGGCCGAGGTCGACATGGGCAGAACAATCCTGATCTGGATGCGGCTTTCGCTGCCGAACGTTGAAAAACAAAACGCGCAAGCAAAGCTCGCGCGATCAATTTACAACAATGTCCAGGGATTCTAGCGCTTACACGTCAAACTTCAAGTATCACTTTAACTTTACTTGCTAGCGGTAACGGTAGTCGGGGCCATCGCCAGGGCGCGCTTGGCTTCGATGAAGGTTTTGCTCCAGTAGCTGTCACCCAGGTTGTCGACTCGCACACCACCGCTGCGGCGGCTGCTGGAGTGGATAAACTGGTTGTCGCCCAGGTAGATACCGGCGTGGCTGACACGACCACGGCCAGCCGTACTAAAGAAAAGCAGATCACCGGGCTTGAGGTTGTTCCGCGCGACCAACGGTGCATCCACGTTGATCATTTCGCGGGTGGAACGCGGCAGGTTCATGCCGGCTTCTTCGCGGAACAGGTAGCCGATGAAACCGCTGCAGTCGAAACCGGCTTCAGAGGTACCGCCGAAACGGTAACGGGTACCGATCAGGGACATGCCGCGTTCGAGAATGCTGTCGGCCAGAACGGGAAGCTGGTAAGGCTTGGCGCCGGCGAAGTCGGCGAGTTCTTTTTCAGTTGCGATCTCTTCCTGATAAACAGTGGAAGACTGCGACGCAACGAATTTTGCCTGGGACTGCTGTACTGGTTTTTGCTGCTCAGCCACGTTTTGAGTGTGGGTGGCGCAACCAAACAACAGGGTAACGAGTGCGAGAGGCACGAGGGGTGCGAAGCGATTTAGCATGGGCACGACCGTGGCTGATGTGTAAAGAAGCCGAGACTATGCCTTCTATCACATCGATTTGCAAATTCAATCGTGATCTATGTGACTTCTTGTTTGGACTATGACATCTAAGCCCTTAACACCCTATGCCAGCCATTTGCGTGGCCAAAACGGCCCAAACGCAGGTTTTCTGGCGCCTGTAATTTGCCGAAAGCCCCGGTTTTAAAGGGCTGGCTACCAGCCCAGGGTTTCTTTGAGGAAGGGAATAGTCAGCTTGCGTTGGGCTTGCAAGGAAGCCTGGTCGAGCTGTTCGAGCAAGTCGAACAGTGCGCTCATGCTGCGTGTACCGCGAGTGAGAATAAAATGCCCGACTTCATCGGTCAGGTGCAACCCGCGGCGCGAAGCACGCAGTTGCAGGGCCCGCAGTTTGTCTTCGTCGGACAACGGGCGCATCTGGAAAATCAGCGCCAGGGTCAGCCGCGACTTCAAGTCCGCCAGCTTCACCGGCAGCTCACGTGGCGAGGTGGAGGCGGCAATCAACAAGCGCCGGCCGCTGTCACGCAAGCGGTTGAACAGATGGAACAGTGCCTCTTCCCAATCTGCCCGCCCCGCCACTGCCTGCAAATCGTCCAGGCAGACCAGTTCGTATTGTTCAAGGTTGTCGAGGATCTCGATACCGCGGTCCAGCAGCTCCGCCAGCGGCAGGTACACCGCCGGTTCACCCATCTGTTCGAAGCGCAGGCAAGCGGCCTGTAACAAGTGGGTACGCCCCACGCCGTGCTTGCCCCAGAGGTAGATCAAGCTTTCGGTCCACCCGGCGTCGGCTTCGCAGAGCCGCTCGACATAGCCGAGTGCAGCGGCATTGGCGCCTGGGTAGTAATTGATAAAGGTGGCGTCGTCACGCAGACGCACACCTAGGGGCAGCTGAATCGGTTTCATGCTGACTGAACGGTTCCAATCGAACCGTTAGTGACCTCTGTGTAAAGTTTGCAAAGTTTATACCCGTGACGCCGGGCGCACAATGCAGCAGACCACAAGCAAAATCAAAGGTTTGCGTTAACTTGTTGGATTTGGTGAGGAATGTTTGACGCAATGGCGAAACGCCAGAGCCGATAAATGACAAACCCGGCCTTGAGCCGGGTTTGTGATGCTGCGGTTATAACTCCGGTTCGTCGGTTCCGGCGTACATGTCCGAGTCCTTGTACAAGTCGTGCACATGGCGCACCAGCACCATGATCACCGCCGCCACCGGCAGCGCCAGCAGGATGCCGGTAAAGCCGAACAGCTCGCCGCCCGCCAGGATCGCAAAGATCACCGCCACCGGGTGCAGGCCGATCCGGTCGCCTACCAGCAATGGCGTCAGCACCATGCCTTCCAGGGCCTGGCCGACCATGAACACCGCGACAATCCCGAGCATCGGGTACAGGTCGCCGTGAAACTGGAACAACCCGGCCACCAGCGCCGCACCGATACCAATCACGAAGCCCATATAAGGCACGATGGCTGCCAGGCCGGCGATCAGGCCGATCAACAGCCCCAGTTCCAGGCCGATCGCCATCAACCCCGCCGCGTAGATGATCCCCAGCGCCAGCATCACCAGCAACTGGCCACGGACGAAGGCGCCGAGCACCTCATGACACTCCTCGGCCAGGGAGACAATGCGCTCCTCACGGTCGCGCGGCAGCAGGCCGCGGATCTTGGCCATCATGATGTCCCAGTCCCGCAGCAGGTAGAACGCCACGACCGGGATCAGCACCAGGTTGGTCAGCCAGCCAATCAGCGCCAGGCTCGACGCCGTCGCCTGGCTCAGCACCACGCCGACAATGTCGGTGGTCTGGCCCATGTGCTCGCTGATGGCCGCCTTGACCTTGTCGAACTTCCAGAAGCCGTCTGCCAACCCCAGCTTGGCCTGCGCCCACGGCATGGCCGTGTGTTGCAGCCAGTCGAGCATCTGCGGCGCCAGCTCATAGAGCTTGAACAACTGCTTGGCCAACATCGGCACCAGCACCAGGACCAGCGCCGTGATGATCAAGGTGAACAACGCAAACACCGCCACCACGCCCCAGGTACGTGACAGGCCGATCTTTTCCAGGCGATCCACCACCGGATCGAACAGGTAGGCCAGCAGTAACGCGACCAGGAACGGCGTCAGGATCGAATGCAGCAGGAACACAAAAACGCACAGCAGGACAATCCCGCCAAGCCACACCCAACGACGCGTATCCGCCATAAACCACTCCCTCTGTTATTTGCTTCCTGCTTCTATATAAGAAGGAAGAACACTTACCAATGAAAACGTAGCTGCGGCGTCGGCTCGACCGGTGCCGGTTGCGCGCCTTCTACCACCGGCTGCGGAGCCGGAGCTTCACCTGCCGGGATTTCCTGCAACTTGGCCAGGCTCAACTGGGTGCGCAGCTGCTCGGCGCTGCCATTCACCCGATAAACGATGCGAGTGCCGTCCACGCGCACTGGCTGGGCACCGAACGGTTCCAGCAGATGGCCGAGGGCGGCGTAATGCTCGAGATTCATGCCCTGCACTTCCAGCAACTGATCACTGGTGGCAGCGCCGGCCTTGACCGCAAAGCGTGGTGCCAGGCGTTCGCTGACGGCCAGCAGCACGGCGTCAGCCAATGCGGCAGTATCAGTGCCGGTGGCGGTGCCCTGCTCGCTTTTATCCCCCAGCCACAGGCGCCATTTGGCCGACCATTGGCCGCCGTCTTCGCGAGCATGCACCGCCAGCAAGGCATCGGCACCATAACGCTCGGACGCGGCGCGCAGCGGTGTGGCGTCAGGGCTTTCAAGATTCGGGGCGGTGGCGACGATCTGTTCGTCCAGGTCACCCAATGGCAGACGCAGCGGCAAACCACGGTGCTGGGCCGCGCGGCGCAGCGGCTGGGCGACAGCCTGGCCATCACCGACCAGGCTGCTGCCTTCGACGGAATCGTTCAGCCACCAACCGAGGATCGATGGCCGATTGCTGCCCCACAGCGCCAGGCCCGCGCCACGCAACGCGCGGTCGGTGCTGACCGGGTCGAAATCCACCTGCAGGCTTTCCGGCGGGCCGGCGTCGTAGCCATACTGACTGATGATTTGTTGCGGGTCTTTGCGGATCGCCGCCAGGCCCGGGCCATCGGCGGCCTTGGCGTCGCCGGTCAGGCGGATCACCAGGGTTTGCAGGGCACGCTGGGTCGCCTGGTCGCGCTCCTGGGGAGACTGACTGCTGACCGGCTCCAGCACTTGATAGAGACCATTGAGGGTTTCGGCATGACTCGCCAGGCTGACCAACGACAAGCAGCCCACAAAAAAATATTTACTCAGACCCATGAAAGAAGATTCCCGAACGGCAAATAAGCGGTTGGAACAGACCGCGTGAACACTGTTGAGCAAGGCTGTGACCACAGCGACCGGCAAAACATTCACAGGGTCTCGGCAAGTTTTTGTACTGTCATAACGATAGCGAGTTAAAGGCTATACCTTAATAGGGCCTGTGACCGACTCGATTAGCGATTTTTTTAACAGCTATTGCCCCTGCCCGTCGGCCCGAGGATGGCCGCTGCCCCTCAAGCCTGATAAAATCGCGCGCCTTCGCAGACCGTCAATGGCAGGCCGTGCTGAAACTTCAGGTTTCGGTACACCCGCCGCATTCGGTCGTTACCCCTGAATCCCCCCTAAAGGCCTGGATCATGAGCAAGCAACCCTCCCTGAGCTACAAGGACGCCGGTGTAGACATCGACGCCGGTGAAGCATTGGTCGAACGCATCAAGAGCGTCGCCAAGCGCACTGCGCGCCCCGAAGTCATGGGCGGCCTGGGCGGTTTTGGCGCCCTCTGCGAGATCCCGGCCGGCTACAAGCAGCCTGTATTGGTCTCCGGCACCGACGGTGTGGGCACCAAGCTGCGCCTGGCACTGAACCTGAACAAGCACGACAGCATCGGCATCGACCTGGTTGCCATGTGCGTGAACGACCTGGTGGTGTGCGGCGCCGAGCCGCTGTTCTTCCTTGACTACTACGCCACCGGCAAGCTCAACGTCGAGACCGCTACCCAGGTGGTCACCGGCATTGGCGCTGGCTGCGAACTGTCCGGCTGCTCCCTGGTCGGCGGCGAAACCGCTGAAATGCCAGGCATGTACGAAGGCGAAGACTACGACCTGGCCGGTTTCTGCGTCGGCGTTGTCGAAAAATCCGAAATCATCGACGGTTCCAAGGTGGCTGCCGGTGACGCCCTGCTGGCCCTACCATCGTCCGGCCCGCACTCCAACGGCTACTCGCTGATCCGCAAGATCATCGAAGTGTCCGGCGCCGACATCGAAACCATCCAGCTCGACGGCAAGCCCTTGACCGACCTGCTGATGGCCCCGACCCGCATTTACGTGAAGCCGTTGCTCAAGCTGATCAAGGACACCGGCGCGGTCAAGGCCATGGCCCACATCACCGGTGGCGGCCTGCTGGACAACATCCCGCGCGTACTGCCTAAAGGCGCCCAGGCGATTGTCGACGTGGCCAGCTGGCAGCGCCCGGCAGTCTTCGACTGGCTGCAAGAGAAAGGCAACGTCAACGAAACCGAGATGCACCGCGTGCTGAACTGCGGCGTGGGCATGGTCATCTGCGTGGCTCAAGAGCACGTTGAAAGCGCGCTGAACGTATTGCGTGAAGCCGGCGAACAGCCTTGGGTCATCGGCCAGATCGCTACCGCCCCTGAAGGCGCGGCTCAGGTTGAACTGAAGAACCTTAAGGCGCACTGATGCCTGCAACCTGTGATGTCGTGGTGCTGCTCTCCGGCACCGGCAGTAACTTGCAGGCCCTGATCGACAGCACGCACGCCGGCGACAGCCCGGTGCGCATCGCTGCGGTGATTTCCAACCGCAGCGACGCCTACGGCCTGCAACGCGCCAGGGACGCAGGTATCGACACCCGCTCCCTGGATCACAAGGCTTTCGAAGGCCGCGAGGCCTTCGACAGCGCCTTGATCGAACTGATCGACGCCTTCAACCCCAAACTCGTGGTACTGGCCGGCTTCATGCGCATTCTCAGCGCTGACTTCGTGCGTCACTACAACGGGCGTCTGCTGAATATCCACCCGTCCCTGCTGCCAAAATACAAAGGGTTACACACCCACCAGCGTGCCCTGGAGGCCGGCGACACCGAGCACGGCTGCAGCGTGCACTTTGTCACCGAGGAACTCGATGGCGGGCCTCTGGTCGTACAGGCAGTAGTTCCGGTAGAGTCTGCGGACTCTGCGCAGACGCTTGCGCAACGGGTTCACGCCCAGGAACACAGGATTTACCCGCTGGCTGTTCGCTGGTTCGCTGAGGGACGGTTGATTCTTGGCGACCACGGTGCATTATTGGACGGTCAGTTACTTGCGGCCAGCGGCCACTTGATTCGAACCTAGGAGACTTTATGCGTCGCGCCCTGCTCTTCGCTTTTGCGCTGTTCGCCTTGCCTGCCGTGCAAGCGGCAGACCTTCACCCTTTCTCCGCCAGCTACACCGCCGACTGGAAACAGTTGCCCATGAGTGGTTCGGCAGAACGCAGCCTGACCAAGAATGACAACGGCAGCTGGACCTTGAATTTCAAGGCTTCCATGATGATCGCCAGCCTGACTGAAACCAGCGTGATCCGCTTCGACAAAGACGCCCTGCAACCGGTGAGCTACACCTTCGAACGCGGTGGCCTGGGCAAGACGAAGAAGATCAACCTCGACTTCGATCAGACGGCCAAGAAAGTCACCGGCTTTGAAAACAAGGACCCGGTCAACGTGGCCCTTCAAAGCGGCATGCTCGACAAGTCGACCTACCAGTTGGCATTGCAGCGCGATGTGGCAGCCGGCAAGAAAAGCATGAGCTACAACGTCGTCGAAGGCACTGATGTCGATACCTACGACTTCCGCGTGATCGGCCCGGAAAAGGTCCAGACCAAAGCCGGCTCCATCGATGCGATCAAGGTCGAGCGCGTGCGTGACCCGACTCAAAGCAAGCGCATTACCCAAATGTGGTTTGCCAAGGACTGGGGCGGCATCCTGGTTGCCCTGCGCCAGGTCGAGACTGACGGCAAGGAATACAACATCATGCTGCAAGACGGTACCGTTGACGGCAAGGCTGTCAAAGGCAGCTGATCCTCTGCGCAATGAAAGAGCCTCGCGTACGCGGGGCTTTTTTTCGCCTGTCGCCTGACGCCAACATGAAACTTTTGTCATAAAACTCAGCGCCCTGCGACGCAATGTCGCGGTTTCCGTGGGCTCGCGGGATTACTCCAGTTTCTGTAAAGGTGTGTTGCAATTCCTGGTTATTTACTTAGCAAGCTAACAAATCATATAACAAAGGCCTGCGACGCCTTGCCGCAGATCAACCAGAGATTGGAGCAAGCAGATGACTGTAAAAGTAACTGAACGCGACGATGAACATATGTCCCATGAAGCAGTAGCCCACGGGATTCACATCTGGGATGTACACCAGCAAGACCTGCTGGTCGGCATGTTTCACGACGAGGCCGAAGCTCATAATTATAAAAACGAGCTCGAGACCCTTGAGATGAAACGCCAGGCGCAAAGCTCCTGAAACTCTGAAATCCTGTAGATAACCAGCCCCACGCAGCTGGAGTGTCTATAAACACAAACCCCGCCTTTTGAGCGGGGTTTGTGTTTTGGGGGTTGGGGGTTGGGATTTTGGGGGCGCTTCGCGCCCCAGCGGGAGCAAGCTCCCTCGCCACAGCAAGCTCCCTCGCCACAATGTGTGTTTCTAACGCATTACCACATCAGGTCATCAGGGATCTGGTAGGCGGCGTACGGATCATCCTCATCCGGCACCTGGCTTTCGGTCAGCACGTTCATCTGGACGATGCGCTCTGGCGCCCGCTCCTGGATCTTCAGCGCGGCTTCGCGCGGGATCACCTCGTAACCGCCACCGTGGTGCACGATCGCCAGGGAGCCGTTGCTCAGCTTGTTACGCATCAGCGTGTTGACCGACAGGCGCTTGACCTTCTTGTCGTCCACGAAGTTGTAGTAGTCCTCGGTGGTCAGCTTGGGCAGGCGCGAGGTTTCGATCAATTGCTTGACCTGCGCAACGCGGGCCTTAGCCTCGGCTTTTTCCTGCTGCTGACGGTTCAGCTCCTGGTCGCGCTTGACCTTTTCGGCATGCGCCTGGATGGCCAGGCGCGCCTGGCTATCGTCCGCTTCGGCCTGGCCTTTATGCACCAGGCGCTGCTGTTTCTGTTTCTCTTTGCCGACCTGCTTGGCCTGCTTTTGGTTGACCAGGCCTGCTTTGAGCAACTGGTCGCGAAGGGAAATGCTCATGGTGCTTACTCACTTGGGCAACGGCTCAGCCGCAGCTGGACAGATTCTTTTCCTGGCGTTTGGCTTCGCCCCACAGGGCGTCCAACTCTTCGAGGGTGCAATCTTCTATGGGACGGTGGGTCTCGCGCAATGCCTGTTCGATAAATCGGAAACGTCGTTCGAATTTAGCGTTGGCTAAACGCAAGGCTGCTTCCGGGTCGACCTGGAGGTGACGGGCCAGGTTGACCGCCGCAAACAGCAGGTCACCTACTTCATCGGCGATGGCTGCCGGGTCGTTATCGGCCATGGCTTCGAGCACTTCATCCAGCTCTTCGCGCACGTTATCCACCACGGGCAACGCGGCCGGCCAGTCGAAACCCACCTGCCCGGCACGCTTTTGCAATTTGGCTGCGCGGGAAAGCGCCGGCAAGGCCGTGGGCACATCATCCAGCAGGGATAACTGCTGTGGGACGTCGGACTTTTCCGCACGCTCCTCGGCCTTTATTTCTTCCCAACGCTGCTTGACCTGCTCCTCGCTCAGCTGCGGAATATCCAGCGGCGCGTACAAGTCTCCCGTGGGAAACACATGCGGGTGACGGCGAATCAACTTGCGGGTAATGCTGTCGATCACCCCGGCGAATTCGAAGCGCCCTTCTTCCCGCGCCAGCTGGCTGTAATACACCACCTGGAACAACAGGTCGCCCAACTCACCTTGCAGGTGATCAAAATCCCCGCGCTCGATCGCATCGGCGACTTCGTAGGCTTCTTCCAGGGTGTGGGGGACGATGGTGGCGTAGGTTTGCTTGATGTCCCACGGGCAACCGTATTGCGGGTCGCGCAGGCGGTTCATCAGGTGCAGCAGGTCTTCAAGTGAATACATCAGTCTCTTTCCGCAGAAGTGGGAACGCTGAGGATCAAATGTGGGAGCGGGCTTGCTCGCGAAGGCGTCGTGTCAGTTGCCTGATATTTGACAGACACATCGCCTTCGCGAGCAAGCCCGCTCCCACATTTCAGTCCGCGCTCATCCAGCTACTCATGGCGTGCGATTACGCCGGGTCTCAATGATGTTCGGCAACTGGGAAATACGCCCCAGCAACCGACCCAACGCGTCCAGCCCCGGAATCTCGATGGTCAGGGACATCAGCGCCGTGTTGTCCTCTTTGTTCGAGCGGGTGTTGACCGCCAGCACGTTGATCCGCTCATTGAGCAGCACCTGCGACACATCACGCAGCAGCCCGGAACGGTCGTAGGCACGAATGATGATGTCCACCGGATAGGTCAACACCGGCACCGGGCCCCAACTGACCTGGATGATCCGCTCCGGCTCGCGCCCGCCCAGTTGCAACACCGAGGCACAGTCCTGGCGGTGAATGCTCACCCCGCGGCCCTGAGTGATGTAACCGACGATGGCGTCGCCCGGCAATGGCTGGCAGCAGCCGGCCATTTGCGTCATCAGGTTGCCGACGCCCTGGATCTGGATATCGCCGCGCTTGCCCGGCTTGTAGCCGGTGGCCTTGCGTGGAATCAGTTCCAGCTGCTCGCTGCCCCGCTCCGGCTCAACCAGTTGCTGGGCCAGGTTGACCAACTGCGCCAGGCGCAGATCGCCGGCACCGAGGGCGGCGAACATGTCTTCGGCGATCTTCATGTTGGCCTTTTCGGCCAGCTTGTCGAAGTCCACCTGCGGCAGGCCCAGGCGTGCCAATTCGCGCTCGAGCAAGGTCTTGCCGGCGGCGACGTTCTGGTCGCGCGCCTGCAATTTGAACCAGTGGACGATCTTCGCCCGCGCCCTGGACGTGGTGATGTAGCCCAGGTTCGGGTTCAGCCAGTCGCGGCTCGGCGTACCGTGCTTGCTGGTAATGATCTCGACCTGTTCACCGGTCTGCAGGCTGTAGTTGAGCGGCACGATGCGCCCGTTGATCTTGGCGCCACGGCAGTTGTGGCCGATCTCGGTGTGCACCCGGTACGCAAAATCCAGCGGTGTGGCGCCCTTGGGCAGGTCGATCGCGTGGCCGTCGGGGGTGAAGATGTAGACCCGGTCAGGTTCGATATCTACCCGCAGCTGGTCGGCCAAACCGCCGATGTCGCCCAGCTCTTCGTGCCACTCCAGCACCTGGCGCAACCAGGAGATTTTCTCTTCGTACTGGTTCGACCCGGCCTTGACGTCGGTGCCCTTGTAGCGCCAGTGAGCGCATACGCCCAGCTCCGCCTCTTCGTGCATCGCGTGGGTGCGGATCTGTACTTCCAGCACCTTGCCCTCGGGGCCGATCACTGCCGTGTGCAATGAGCGGTAACCGTTTTCCTTGGGGTTGGCGATGTAGTCGTCGAATTCCTTGGGGATGTGCCGCCACAGCGTGTGCACGATACCCAGCGCGGTGTAGCAGTCGCGCATTTCCGGCACCAGCACACGCACGGCGCGCACGTCGTAGATCTGGCTGAAGGCCAGGCCCTTGCGCTGCATTTTGCGCCAGATGGAATAGATGTGTTTGGCCCGGCCGCTGATGTCGGCTTCAACCCCGGTGGCCTGCAATTCCGTGCGTAACTGGCTCATCACGTCGGCGATAAAGCGCTCACGGTCCAGCCGCCGCTCATGGAGCAGCGTGGCAATCTGTTTGTATTGATCGGGTTCGAGGTAACGGAAGGACAAGTCCTCCAGTTCCCACTTGATATGGCCGATGCCCAGGCGGTGGGCGAGCGGCGCGTAGATGTCGAACACCTCGCGGGCGACGCGGTTGCGCTTTTCGTCGTCGGCGGTTTTCACCGCCCGAATCGCGCAGGTACGCTCGGCCAGCTTGATCAAGGCGACGCGCACGTCGTCGACCATCGCCACCAGCATCTTGCGCAGGTTTTCCACCTGGCCCTGGGTGCCCAGCACCATCGACTGGCGCGGGCTGAGGCTGGCACTGATCGCCGCCATGCGCAGCACGCCGTCGATCAGCTTGGCCACCACGGTGCCGAAACGCTGGCTGATGGTGGGCAGCTGAATGTGCCCTTCGCGCACGCCGCGATACAGCACCGCCGCGATCAGCGAATCCTGATCGAGCTTGAGATCGGCGAGGATCTCGGCGATTTCCAACCCGGTGCGAAAGCTTGAAGTGCCTTCGGCCCACAGGTTCTTCGCCGCATTGTCTTGCTGTTCAGACTCACGAGCGAACTCGCAGGCTGCTTTCAAGGCTTCACGGTCCAGTGCCGGGTCGACACTGATGGCATGATCCAGCCATGCCTCGAGATTGATACTGCCGTCGGTGTTGATCGGCTGGTGTGCTCTCACCTGTACCATCTTGCTTACCTTCCCTACGACGCACCTTTTAGTGCGTCAAAATCATCGCTGACCTGCTTTACAAAAAAAGCTTGTGCACGCTCCCTGGCAGGTCACAGGCCCAGGAGATGCAGGCCAGTCGGATTAAACGGGCATCCTAGCCCGCTTCAAATAACGCCATGGCCTCGACATGGGCCGTCTGGGGAAACATGTCGAGGATCCCGGCACGTTTTAGCCGGTAGCCTTGCTTGACCAACTCGACCGTGTCCCGCGCCAGCGTTGCCGGATTGCAGGACACATACACCAGGCGATCAGCCCCCAGGGTAGCGAGCTTGCGCACAACCTCCAGGGCACCATCGCGGGGTGGGTCCAAGAGTACCGCAGAAAAGCCCTGTTTGGCCCATTCCGCGTCGGTCAAAGGCTGGGACAAATCGGCCTGAAAAAACTGAACATTATGCAAATTATTGCTGACGGCATTCTGTGCCGCCCGGTCCACCATGGCCTGCACCCCTTCCACCGCCACCACTTCCCGCACTTGGCGGGCCAGCGGCAAGGCGAAGTTGCCCAAGCCACAAAACAAATCCAGCACCCGCTCGTCGGGCTTCGGCGCCAGCCAATCCAGCGCCTGGGCGACCATCGCCTGGTTGACCCCGGCGTTGACCTGCACAAAGTCTCCCGGGCGGTACGCCAACTGCAAATCCCACGGTTCCAGACGATAGCCCAAGGCCTGGTCTGGTTCGACCGGTTGCGGCTGGCCCTCGCCATGCAGCCACAGTTGGGCTTCATGGAACGTGCAAAATTCCTGCAGGATCGTCAGGTCCGCTTCGGACAAGGGCGCCATGTGTCGCAACAACACGGCAATCGACGAACCACTGAATAATTCCACATGCCCCAATGCCTGAGGCTTGCTCAAGCGCCGCAGCATGTTGGGCAAACGCTGCATGATCGGTTGCAAGGCCTGTACCAGCACCGGGCAATCGTCGATGGCGACGATGTCCTGGCTGGCCACGGCACGAAAGCCGACTTCAAGTTTCTTCGCCTTGGCATCCCAGCGCACGGCCACGCGGGCGCGGCGACGATAGCCGAATTCCGGCCCGCTCAAAGGCGCGGCCCACTCCTGGGGTTCGACACCTGCCACACGGGATAATTGCTCGGCGAGCATGCGCTGTTTCAGGGCGAGTTGTTCGTCATGGGGCAAGTGTTGCAGGCTGCAACCGCCACAGCGGCCGGCGTGCACACAGGGTGCCGGACGGCGCAGTTCGCTGGCGGTAAATACGCGCTCGGTGCGCGCCTCGACCACTTTGCCGTGGGCGCCCAACACCCGCGCTTCCACCTCTTCACCGGCCAGCGCACCCACGACAAACCAGGTGCGGCCTTCAAAGAACACAATGCCACGGCCGTCGTTGGCCAGGCGCTCGATGGTCAGGCGCTGCTTCTTGCCTACGGGAATCTGTGGGGCCCGGCTGCCGCCCGTCGGTTGGAAGCGCAGGCCTCTCTCGTGCTTGGCCATCAGTTGGGCGCGTCGAAAATGCCGGTCGACAGGTAACGGTCGCCACGGTCACAGATGATCGCGACGATCACCGCGTTTTCCAACTCCTGGGACAAGCGCAACATCCCGGCCACGGCGCCACCGGACGACACGCCGCAGAAGATGCCTTCTTCACGGGCCAGGCGGCGGGTGGTGTCTTCGGCTTCACGCTGGGCCATGTCGATGATGCGATCGACGCGAGCCGCGTTGTAGATCTTCGGCAAGTACTCTTCGGGCCAACGACGGATCCCCGGGATCGCTGCGCCTTCCATCGGTTGCAGGCCGACGATCTGGATCTCGGGATTCTGCTCCTTGAGGTAGCGCGAATTGCCCATGATGGTGCCGGTGGTGCCCATCGAACTCACGAAGTGAGTGATGGTGCCCTGGGTCTGGCGCCAGATTTCCGGGCCAGTGGTGGTGTAATGCGCCTCGGGGTTGTCGCCGTTGGCGAACTGGTCCAGCACCAGGCCACGGCCTTCGGCAGCCATACGCTCGGCGAGGTCGCGGGCGCCTTCCATGCCTTCTTCCTGGGTGACCAGGATCAACTCGGCGCCGTAGGCGGTCATCGCCGCCTTGCGCTCGGCGCTGCCGTTGTCGGGCATGATCAGGACCATCTTGTAGCCCTTGATCGCCGCGGCCATGGCCAGGGCAATCCCGGTGTTACCGGAGGTGGCTTCGATCAGGGTGTCGCCGGGCTTGATCTGCCCACGCAACTCGGCGCGGGTGATCATCGACAACGCCGGGCGGTCCTTGACCGAGCCGGCCGGGTTGTTCCCTTCGAGCTTGAGCAACAAGGTATTGCTGGTGTTGCCCGGCAGGCGCTGCAAGCGGACCAGCGGGGTATTGCCGACGCAATCGGCGATGGTGGGGTACTGCAAGGTCATGGCGTATTCGCAATCCAGACTGCGGGGGCGACTATCATACCGGGAAAGGCTGGCGGGCCATATCACGCAAAGTGTGGTGCTTATCGCTTAATGGAATAAGTCAGGCGGGGCCGTGGTTTCTCTGGAACACTTCATCGCCCATCGCGGCAATCTGTCCTTCGATCAATGCCTCGAACGGTTTCAGCAGCGGCTCAAATGAGGTGGGCGCTTCAAGCACCTGCAACGCCTGCACGATGGCCTCCACCGTCGACAACGCCCCGGGCCCCGGTGCCTTGCGCAGCCGATAACGGGACACGGCGCCTTCCGCCAGCGTCACCCGAGGCAGCGCCGCCAATAAAGGATTGAGGTGCAGCAACTTGCGCGCCTTGCGCCAGGTACCGTCCGGCACCACCAACAGCAACGGTTCGTCGGATGGCGTATAGGCCTGCAAGGGTTGGGCATTTTCGTCCGGAAACAACAGACGCGCCTGATAACCCGGCGGATTCAACAACGCCTGCAAATCCTCAAACACCTCCCCCACCACCAACTGCGCATTCACCAAGCCCAGCGCCGCCAACCGCGCGGTATTCAAGGCGTGATTGACCTCACTCGGATGCTGCAACAGCAACACCCGGGTTCGGCTATCCAGCCGGGGAATCAGCGCGCACAGGCAGTGAGTGGTGGGCCGCAGGCAGCGGGAGCATTGGGGTCTGGACATGGGTTTTCAGGCCTGGTTGAGCTGGGCTTTGAGTAAATCGCGGAAGGTCTGGATCAGGGGTTCGCGGCTGCGGCCCCGGCGCATGATCATCGAGAACGGCGCCTGGTAACCAAAGGTTGCCGGCAGCAGTACCCGCAAATCCCCTTTGTCGGCCCAGGCCTGGGCGTAGTGCTCCGGGAGGTAGCCGATGTAGGCGCCGGACAGCACCAGGATCAATTGCGCCTCCATACTTTCCACCGTGGCGGCGCTGTGCTTGAAGCCGTGACGCGCCAGTTCGGCCTGGCTCCAGTAACCACGACCGACCATGCGTTGCTGGGTGATGACTTGTTCGGGAATGCGCCGCTCGTTGAACAATGGGTGACGGGTGCTGCAATACAGCCAGTGCTGTTCGCGGTACAGCGGCATATAGATCAGCCCGCTCATCCGGTTGGAAAACGCACCGATGGCCAGGTCCAGGCGATTATCCTGGACGCCGAGTTGCAACTCGTAAGGACTCATCACCGACAGGTGCAAATGCACCGCCGGGTGTTCCTGACTGTAGGCGCCGATCACTTCGGCAAACGGCAAGGCCTTGTCGCTGACGGTGGAGTCGAGTACGCCGAGTTTCAGGGTGCCGCGCAGTTCGCCTTTGAGCGCGGCGGCGTATTGCTCGAAGCCTTCCAGCTCGCCCAGCAGGCGCAGGGTTTCCTGATGGAACAACTCGCCCTTGCTGGTGAGGCTGAACCCGCCCCGCCCGCGATGGCACAGCACCAGGCCCAACGCGGCTTCCAGCTGGCTCATGTAAGTGCTGATGGCCGAGGTCGACAGGTTGAGTTCGTGCTGGGCATTGGCGAAACCCTGGTGCCGCACGACGCTGACGAAGATGCGCAGGAGTTTCAGGTCGGGCAAGGCGTTGGCCATGGGCTCTCCAGAGGCAAACATAAAACCTGTGGGAGCGGGCTTGCTCGCGAATGCGGTGGATCAATCGAACCCTCCGTGACTGAGACACCGTATTCGCGAGCAAGCCCGCTCCCACATTTGAACCGAGTTTACCTCAGGCATTAGTTTAGAAAAATCTGAACTAAGTATTTGCCCCTGCCGATTCTTCCCTTCCCATGCATTTCGCAGAATCGGCTTCTAATAAACAAAACGATGAGGCAATCCCGTGGACAAGATTTTCCACCAACCACTGGGCGGCAACGAAATGCCGCGCTTCGCCGGCATCGCCACCATGATGCGTCTTCCCCATCTGCAATCGGCCAAGGGCCTGGATGCCGCCTTCGTCGGCGTGCCCCTGGACATCGGCACCTCCCTGCGTGCCGGCACCCGTTTCGGGCCGCGGGAAATTCGCGCCGAATCGGTGATGATCCGCCCTTACAACATGGCCACCGGCGCCGCGCCGTTTGACTCGCTGTCGGTTGCCGACATCGGCGACGTGGCGATCAACACCTTCAACCTGCTGGACGCCGTGCGCATCATCGAAGAAGCCTACGACGAGATCCTCGAACACAATGTGATCCCGATGACCCTGGGCGGTGACCACACCATCACCCTGCCGATCCTGCGGGCGATCCACAAGAAACACGGCAAGGTCGGGCTGGTGCACATCGATGCCCACGCCGACGTCAACGACCACATGTTCGGCGAGAAAATCGCCCACGGCACCACCTTCCGCCGCGCGGTGGAAGAAGGCTTGCTGGATTGCGACCGCGTGGTGCAAATCGGCCTGCGCGCCCAGGGCTACACCGCCGAAGACTTCAACTGGAGCCGCAAACAGGGCTTCCGTGTGGTCCAGGCCGAAGAATGCTGGCATCACTCGCTGGCGCCCCTGATGGCTGAAGTGCGCGAGAAAGTCGGCGGTGGCCCGGTGTACCTGAGCTTCGATATCGACGGCATCGACCCAGCCTGGGCGCCCGGCACCGGCACCCCGGAAATCGGTGGCTTGACCACGATCCAGGCGATTGAAATCATCCGCGGCTGCCAAGGCCTGGATCTGATTGGTTGCGACCTGGTAGAAGTTTCGCCGCCGTACGACACCACCGGCAACACCTCGCTGCTGGGCGCCAACCTGCTGTACGAAATGCTCTGCGTATTGCCGGGCGTGGCGCACCGCTGATGAGCGCCCAGGCCGAGGTATTAAAAGCCGCGGCCGACCTGGTGTCGGCCTTCGCCCGCAATGATCGCGACGCCTACTTCGGTGCGTTCAGTGCCGATGCCAGCTTCGTGTTCTACACCCTCCCCCAGCCGCTGCTGAGTCGCGATGCCTACCAGGTGTTGTGGGACAGCTGGCGCCGGGACGAGGGATTTGAGGTGCTTTCCTGCACCTCAAGCAACGCTTTCGTCAGCCTGCACGGTGACGTCGCGGTATTTGTGCATGACGTGGCCACCGAGCTGCGCATGAACGGGGAGCAATTCTTTAGCCAGGAACGCGAGACCATTGTCTTCAAGCGGCAAGGGGATCGCACACAACAAAAAGAAGGCCTGTGGCTGGCCTGTCACGAACATTTGTCCGCTATGCCGGAAGGGCTGCCGCCCCATTAGCCAATGTGATCGGAGCAGATCATGAATAATAAAAACAACGAAAACAGTATTCGCAACATAGAAACCAACGGCGTCGAACAGATCCCGGACCACGAACGTACCGCCGGGCCGAAGGATTTGTTTCGCCTGATTTTCGGCGGTGCCAACACCTTCGCCACCGCCGTGCTGGGGAGCTTTCCGGTGCTGTTTGGCTTGTCGTTCCAGGCCGGCGTCTGGGCGATTGTGCTGGGCGTGCTGGTGGGTGCGGTGATCCTCGCCCCCATGGGTCTGTTCGGTCCGATCAATGGCACCAACAACGCCGTGTCTTCCGGTGCGCACTTTGGTGTGCACGGGCGGATTGTCGGCTCGTTCCTGTCGCTGCTGACCGCTATTGCGTTCTTCTCACTGTCGGTGTGGAGTTCAGGCGATGCGCTGGTGGGCGGTGCGAAACGTCTGGTGGGCTTGCCGGAAACCGACCTGACCCTGGGCCTGGCCTACGGCGTCTTCGCCATTCTCGTGCTGACGGTGTGCATCTACGGCTTTCGCTTCATGCTGTGGGTCAACCGCATCGCAGTGTGGGCGGCGAGCCTGCTGTTCCTGCTGGGGATCTTCGCCTTCGCGCC
Organism: Pseudomonas sp. G1002; assembly: GCF_013385455.1. NCBI lineage: Bacteria > Pseudomonadati > Pseudomonadota > Gammaproteobacteria > Pseudomonadales > Pseudomonadaceae > Pseudomonas > Pseudomonas sp. G1002. Next base: position 26,092 of record NZ_JACAPY010000038.1, read on the forward strand.
AGCTTTCGACAGCCACTTCGCCGGCACCGTTGCCCTCGGCCAGACCGGCTTCTGGGCGGCGTTTATCGGTGCAGCACTGGTGGCCATGAGCAACCCGATTTCCTTCGGCGCGTTCCTCGGCGACTGGTCGCGCTACATCCCGCGGGAAACCTCGAAGATGCGGATCATGCTGGCGGTGGTGTTCGCGCAGATCGCCACCTTGATCCCGTTCCTGTTCGGCCTGGCCACCGCGACCATTGTGGCGGTCAAGGCACCGGACTATATCGCGGCCAACAACTATGTCGGCGGCCTGCTGGCGGTGGCACCGAGCTGGTTCTTCCTGCCGGTGTGCCTGATCGCGGTGATCGGCGGCATGTCCACCGGCACCACCTCGCTGTATGGCACCGGCCTGGACATGTCCAGCGTGTTCCCGCGCCTGCTGTCCCGGGTCAAGGCGACGCTGCTGATCGGGGTGATGTCGATTGCCTTCATCTTTATCGGACGTTTCGCCGCCAACCTGGTGCAGAGCGTGTCGACCTTCGCCGTGCTGATCATCACCTGCACCACGCCGTGGATGGTGATGATGATCATCGGCCTGATCGTGCGCCGGGGTTACTACTGCCCGGATGACCTGCAAGTGTTCACTCGCGGCGAAACCGGCGGGCGCTACTGGTTCAGCCATGGCTGGAACTGGCGCGGCCTGGGGGCCTGGATCCCGAGTGCGCTGGTGGGCCTGTGCTTCGTCAACCTGCCGGGGCAGTTTGTCGGGCCGCTGGGCAACCTCGCCGACGGCATCGACATCAGCTTGCCGGTGACCCTGGGCCTGGCCTCGCTGGTGTACCTGACACTGCTTCGCGTGTTCCCTGAACCGGCTGCCGTCTACGGGCCGACTGTGGCGAGGGAGCCTGCTCCCGTTCGACTGCGCAGCAGTCGCGAGGCCGCCTGATGAATTGCATGGAATGGATTGGGGCTGCCGCGCAGCCCAGCGGGAGCAAGCTCCCTCGCCACACAGCCCCCTTTAGCCCCACATAAAAAAGATAATCGGAGACTCGCCGTCATGGCCTTAGATCTATTCGTCGTCCTCATCTACGCCGCCGGCATGCTGGTGCTCGGCTACTACGGCATGCGCCGCGCCAAGACCCATGAAGACTACCTGGTGGCCGGCCGCAACCTCGGCCCGACGCTGTACATGGGCACCATGGCCGCCACGGTGCTGGGCGGTGCGTCCACCGTCGGCACCGTGCGCCTGGGCTATGTACATGGTATTTCCGGTTTCTGGCTGTGCGCCGCGCTGGGCGCGGGGATCATTGCGCTGAACCTGTTCCTGGCCAAGCCGCTGCTGAAACTGAAAATCTTCACCGTGACCCAGGTCCTGGAGAAACGCTACAACCCCATGGCCCGCCAGGCCAGTGCGGTGATCATGCTGGCCTACGCGCTGATGATCGGCGTGACCTCGATCCTGGCCATCGGCACCGTGCTGCAAGTGTTGTTCGACCTGCCGTTCTGGATGTCGGTATTGGTAGGCGGTGGCGTGGTGGTGGTGTACTCGACCATTGGCGGCATGTGGTCGCTGACCCTGACCGACATCGTGCAGTTCGTGATCAAGACGGTCGGCCTGATGTTTATCCTGCTGCCAATCTGTCTGTACCGCGTCGGCGGTTGGGATGAATTGGTGGCCAAGCTGCCCGCGTCGAATTTCAGCTTCACTGAAATCGGCTGGGACACCATCATCACCTACTTCATGATCTACTTCTTCGGCATCCTGATCGGCCAGGACATCTGGCAACGGGTGTTCACCGCCCGTGACGAAAAGGTCGCCCAGTACGCAGGCACCTTCGCCGGTTTCTACTGCATCCTCTACGGCCTGGCCTGTGCGCTGATCGGCATGGCCGCCCACGTACTGATCCCGGACCTGGACAACGTCAACAATGCGTTCGCCGCCATCGTCAAAGTCTCGCTGCCCGACGGTATCCGCGGCCTGGTGATCGCCGCTGCACTGGCTGCGATGATGTCCACCGCCAGCGCCGGCTTGCTCGCCGCTTCCACCGTATTGACCGAAGACCTGCTGCCGCGCCTGCGTGGTGGCAAGCAGTCAAGCTTGAAGATCAACCGTCTGTTTACCTTGCTGACCGGTATCGCTGTGTTGGGTATCGCGCTGGTGGTGAGTGATGTGATCAGCGCACTGACCCTGGCGTACAACCTGTTGGTGGGCGGCATGTTGATCCCGCTGATCGGGGCGATTTTCTGGAAGCGTGCGACAACTTCCGGGGCGATCACCTCCATGACCCTGGGTTTTGTGACCGCGCTGGTGTTCATGATCAAGGATGGTTTGGACGCCAATACGCCGATCTACTACAGCCTGGGTGTGGGCCTGGTGAGTTTTGTGCTGGTGAGTTTGCTGTCCCGTCGTCCGGAGGCTGTTGCGGCTCGGGCGATCTGAACGAATAGTTGAAAGTAGCTTTCTTCAGCGGGTGCGACGTCGGATGTCGCACCCGTTTTTTTATTCCCACACTGCCGAAACCCCCGGCGCTCTGGCCTGGATGACTTCCTGGACCAAAGAAGCCCATACCAATCCCTGCGTGGTGCCCCCGGCATAAGTTGCCCCCGCGACAATGCGGTTGTAGGCGGACCAATGCACGATTGAAAGTCCATCTGCGGTGCCGGGCCTGGCACATTCGATTTGTTGCAAGTCGCCACGTTCGATCGCACGGCTGCAGGACTTTGGAAAGTGTCGAGAAACGGCAGCCAGGCACGCCGCCCGTATCTGCTCCTTGTACTGCGGCGTCGAATCGGGCGGCACCTGCCCGGCGGAGACAAGGATGCAGTTCCCGTCCAGGCGGCAATTCATGACGCCGATTGGCAGGTCGTACTGCAGCTTGAGTCCGCGCATGTCGACACCTTCATCATCAACGGCGCGCAGCTTGAAAAACCAGCCAATGATCGGGATGACCTCTGGCTCGTCCACCCCCATGGCCGTGACGACAAAGTGCTCTCTACTCAGATCGGCAATTTGGACCGGACTCAGGTGCCGTGGCAGGAACTCAACCCCTGAGCGCTGCAAAAGCGTCACCATCTCATCCATTAAATGGATAAATTCCAGATCGTAGCCCGACACCTCAATCGCCCGCCCGACCTCGGGAACTCCATACATTGCCTGGAATTGCAGCTGACTGATCTCTGCAAGCTCTCGCCCCGGCTTGCCACTCGGCCAAGGCCTGTTTTCAATATCCCATTGCTCGCGGATCGCGGCCTCCGTGCCACTGGAGTCGTCCACATAGGCTCGTACAATTCGCGATCGTGCAAATCGTGCCAGCGATGGGTTGTCGGCCAGGAATTTTTCAAACAGCTCGATGCCTGCGCGATTGCACTCAATGGCCAGGTACTGATTTGCGGGAGTCAGGTAATCGTTAGGCAGCGGTTTTGCAGTCGTCTCCGTTGCTGACAGATGACGCATGTTCACCTGCTTGTGACTGGCACCATCGCGCTGCTGATTTCCTCCGTAAACCGTGACCTGATAATTTGCCAGGCGGAACATCACGGCTTGGAGCAGCCCGTTGATACCTCTGCCGATGATCGACACACGCGGCGCACCGGCATCGGCTTGCCGAGAGGGGATCGCCAGTGAGTGTGCAAGCTTGCGCCGGACAAGGCCGCGCAAGGCCATCAAGCTCAGTTGCACCGAGACCGCATAGTCGAGGTCGCAATGGCAGGCTTCGGTGGTGGCCGCCTGTGTGGTCAGCGTCGCCGGCTTGTACCATGTGGAGACACTGCAGCCGAGCGCTTGTGTGCGCACCCGAAACGCATCCAGTGTCCTGGGGCCGTAGTCCAATATGAGCTGGATATCTTCGGAGACTGCCAGGGTCTGCAACGCATCGTCGCTAAAGACATCCGGCTTGGCGACACAGACAAGGCGAGCCTTTCTGTGCAGGCACTGAATGAGGGTCCGATCAATGCGATAAATGGATTCATCATTCAGGGATAAGCATAGGGCGACTGCATTGGCCCCCTCGAGTGCCTCAAGCCAGTCGTCAACCAATGAAACCCTACAATCGGAAGAGGCTTTCCCGAAACTGTCCGACACTCGATCGCGTCGATCCAACACCTTAATCCGAACATCCGGATCTCGAGCAAGCAACAACTTAACAAGCTCTTTCCCTACATTGCCGTATCCCAGTACACAGATGTCATGGGGCAAGGAGCCATCGGCCAGCGTCAGCCAGTGCGCAATATAGGCAGCAACATGCGGCGCATTGACCCCTGGCGTGTTAATCACTCGAACATTGTTGCGCTCGCACAGATCCAATCGGATCTTATCCAGACTTGTACCTCTGCGGACCAAACAGAGTTCGCCAAATGGGTGGGATATACGCCATTGGTTGATGACGTCGGCATCAATAACCTGGTCTGCGACAATGATCGTTGATGGGCGCAGCAGTGCAATCTGTATAAGCAGAGCCTGCTTGGTTAACGTCGGCGGGAAAAACACCACGTTGCTGGGTGCATCAGCTTTCCAGCCGCGCGATGCAGGGGCGATATGCAAGATGTTTTCGGTGGTGGCAATAAGTGACGCGGCGACTGGCGGAACGGAAGAGAACATCATGGTTTTGTCTCCAACAGTTCTGACTGGCTCATACTCCGGAGAGCGCAACTCAATGAAGTTGGGGGCTTGCAAGAACTGCAAACGCTACAAATCTTTTCGTGATGAAACTCAACCTACGCCTATCCTATTAATCAAATAAGCCCGTCGACTCTGACAAACAGGTAGTCCAATTCCGATACTTAATGGCAAAACTCGACTGACGCGCACACGTCCGGACTACCAATCGGTATTACCGTGGCATTGTTAAATTAAATAATTGAAGGATTATTCCGAAAGCAGGTGTCTTGAGAAAATCACCAAACCCCGGAAATGAAAACGTCCGGCCAAAGCCAGACGAAGAATTGAAGTACACAGCAACGGGTCATGATCAATCATGACTCCAATACATAGGCAAACCACCTGGCCGCGCCCAAACAAACATGCTTGAGCGCTTTCCAGGACTTACCTGCGACGCGGGCGACGCTGCTCGTCATCGGTGCGGATTGGCACCGGTTGCAGCGGTGGCTCGATCAAGCCGAGTGCGACGCCGAGGTCGTGCAGCCAGTTTTGCAGTTTCTCTTTCATGGTGCCCCCTTGGGGTAATGCCGAGCGGCTGGAATTCTGTGGCCGCTTCCTACAGATAGTAGTCTTAAGTCTTACGTATTGCTTGAACGAAACCACAACGAACTATTACTGAATTGATCAAAATCCTGACGGATCGTTCAAGCAATCGCTCGGGTTTCGGTTTCCGGTAGCACCTTGCCCTCCTGCTGCAGGTCAATCCACGCATTGAGGTTAGCGCCGAGCATGCCCTTGCGCCACATCAACCAGGTGGTGGCGCTGGCAAAAGGCTCGGCCAGCGGATGAATGGACACGCTGTCCTTGCCCGGCAGGCTGTCGAGCATCGATTCCGACATCAACGCCACGCCGGAACCGGCGATTACACAGGCCAGCATGCCCTGGTAGGACTCGATCTCGATGGCCCGGCCCATGGCCACGCGATCGTGGGAAAACCAGGCTTCCAGGCGCGCCCGATAAGAACAACTGCGTCGGAAAGTGAACACCGAACGGCCGGCAACATCCTGCGGCCCACGCACCGGCGGATGATCCGCCTCGCAGATCAGCAGCAGGCGCTCTTCGCACAGCGGCACGCCGTCGAGGGTGGCCAGGGTCAACGGCCCATCCACCAATGCGGCGTCCAGGCGCCCGGTGATCAAGCCTTCCAGCAGTTCACCGCTGGGAGCTGACTGCACCTGCAGGTTCACCATCGGATACGCCTTGTGGTAACGCGCCAGCAGCTTGGGCAAATGAATCGCCGCCGTGCTGTACATGCTGCCGAGCACAAAGTCTCCAGCCGGTTGCCCGCCCTGCACCGCGCCATGGGCTTCGTCATGCAGGGCCAGCAGGCGCGCACTGTAGTCCAGCAGCACTTTGCCTGCAGGAGAAAGCTGCAAGCGCTGGCGCTCGCGCACGAACAGTTCGACGCCCAGTTGTTCTTCCATCTGTTTAAGCCGGGTCGACAGGTTGGACGGCACCCGGTGCAAGCGCTCAGCGGCACGGGTGATGGAGCCTTCCTCGGCCACGGCCTGGAAAATCCGCAATTGACTGAATTCCATCACCATTCTCCAAAACTGAACAAGTTACTCACTATTATTCATTTTTAAAGAAAGTCAATCCGCTTTAGCCTGATGGTCACTCGCTGCTCCCAGGAAAAACCACCATGTCACCGCTGATCCGCTTACTCGCCAGCTTTATCGCCCTGATGATGGCCATGGGCATAGGTCGATTCGCGCTCACCCCGCAAATGCCGCATTTGCTCAGTGAAGGGCAGATCAACCTGACCGGCGCCGGCCTGATTGCGGCGGCCAACTACCTGGGTTATTTCGTCGGTGCGGTGGATTCGATCTTTGCCCGCAGCCATCATCATGTACGCGGGCGTTTGTACGGTGGGCTGTGGCTGTGTGTGCTGCTGACCCTGGCGTCGTACTGGGCCCACGGGTTCTGGCCGCATCTGTTGTTGCGCTTTGGTACCGGTGTAGCCAGTGCCTGGGCGCTGGTGATGATTACCAGCCTGAGCCAGCCGCTGGCCATTGCGGCCGGGCGCCCACGCCTGGGTGCGCTGGTATTTGCGGGGCCGGGGCTGGGAATTCTGTTGACCGGGTTGCTGGCGCTGGGCTCCAACCTGTTGGGGCAAGACTCTGCAACCTTGTGGCTGGTGTATGGGGTAGTCGCCCTGGTCATGCTGCTGGCAATCCTGCCGTTCCTGCCCAAGCCTTCCGCTGCCGACTCGCCCGTTGCCAGCCACACCGACGTGGCCAGCAACGGCAGCATCACACACCTGTGCTGGATCTACGTGTTGTATGGCCTTGGCTACATCATCCCGGCGACATTCCTGTCACAGATGGCCAGCGCGCAATTCAAGGGCGCCTGGCAAGCAGACCTGTTCTGGCCCTGCTTTGGCCTGGCTGCCGCGATTGGCGTGGTGGCGGCAAGTTTGCGCCGCAAGGACCCGGACACTACCCGTCGCTGGCTGATGACAACCCTTTGGCTGCAAGCGGCCGGCGTGTTTGCCTGCCTGCTGGGCAACGGTTGGGGGCTGGCGCTGGGGGTGTTGCTGTGCGGTGGGCCATTCCTGGCGTGCATGCAACTGGTGATGGCGCGCTTGCGTGAGGTCGCCCCCCACGGCTACCAGCGCAGCACCGGGTTGCTGACCGCCAGCTTTGCGATCGGCCAATTGAGCGGTCCGTTGCTGGCGTCGGTGAGCAGCCACCTCAGCGGCGGCCTGCAACCGGCGCTGGTGGTAGCAGGCGCCGGTTTGTTGGTGGCCGGATCGGTACTGGTCAGCCGGCAACCATCGACACAGGCGCGCGAACCTGTTCACGCCGCGCCAACACCAGGAAAAACAGCCCACCCAGGAAGCAGCCGGTAAACCAGGCGAAATTGGCCATTCCCTGCAGCACCGGGGTGAAGGTAATCGCGACGCCCACCAGCGTCGCGGGCACCAGCGCCTTGACCGCCGTCCAGTTCACGCCGCCGTCAAAGTAGTAACGCCCGCTCGGGCTGTCATCGAACAGCGCATCCACGTCGATCTTCTGTTTTTTGATCAGGTAGAAATCCACCAGCAGAATCCCGAACAACGGCCCGATAAACGCGGCGAGGATATCGAGGGTGTAGTGGATCATCAGCGGGTTGTTGAACAGGTTCCATGGGGTGATGAAGATCGAGGCCACCGCCGCAATCATTCCACCGGCACGCCAGCTGATTTTGCTCGGTGCCACGTTGGCGAAGTCAAAGGCCGGCGAGACGAAGTTGGCCACGATGTTGATGCCGATAGTCGCGGTGACAAAGGCGAACGCCCCCAGCAACACAGCCATGTCATTGTCGATGCGCGAAACGGTGGCAATCGGGTCGTGGAGCATTTCGCCGAACACCGGCAAGGTGCCCGAGACGATCACCACGGTGACCAGGGAGAACGCCAGGAAATTTACCGGCAAGCCCCAGAAATTTCCGCGACGCACGTCTTTCATCGTGCGGCAGTAGCGGCTGAAATCACCGAAGTTCAAGGTCGGCCCGGAAAAGTACGACACCACCAACGCGGTTGCCACGATGATTTGGCCAAACGCCTGCCAGCCTGAGAGGGATTTTTCCGCCAGGGTGAAGCTGATATTGGCCCAGCCAGCCTTCCAGACGATCCAGCCTGCCAGAGCAAACATCACCGCATAGACCACAGGCCCCGCCCAGTCGATGAAACGACGGATGGACTCCATGCCCGCCCAGAACACCAGCGCCTGGAGCGTCCACAGGCTGAGGAAACCGAACCAGCCCAGGTACGACAGGCCGGCAAAGTGCGGCTCTGCGTATACCGCCATCTGTGGGAAAAAGCGCAGCACCACGATGATCAATGCACTGGACGCCAGGTATGTCTGGATCCCGTACCAGGCCACTGCGATCAACCCACGAATCACCGCCGGGATATTCGCCCCGAATACCCCAAAGGCCAACCGGCAGATTACCGGGTACGGCACTGCCGCCTGCTGGCTCGGCTTGGCCACCAGGTTGGCGATCAATTGCACAATACAAATCCCGGCGAGCAAGGCGATCAATACCTGCCAACTGGCCAGCCCCAGGGCGAACAGGCTGGCGGCGAATACGTAGCCGCCGACGCTGTGCACGTCGCTCATCCAGAAGGCGAAGATGTTGTACCAGTTCCATTTTTGCGGCAGCGGTCCCAGGTCCTGGTTGTACAGGCGCGGGCTGTAGCCTTTGGGCAATTGTTCGGTCATCGCAGGGCTCCTCGTAAATACCGGCCTGCCACCCGCGACGGGAGTGCGTACGGGAGGCGGCATGGTTTGTATACGAGTTGTTGAGCAGAATGCGTGCCAATGCAATAAAACTCGGCACAATCCCCCGTGGAGCTTGGCTCTTCAGGAGGCGTAGAGACGATTGAACGGTGGTGATTCGCTCAGGGATGGTGCAGGGCAATCCTGTACACAATCAATTGTGCACCCTGCGCGCACATTGATAGCCCACGGTGCAGCAAACGGCAGTCAGGAAGGTGCCCCAGGCGATGTCCATGAAGGCCAAACCGGCCGACCAGCCCTGCAGGGTTGCCCAATTGCTCAGGTCATAGGTGCCGTAGGCTACCAATCCCAGGAGTGCACCAAGCCGCGCGGCACGCTGCCAGCCGCCGCTCGCCAACGCAGGCAGCACGACAAGCACCACACAACCGAATACATAGAGGAGATAGAACGCCACGGCTGGGAACAGGCGCGGCTGATCAAGCATCAACGGACCGAGCAGCGCTTTGTAGGTCGGGCCCATGAGGACACCGAGCCACAGGCCGTCAAGCATCAGAAAGGCAAGCAACGTACCGAGGTAGGCGAAAAGCGTTTTTCTGGACATTAAGGCGGCCTTCTGCAGGAGCAAGCGTGCTCCTACAGAAGAGCAAACCGCGATCAGCTTAGTTCAATGCGATCCGCGTGGATCACAATCTGACCCTGCTTGTAGAGGGCGCCGATGGCCTTCTTGAAGTTGCCTTTGCTGACACCGAACAAACTGCTGATCAGTGCCGGGTCGCTTTTATCGCTGACCGGCAAGGTGCCGTTGTTGTCGCGCAACTTGGCGAGGATCTTCGAGTTCAGGCTGGAGGCCGCTTCTTCACCCACAGGCTGCAGGCTCAGGCTGATATTGCCGTCGGCGCGGATTTCCTTGATGAAGCCTTTCTCTTCCTTGCCCGGGCGCAGGAACTTGAACACTTCGTTCTTGTGGATCAGGCCCCAGTGCTTGTTGTTGATGATGGCCTTGAAGCCCATGTCGGTGGCTTCGGCCACCAGCAAGTCAACTTCCTGGCCGACCTTGTAGGTGGCCGGAGTCTTGTCCAGGTAGCGGTCAAGGCGCGCGGTGGCAGTGATGCGCTTGGTGTGTTTGTCGAGGTAGACGTGTACCACGCAATACTCACCGGCGGTCAGCTGGCGCTTTTCTTCGGAGTAAGGCAGCAGCAGATCCTTGGGCAGGCCCCAATCGAGGAATACACCGATACTGTTGACTTCAACCACTTTCAGACTGGCAAATTCACCCACCTGTACTTTTGGTTTTTCGGTGGTCGCGATAAGTTTGTCATCGCTGTCCAGATAAATGAAAACGTTGAGCCAGTCTTCATCTTCACTGGGAATATCTTTGGGGATATATCGGTTGGGCAAGAGGATTTCGCCCTCTTGATCACCATCCAGGTACAAACCAAAGTTAGTGTGTTTAACCACTTGCAAGCTGTTGTAGCGCCCGACTAAAGCCATCTCAAATACCCTCATTGCGTGGGCGGCATTCTACCCGAGTTGACGACGGCGGTCCCGCGTACCGGCGTACAGGCCTGAAAAATCATGGGTTTGCCGAGAAGCGCCCCGCTCGTCAGGTCATCGGGCTGAATCCGGCCAGTACCCACGGCCGGATTTCCTCGAGGGATTCGAGTTAAAACAGCAAGTTAGGTTAGTATTTCACTTAATAATCCAGGCGAATCATAAACCCTGCGTATATTTCAGGGGGATATTTGCCAAGCAATTGTCAAGCATTTCATGTACGATGCATGGCCAAGTTAATTCTCTACAGGTTAGTGGCCGCCATGCGCGTAAAAGCATCCAACAGCAAAGCAAAGCCAGCTCCCGCCGTTGAAACCAGCGAATCGATCAACAGCCAAATTGCTGCATTCCTCAAGCAGGGCGGCGAAATCCAGCAGATTGCCAAAGGCGTAAGCGGCCAGACTTTCGGCCCGTCCAAGCAGATCACCCTGGGTAAAAAGTAAGACTCGCGCATTACACCTGGTCCCTATGCGCTTTGCCTTTCAAGGCGCTAGGACTAGAGCCCGCACTACCCCCTGATACACCCCTTTATTACGCCAATCGACGAACGGGCCTCATCTGCGAACCATCGCCGGTATGCTTGCACACGTCTAGATCGGGCATTTGCCTGATATTTCCCGTTACTGCTCCTCGCTTTTCATGGAGTGAAGCATGCTCAAATCCTGCATATTTCTGGCCGGTGCCCTGTTGGCCAGCCCCCTCGCCGAAGCGCAGGTTTTCCAGCGTGAATTGGGTGATTTCGACCTGAAATTGGGCACGACACCCAGCCGAAGCATGGCTCAAGGCCTGGTAAAGCCCACGGCGCCCGGGAGCGACTCGTTCCATGGCGGCCTGGACCTGAGCCACGGCAGCGGCCTGTACCTCGGCCAATTCTCACCGAGCATGGGCATTTCCCCGACCAGCAACCTGGAAGTCGACTCCTACCTGGGTTTCAAACGCCCCTTCGACCAGACCCTGGGTTATGAACTGGGGATGATTCACTACAGCTATCCCAAGCTGAGCCCCCTCGACAGCCAGGAGTTCTACGGCGGCCTGACCTTGCTGGGCAATCGCTTCGGCGCCTCCTTCAGCAACGACCCGGACCGGCAGGACAGCACCCTGTTCGCCGACCTCGGCGGCACCAAGCCGTTCGGCATCGGCGTCAGCATGAAATACACCACCCACCAGCTCGGCACCCCGGTCTCGGTGGCCGATGGCAGCTCGATCCGCAGCTTCAGCGACTGGTCGGTACAATTTTCCAGGCCATGGATGGGCGTCGACCTGAACCTGATCTACAGCGACTCCAGCCTCAGCGGCGGCGATTGCTCGGCCTACTCCGGACACAACTCGCAATGCGACGGGCTGTTGACCCTGAAGGCCGAGCGGGCGTTTTATTGATGGGCTGAACTGTCGCTGCCCCGACGGGTTCAGATGCAATACTCTCGTCTGCGCAAGGACTCGCTCATGCTGCGTCGGTTAAAATTTCTGGTGATGTTGCTAACCCTCAGCCTGGTGCTTGCCGGCTGCAATCGGGTGGGCCTGGCCTATCGCAATCTGGATGTGATCATCCCCTGGACCCTCAGCGACTACCTGGAAATGAACGCCGGGCAGAAGAGCTGGTTCAACGACACACTCAAGGAACACCTGGCCTGGCATTGCACCACCCAGTTGCCGGGCTACCTGGACTGGCTCGATCGCCTTCAACAGATGGTCGACACCAACCAGGTGACCGACGCCGCCCTGCAAACCCGTACCGCCGAAGCCAAGCAAGCCATTGCCGAGAGCGCCCGGGCGATCACGCCGTCCGCCGTCCAGCTACTGCAGGGGCTGGACGACCAGCAAGTACAGGATATGGAGCAAGCGTTCGCCAAGGACCTGCGCAAGCGTCAGGACGAATACCTGAAACCGCCCCTCGAGCAGCAGATCAAGGAACGCGCCGAGCGCATGAATAAGCGCCTCGATGCGTGGCTCGGGCCGTTAAGTGCCAGCCAGCAGAATCGCGTCACCGCCTGGTCGATCGCCTTGGGTGAGCAGAACCAACAATGGATTGGCAACCGCGCCCACTGGCAAACACTATTTATCGCAGCCGTCAAAGACCGCCACAGCAGCGATTTCCCACAGAAGATCGAGCAACTGCTGGTGAACCGCGAAAGCCTGTGGACGCCGGAATATCGCCAAGCCTACGCCCAGACCGAAGCCGCTGCCCGCAGCCTGATCGTCGACCTGATGGCGGAAAGCACCGTGCAACAACGCCAGAAGCTGACACAAAAGATCGACAAGGTGCGCAGCGACTTCAAGGCACTTAAATGCCTGAAGGCTGGCACCCCATAGTCATCAGGCAATCTGTGGTTTGGAAGCCAGTTCATCAAACGTCGCCGGATCCAGCGCATCCGCCTGCTCGTCCAGCACCTGACGCGGGTGATTATCACCGGGGATACAGCTGTCGATCAGGCTCAGCAACTGTGAGCCGCGCTGGGTCAATTTGAAGTTCTCACCATTGCCGCACTCTTCCTCTGACCGCGACTCAATAAAGCCGTGCTTGAACAACAACGCCTCGTAATCCGCCGCGAGCTTTTTAAACTCATCGAGATTACCGATGGGCTCTCCGGCGGCGGCCCTTTTAGTCGCTTCTTCCTCGGCGTATTTGCGTGGGGCGAAGCTGGCGCCACCGTTCTGTACCTCATGCAACAGTCGTTCGATCAAATCCCAATCGTAAGTCGTCATCCTGATTCCTCCTGAAGGCACACGAAATAGGCCCTTCAAAGGTGTGACATGCCGGACCCGTCGTCCGTTCAGCCTAGCGGACGGACGCGATTTCGCTGAACTTTTCAGTGCTCACGGCCCTCAACCGTTCATCACCGCCATGGAGGTCCGAATCATGAAAACCCTGCTGAATATGGCCGTCGCCGCCACGCTGCTTGCCGCCCTGCCCGCCTGGGCCTGCACGCCGGAAGAAGCCACCGCCAAACGTGAGCAACTGGCCAAGAAGGTGACCGAGCTCACCCAACAGAATCCAGAGAAGGCCAAGGAGATCAACGAAGAACTGCAGAACATGAAGCTGGAAACCGCCAGCGCAGACCTGCCCGACAAGTGCCAACTGATCGACCAGCGCCTCACGGAACTCAATGAGGCGACCGACAAAACTAAAAACTGAGGCGAAAAAAAACCGGACATTGTCCGGTTTTTTTATGGCTCAAGCCTTACTCGGCAGCCGGTGCTTCCGGCTTGCGGCGCTTCAGAGGCGCCATGCCGTCCTTGCTGACCAACGACAGGTTGTCGGTCTTTGGACGGTTGGCAATCTTGCGCTTGGTCGGCGACTTGGCACCGGCCTTCTTCTTGTCGCCCTTGGCGTCGACCTTTTTCTTCTTCACGCCAACGGCCTTGCCCGATGCCTTGACCTTCTTCGGCCCGCCGTAGGTGCCTTTGACTTCCTTGATGGTGCGGCGCTCGAACGACTGCTTCAAGTAGCGCTCGATGCTCGACATCAGGTTCCAGTCGCCATGGCAGATCAGCGAGATCGCCAGGCCATCGTTGCCGGCACGCCCGGTACGACCGATACGGTGCACGTATTCGTCGCCGCTGCGGGGCATATCAAAGTTGATCACCATGTCCAGGCCATCCACGTCCAGGCCGCGGGCGGCAACGTCGGTGGCGACCAGGATCTTCACGCCGCCTTGCTTGAGGCGGTCGATGGCCAGCTTGCGGTCCTTCTGGTCTTTCTCACCGTGCAGGACGAACGCCTTGTACTCCTGAGCCACCAGGCGACCGTAGATGCGGTCGGCCATGGCCCGGGTGTTGGTGAACACGATAGCCTTCTGATAGGTCTCGTTGGCCAGCAACCAGTTGAGGATCTGCTCTTTGTGCACGTTGTGGTCAGCAGTGATGATCTGCTGACGGGTGGTCGAGTTCAGGTCGCTGACGTTGTTGACCTGCAGGTGCTCAGGGTTGTTCAGGACCTTGGCGACCATGTCGCGCAGGGTCGAACCACCGGTGGTGGCCGAGAACAGCATGGTCTGCTGGCGGTTGACGCACTCTTGCACCAGGCGCTGCACGTCGTCGGCAAAGCCCATGTCGAGCATGCGGTCGGCTTCGTCGAGCACCAGGACTTCAACTTCCTTGAGGTCCAGGTTGCCGGCGTTCAGTTGTTCGATCATCCGGCCCGGGGTGCCGATCAGGATGTCCGGCACCTTGCGCAGCATGGCGGCCTGGACCTTGAAGTCTTCGCCGCCGGTGATCAGGCCGGACTTGATGAAAGTGAACTGCGAGAAGCGCTCCACTTCCTTCAAGGTCTGCTGGGCCAGTTCGCGGGTCGGCAGCAGGATCAGGGTCTTGATGCTGACACGGACTTTCGCCGGGCCGATCAGACGGTTAAGGATCGGCAGGACGAAAGCGGCAGTCTTGCCACTCCCGGTTTGAGCCGTCACCCGCAGGTCACGCCCTTCGAGCGCGAGCGGGATGGCCGCTGCTTGCACAGGCGTTGGCTCGACAAATTTAAGCTCGGCCACGGCTTTGAGCAGGCGTTCGTGCAGGGCGAATTGGGAAAACACGGGTGCTACCTCGAAGAAATACAAAAAAACAGCTGCATAGGGTAACGGTTTCGGGCGCTCAGGCCGAGTTTCTTTACGCGAACTGGGTTAATCAGGCGCTTTTTTGTCAGGGGATTTGTCCACAACCACAACTTTGACGTACTTAAATGCTCTAATCGGCCCGTCACGTCTTACAGAAGAATCGCGTTTACCCATGGATATCAAACAGCTCTGGCTCAACGTCAAAGACCTTTGGGGCACCCTCGACGAACACCCGCTGCTGCATTCCAGCCTCGCGCTGATGGTGTTGCTGGTAGTGGCATTGCTGCTCGGACGAGTGGCCCGCTACCTCATCCTGCACGCCGTCAAGCTGCTGGGCCGGCAACCCGCGCTGTACTGGCTCAATGACCTGCGGCACAACAAAGTCTTCCATCGCCTGGCACAGATGACGCCGTCACTGGTGATCCAGTTCGGCCTGTACCTGGTGCCGGACCTGAGCAAGACCGCCACCCTGTTCATCGGCAATGTCGCCCTGGCGTTCACCATTCTGTTCATGGTGCTGGCGATCAGTGCACTGCTCAACGCCCTGCTGGACATCTATGCCCGCACCGAACACGCCCGCACCCGCTCGATCAAGGGCTATGTGCAGTTGGCGAAGATGGTGCTGTTCGTGTTTGGCGCAATCATCATCGTCGCCACGTTGATCGACCGCTCGCCACTGCTGCTGCTTTCCGGTTTGGGTGCGATGTCGGCGGTGATTCTGTTGGTCTACAAGGACACCCTGCTGTCGTTCGTCGCCAGTGTGCAACTGACCAGCAACGACATGCTGCGGGTCGGCGACTGGATCGAAATGCCCCAGGTCGGCGCCGACGGTGACGTGGTCGACATCACCCTGCACACCGTCAAAGTGCAGAACTTCGACAAGACCATCGTCTCGATTCCCACCTGGCGCCTGATGTCCGAGTCGTTCAAGAACTGGCGCGGCATGCAGGCCTCCGGTGGCCGGCGGATCAAGCGCAGCCTGTATATCGACGCCAGCGGCGTGCGTTTCATCCGCGACGACGAAGAGCTGAAGCTCACCCAGGTACACCTGCTGACCGACTACATGAGCCGCAAGAAGGCCGAGCTCAAGGCCTGGAACGAAGCCCAGGGCAATGTCGCGGCGATGTCCGCCAACCGCCGACGCATGACCAATATCGGCACCTTCCGCGCGTATGCCCTGGCCTATCTGAAAAGCCATCCGGAGATCCAGCCGAACATGACCTGCATGGTGCGGCAGATGCAGACCACCGCCCAGGGCATTCCGCTGGAGATCTACTGCTTCACCCGCACCACCGCGTGGGCCGACTACGAGCGGATCCAGGGCGATATCTTCGACTACCTGCTGGCGGTGCTGCCGGAATTTGGTTTGAGCCTGTACCAGCAGCCGAGCGGCGGTGACTTGCGGGCGGGGATGTTGCCGGCGGTGCTGGGGGCCAGTCACCTGCCCCCGGCGGAAAAGGCAGTGATGTAACAACAAAAAACGGCACAACCCGAGTTGTGCCGTTTTTTTTGCGTTGGACCTTACTTGACCTGACGCTGCGGCGCGCCGTGAACCATGGTGTAGGCGTAATCCACGCCCATGCCGTAAGCGCCGCTGTGCTCCTGTACCAGGCCCATCACCGCGTCGTAGGTTTCCTTGTGAGCCCAGTCACGCTGGTATTCCAACAGCACTTGCTGCCAGGTGACCGGTACCGCGCCCGCCTGAATCATCCGTTGCACCGACATGTCATGCGCTTCTTTGCTGGTGCCGCCGGAGGCGTCGGTGACGATGTACACCTCGTAGCCTTCGGCCAGGGCTTCCAGGGCCGGGAAGTTCAGGCACACCTCGGTCCACAGGGCCGCCATGATCAGCTTCTTGCGCCCGGTGGCCTTCACCGCGGCCACCAGCGCCTTGTCTTCCCAGGAGTTCATCGAAGTGCGCTCAATTGGCTGCTGGTCCGGGAACACGTCCAGCAGTTCCGGCCAGATGTAGCCGCTGAAGCTCTTGGTCTCAACCGAGGTCAGGATGGTCGGCACGTTGAAGATCCTGGCCGCCTTGGCCAGCGCCACCGTGTTGTTCTTCAGGGTCTGGCGATCGATCGACTGCACGCCAAAGGCCATCTGCGGCTGGTGGTCGATCAGGATCAGGGTGGAGTTGGCTGGGTTGAGCAATTCGCGAATAGACATGGTGACTTCCTTTTAATGGTTTCGATTCGGTTAGGGGTGCGTTCAGCGCCGCTGTGAAGCTTGGCTGGCGGCTTGGAAGTAACTTTATGGGATGGATAAAATCGAGACAATTACCTAAAATCGAGAATCATTGATTCTAAAAAAGGGACAATCATGGACCGTATCGAATGCATGCGGGCGTTTGTCGTCACGGTCGGCGAGAACGGCTTCGCGGCCGCCGCGCGAGCCATGGACGTACCGCGCTCAAAAGTCAGCAAACAGATTCAGGCGCTGGAAGAAGCCATAGGCGTGCAACTGCTTCAGCGCACCACCCGCAGCCTGCATTTGACGGAGGCCGGGGCCGAGTATTTTGAAGCTGCGCGTGAAGTACTGGCCGCCCTGGACGAAGCCGAACAGCGGGCCCGGGATGGTATCGGTGAGCTACGGGGCGTGTTGCGGGTCAATGCGCCGATGTCGTTCGGGCTGCATCGCCTGGGGCGGTTGATTCCGCTGTTCCATGAACAGCATCCGCATATCGAGCTGCAACTGGTGCTCAGCGACCAACAGGTCGACCCGGTACGCGGTGGTTTCGACGTGACCATCCGCATCGCCAGCATGCCCGACTCAACGATGATCGCCCGCCAGTTGGCACCTGCGCCACGGATCATGGTGGCTGCGCCAGCCTACCTGGCACGCGCGGGCATACCGCAGACCCCGCAAGACCTGCGCCAGCACCAGTGCCTCAATTATGGGTATCTGCAAAGCGGCGTCAGCCTGCAATTGAGCAAGGGCCAGGAAACCCAGCGGGTCAACGTTACCGGCCCTCTGCACGCCAACAACGGCGACCTGCTGGCCCAGGCGGCAGAGGCCGGGATGGGCATCGCGCTGTTGCCGGACTTTATCGTCGAAGACGCCCTGAGCGCCGGGCGCCTGGTGCCGGTGCTCTGCGAATGGCAGGCGCCGGCAATCACCATCAATGCGGTTTATTCGTCAGCGCGACGCGTGCCGCAAAAGACCCGCGCATTCATTGATTTTTTGCTGACGCAATTGGCGCCGACGACCGCAGGCCCAGCCGGCTGATCCACACCGCCCCGAGAATCACCAACCCGCCCAGCAGCAACCTGCCTAACGGTTCATGCTGATTCCAGATCAGCAAGTTCAGCAACAACCCCACCGGCACATGCAGGTTGTTCATCACCGCCAATGTGCCACCGTTGACCAGGCAAGCGCCCTTGTTCCACCAGTACATGCCCAGTGCCGTGCTGACCAGCCCGAGGAATACCAGCACGCCCCACTGCAACGGCGCTTCCGGCAGGTAGTTGGCCTTGCCGAACATCAGGAACGCCGGCAACGCCACCGCCAACGCGCCGAGGTAGAAGTAGCCAAAGCGCCGGTAATGCGGCAGATCGCTCGGATGACGGGCCACCAGATGCTTATAAAGCACCTGCCCGGCGGCGTAGGTGAAGTTGGCCAGTTGCAGCAGCAGGAAGCCCATGAAGAAGTTCGGGGTGATCTGGTCGAAGCGAATCACCGCTGCCCCCGCCACCGCCACCAGTGCGGCCACCAGCGCCCACGGGTTGAAGCGGCGGTTCAGGGCGTCTTCGATCAAGGTCACGTGCAACGGTGTCAGGATGGTGAACAGCAACACCTCCGGCACCGTCAGTACGCGAAAGCTCAGGTACAGGCACACGTAGGTCACGCCGAACTGCAGTGCGCCGATCAACAGCATGCCGCGTATGAACGCCGGCTCCACCGAGCGCCAGCGGGTCAGCGGGATAAACACCAGCCCGGCCAACAGTACACGCACCAGCACCGCGAAATAACTGTCGACGTGACCGGCCAGGTATTCGCCGATCAAGCTGAAGGAAAACGCCTGGATCAGCGTCACAACAAGTAGATAGCCCATGCTCGCCTCATTTTGAATGGGCGCGACATTAGCGGTTTTCCGCGCGTTACGAAACTCAAGGCAAAAAAAACCCGACCTCGCTAAAAGCGTCAGTCGGGCGGGAGCACTCAGGAGCAAAAAGTGCAAAGGGAGGTTCGATACGCGTACTTGAAGGGTTGCGTGGAGCTATCTAAACAGCAGGCGATTATCTGACGATTAACATCTCACGCCACTTGGGCCAACAACGCCTTGGCCTGGTTCAAACCCTTCTCCTGGAAATCACCGCCCAGGTTCACACCCTCGGCATGAATGAACGCGACGTCATGGATGCCGATAAAGCCCATGACCTGACGCAGGTAGGGTTCCTGGTGGTCGGTGCTGCCACCGGCGTGGATGCCGCCGCGGGCGGTCAGCACAAAGGCACGCTTGTCGGTCAACAGGCCTTGGGGCCCGGTGGCGGTGTATTTGAAGGTCACACCGGCACGCAGCACATGGTCGAGCCAGGCTTTGAGGGTGCTGGGAATCGCGAAGTTGTACATCGGCGCGGCCATGACCAATACATCGGCGGCCAGCAGCTCATCGGTCAGTTCGTTGGAGCGGTCCAGGGAGGCCTGTTCAACCGTGCTGCGCTGCTCGGCAGGTTTCATCCAGCCGCCCAACAGATTGGCATCCAGGTGCGGAACCGGGTTGATGGCGAGGTCTCGTACGGTGATCTGATCAGCCGGGTGGGCGACTTTCCATTGGCTGATGAATTGTTGGGTCAGCTGGCGGGAGATTGAGTCCTGCTGACGGGCGCTGCTTTCGATGATCAGAACACGGGCCATGATTATGTAAGCTCCATCGGTGAATGCTGTAAGGCGATGGAGTAAAGGTTAGACAGGGTCCGTTCGATTAAAAAGCGTAAAAAACTGCTATAACCCATCTAGAAATTTGTTTATAAGCGGAGTATTGCTGTACGCAAGCTCCGCTTTTGCCTTATTTCGGTGCGCAGGTCAGCTGGATACGCATCTTGATGATGGCACGGCTGAAATTGGCCGTGGTGTTGGTGGTTTTCCCTGCCGCGACCGTGACCTTGCGCGTACGCGGGGCTTCCGGACCATTGGTAAAGCGTACCTTGCACTCCGCGTCATTGGGGCCGTAGTTGGTGAGTTGGATCGAACTGATATTGCTGTCGACGTCTGACGCGCTGTAATCGATCTTCACGCCCTGAATGTCTTTCGTCACATCGGTACTGAATGCAAACGCACTCAACGGCAGCAACGCCAGCAGCACACAACAGAATTTTCTCATTCGGCAGTCTCCAATAAGGACCGCCAGCTTAGGACAAGAGGAGCTCATCTTGAAAGCGCCCCGCGTTACCCTTGATCAATGGCGCACCTTGCAAGCCGTGGTCGACCATGGCGGCTTCGCCCAGGCGGCCGAAGCGCTGCACCGCTCGCAATCCTCGGTGAGCTACACCGTGGCCCGCATGCAGGATCAGCTCGGCGTGCCGCTGCTGCGCATTGACGGGCGCAAGGCCGTGCTCACCGAAGCCGGTGAAGTGCTGCTGCGCCGCTCCCGGCAACTGGTGAAAAACGCCAGCCAACTGGAAGACCTGGCCCACCATATGGAACAAGGCTGGGAAGCCGAGGTGCGGCTGGTGGTCGATGCCGCTTACCCCAACGCCCGCCTGGTGCGCGCCCTCACTGCCTTTATGCCGCAAAGCCGTGGCTGCCGGGTGCGTTTGCGCGAAGAGGTGTTGTCCGGCGTCGAAGAGCTGTTGATGGACGGCATGGCCGACCTCGCCATCAGCGGGTTCATCATTCCCGGTTACCTCGGTACGGAAATGAGCGACGTCGAATTTGTCGCCGTGGCCCACCCCGAACATCCGCTGCATCAATTGCACCGCGAACTGAGCTTCCAGGATCTGGAAAGCCACATGCAGGTGGTGATCCGCGACTCCGGCCGCCAGCAGCCACGGGACGTCGGCTGGCTCGGCGCCGAGCAGCGCTGGACCGTCGGCAGCCTGCCCACCGCCGCCACCTTCGTCAGCAGCGGCCTGGGCTTCGCCTGGCTGCCGCGACACCTGATCGAACGCGAACTCAAGGAAGGCCTGCTCAAGCTACTGCCCCTGGAACGGGGTGGCAGCCGCAACCCGACCTTCTATCTTTACTCGAACAAGGACAAACCCCTGGGCCCGGCCACGCAGATTCTCGTCGAGTTGCTGCGCACCTTCGACACTGCACCACTGGACGCGCCATTCGCCGCACCGCAGCAAGCCTGAACAAGGAGTTCACGTGGC
This sequence comes from Pseudomonas sp. G1002, assembly GCF_013385455.1. Taxonomy (NCBI): domain Bacteria; kingdom Pseudomonadati; phylum Pseudomonadota; class Gammaproteobacteria; order Pseudomonadales; family Pseudomonadaceae; genus Pseudomonas; species Pseudomonas sp. G1002. The sequence goes on from NZ_JACAPY010000038.1 coordinate 47,360, forward strand.
CTATTTCGAACATGAAGGTTGCACCCTGCATTACGAGGAATATGGCCACGGCGCGCCGCTGATCCTGATCCACGGCCTGGGCTCCAGTTGCCTGGACTGGGAACTGCAAGTGCCCGTGCTGTCCCAACACTATCGCCTGGTGGTGGTGGATGTGCGCGGTCACGGCCGCTCCGACAAACCCCGTGAGCGCTACAGCATCGCCGGCTTCACCGCCGACCTGGTGGCCTTGATCGAACACCTGCATTTGCCGCCGGCCCACGTGGTCGGCCTGTCCATGGGCGGCATGATCGCCTTTCAACTGGCAGTGGATGAGCCGCAAATGCTCAAGAGCCTGTGCATCGTCAACAGTGCGCCCCAGGTCAAGGTTCGCAGCGCCAGCGACTATTGGCAGTGGGCCAAGCGCTGGAGCCTGGCGCGCATCCTCAGCCTGAACACTATCGGCAAGGCCCTGGGCAGCCTGCTGTTTCCCAAGCCCGAACAGGCCGAACTGCGGCGCAAGATGGCCGAACGCTGGGCAAAAAACGACAAACGTGCTTACCTCGCCAGCTTCGATGCGATTGTTGGCTGGGGCGTACAGGAACAACTTTCGAAAATATCCTGTCCAACCCTGGTCATCAGCGCCGACCACGACTACACCCCCGTGGCGCAAAAAGAAATCTATGTAAAACTGCTGCCTGATGCGCGGCTGGTGGTGATCGAGGATTCCCGCCATGCCACGCCGCTGGACCAACCCGAACGCTTCAACAACACCCTGCTCGATTTTCTCAAGACAGTCGAAACCACAACCCAGGATCACTGACCCATGCTGAAAAAAATCGCCTTCTTTGCCGGTTCCGTACTGTTCGCTGCCAACCTGATGGCGGCCGAACCCGCCAAGGCACCCCACGTCTTGATCACCACCACCAATGGCGACATCGAGATCGAACTGGACCCGGTCAAAGCCCCGATCAGTACCAAGAACTTCCTGGCCTATGTCGACAAGGGCTTCTACACCAACACCATTTTTCACCGGGTAATCCCGGGCTTCATGGTGCAGGGCGGTGGTTTTACCCAGCAAATGTCGCAAAAGCCGACCGAAGCACCGATCAAGAACGAAGCCAGCAACGGCCTGCATAACGTGCGCGGCACCCTGTCGATGGCGCGTACCAACGACCCGAACTCCGCCACCAGCCAATTCTTCATCAACGTTGCGGACAATGCCTTCCTCGACCCGGGCCGTGATGCCGGTTACGCGGTGTTCGCCAAAGTGGTCAAGGGCATGGACGTGGTCGACATCATCGTCAACTCGCAGACCACCACCAAGCAGGGCATGCAGAACGTGCCAATCGATCCTGTCCTGATCAAGTCGGCCAAGCGCATCGACTGAAGGCTACAGGGAGTTTCGCGCGAGGCCCGCAAGGCGTCGCGCGCATTTGAACAGGAGAGCCCGCCGCGCGGGCGTCAGACCTAATGCTCTATCGTCGTTTTGAACAACTGATCGACATCTTCCGCGAACCTCCCAGCGCGGCCCCTCCAGACAAAGTCCTACCCTTCTACGTCTATTACCTGCGCCAGGTATGGCCAAGCTTTGCCGCCTTGCTGGTGGTGGGCCTGATCGGCGCGCTGATCGAAGTGGCGCTGTTCAGCTACCTGAGCCGCATCATCGACCTGGCCCAGGGCACGCCGCCCGCCAACTTCTTCCAGATCCACGCCACCGAGCTGATCTGGATGGCCGTGGTCGCCCTGCTGTTGCGCCCGATCTTCGGCGCCCTGCATGACCTGCTGGTGCACCAGACCATCAGCCCCGGCATGACCAGCCTGATCCGCTGGCAAAACCACAGCTATGTGCTCAAACAGAGCCTGAACTTCTTCCAGAACGATTTCGCCGGGCGCATTGCCCAGCGCATCATGCAAACCGGCAACTCCCTGCGCGACTCCGCAGTGGCCGCCGTGGACGCGATCTGGCACGTGGCGATCTACGCCATCAGCGCCCTGGCGCTGTTCGCCGAAGCCGACTGGCGCCTGATGATCCCGCTGATCACCTGGATCGTCGCCTACAGCCTGGCCCTGCGGTACTTCGTGCCACGCGTCAAGGAGCGCTCGGTCATCTCCTCCGAGGCACGCTCAAAACTGATGGGGCGGATCGTCGACGGCTACACCAACATCACCACCTTGAAGCTGTTCGCTCATACCAATTTCGAGCAGAACTACGCCAGGGAAGCCATTGTCGAGCAGACCGAGAAAACCCAGTTGGCCAGCCGCGTCGTGACCAGCATGGACATCGTGATTACCACCATGAACGGCCTGCTGATTGTCACCACCACCGGCCTTGCCCTGTGGCTGTGGACCCAATCCCTGATTTCGGTGGGCGCCATCGCCCTGGCCACCGGCCTGGTGATTCGTATCGTCAACATGTCCGGCTGGATCATGTGGGTGGTCAACGGCATTTTCGAAAACATCGGCATGGTCCAGGACGGCCTGAAAACCATCGCCCAGCCGCTGGCAGTGACCGACCGGGAAAATGCCCCGCGCCTGGAAGTGCCCCATGGCGAGGTGCGGTTCGATCAGGTGGATTTCCACTACGGCAAGAAGAGCGGGATCATCAGCGGCTTGAACCTGGCGATTGAACCGGGTGAAAAGATCGGCCTGATCGGTCCGTCCGGCGCGGGCAAATCCACCCTGGTCAACCTGCTGTTGCGCCTGTACGACCTGCAAGGCGGCCGTATCCTGATCGACGGCCAGAACATCGCCGACGTCGCCCAGGAAACCCTGCGCGAACAGATCGGCATGATCACCCAGGACACCTCGCTGCTGCACCGCTCGATCCGCGACAACTTGCTGTATGGCAAGCCGGACGCCACCGACGAAGAGCTTTGGGCCGCCGTGCACAAGGCCCGCGCCGACGAGTTCATCCCATTGCTGTCGGACGCCGAGGGCCGCACCGGCCTCGACGCCCACGTCGGTGAACGCGGGGTGAAACTCTCCGGCGGGCAACGCCAGCGCATCGCCATCGCCCGGGTACTGCTCAAGGACGCGCCGATCCTGATCATGGACGAAGCCACCTCCGCGCTGGATTCGGAAGTCGAAGCGGCGATCCAGGAAAGCCTGGAAACCCTGATGCAGGGCAAGACAGTGATCGCCATCGCCCACCGGCTTTCCACCATTGCCAGAATGGACAGGCTGGTGGTGCTGGAAAAAGGCCAGATCGCCGAGACCGGCAGCCATGCCGAATTGCTCGCACACGGCGGTTTGTATGCGCGATTGTGGCAACACCAGACCGGTGGCTTCGTCGGAATAGACTGATTCCGTTGGTTAACTGCAACCTCAATTCCGAACAATTCTGACAGTTTTCTCTATCCCGCTGGTCTTGCGACACAATCCTGCTGTACTCCAATCAGGCCCCAGGAGGGCCCTGATTTAAGGCAGCAGGGATGCATCACAGACCCGTTAATCAGATAGAGCAATCTATTAAGGATGTGTTCATGTCACTGTTCAAACGTTCCGTTACGGAAGGACTGGGTACGTTTTGGCTGGTGTTGGGTGGCTGCGGCAGTGCGGTACTGGCCGCATCGTCCCCAGTCGGGATCGGTGTGCTCGGTGTGGCCCTGGCGTTCGGGCTCACGGTGCTGACCATGGCATTTGCCATCGGGCACATCAGCGGTTGTCACCTGAACCCTGCAGTGTCGGTGGGGCTGGTAGTGGGCGGAAGATTTCCGGCCAGGGAGTTACCGGCGTACATCGTGTCCCAGGTAATCGGCGGCGTCGTTGCCGCTGCATTGTTGTACTTCATAGCCAGCGGCAAGCCGGGGTTCGAACTGGCTTCGGGCCTGGCCAGCAACGGCTACGGCGAGCACTCACCTGGTGGTTATTCGATGGCAGCGGGGTTTGTGTGCGAGCTGGTGATGACGGCGATGTTCGTGTTGATCATCCTCGGCGCCACCGACCGCCGTGTGCCGACGGGCTTCGCGCCCATTGCCATTGGCCTGGCGCTGACGCTGATCCACCTGATCTCGATCCCGGTCACCAACACCTCGGTCAACCCGGCCCGCAGTACCGGCCCGGCGCTGATTGTCGGCGGTTGGGCGCTCCAGCAGTTGTGGATGTTCTGGCTGGCGCCGATCCTCGGTGCAGTGGTCGGCGGCATTACCTATCGATGGCTGGGCGCGGAAAAAACCGCCTGAGCCAGACAGGTTCAGCCCTGCCGATAAGGCAGGGCTGCCCTCGCCTCCTCGGCATATGCCAGGATCCCCACGCTTTCGCGCTCCAGGAAATCCGCCACGGCGGTCTTCAATCCCGGGTGTCGCAGGTAATGCCAGGAGTGCGTGATCACCGGCTCAAACCCGCGAATCAACTTGTGCTCGCCCTGGGCGCCGGCGTCGAAACGCTGCAGGCCATGGGCAATCGCGTAATCCATGCCTTGGTAGAAGCAAGTCTCGAAATGCAGCCGGTCGAACTCGGCCAGGCAGCCCCAGTAACGCCCATAAAAGCTGTCGCCGCCGATCAGGCTGAAGGCCATGGCCACCGGCCGTGAACCTTGCTTGGCCAGCACCACGCGAATCGCCTCGGGCATGCGCTCGGCCAGCAGGCTGAAAAAATTCCGGGACAGGTAGGGCGATTGTCGGCGTATGGCGTAGGTATTGGCGTAACAGGCGTAGACAAAATCCCACTGTGCCTCGCTCAACTCATGGCCTTGCAGCCACTCGAAATCGATGCCCTGCCCCGCCACTTGCTCGCGCTCCTTGCGCATCTGTTTACGCTTGCGCGAACTCAGGGCGTCGAGAAAGTCCTGGAAGTCGCGGTAGCCGCGGTTTTGCCAATGAAACTGGCAGCCCAGGCGTTGCAGCCAGCCCGGCTGCCGGGCCAGTGCGGTGTCTGCGAGGGCGTCGGTAAAGTTGATATGGGCGCTGGAAAGGCCTTCGATTTCCAGGTAACCGGGCAGGCTTTTAAGCAATTCGAAACCGTCCTCGGCGCTGGCGGCCAACAGGCGCGGGCCGCTGACCGGGCTGAAGGGCACGGCCGTCAGCAATTTCGGGTAGTAGTCGATGCCCGCCCGCTCGCAAGCATCGGCCCAACCGTGGTCGAACACGTACTCGCCATAGGAATGCCATTTGCGATAGCTGGGCAACGCGGCAATCAGCCGTCCACCTTCATAATGCAGCAAATGCTCGGGCTGCCAGCCGGAGTGCGGGCCGATGCTGGCGCTGTCTTCCAGGGCACTGAGGAACGCATGGCGCAGAAACGGCTGATCGACGGGGACCAACGCGTTCCATTCATCGGGCGCAATCTCGGACAGGTTATTCAAACGTTGTAACGGCATCCCATTCCCCGACGGTCACGGCTTTGTGTAGGAGCGAGCGTGCTCGCGATGATCGTTAACGACAACGCGACCATTCTGACAGAACGCGGTGATCTCGGGTTCTTCGCGAGCAAGCTCGCGCCTACAGGACACGGCGCAAAAAAAAGCCCCGCCAAACGGCGGGGCAAACCAAATGAGGAGCGCTTTGACGGATGAGGAAAGAGCGCTTTGGAGCGGTATTACAGGTTGCCTAGAACACGTATTGCACGCGGGCCACGATGGCGTCGCCGCTGTCGTCGCCATTGGCGTTCTGGATCTTGTCAGTGCTGACCTTGAGGTAGTTGGCAGACACCTTCACCGCTTCGTTGGCGTACCAGTTGACACCGATGGTGTTCAGGCTTGCCTTGGCGTCACCCACTTCACGGGTCGCGCTGTTACGCACTACGTTTTTGTCGTCAACGCTGATGTTGTCGTAGCGGTAGAACACTTCCCACGCACCGAACTGCTTGTTCTGCGGCTTGATGGTGTCGAACTTGGCGCCGTCGAGTTTGTAGACCCGGGACTCGCCGGTCAGCGTGTAGGCCACCTGGCCGTAGAACCCCGTGGCCTTCACGTCCTGATAAGCGCTGCTGTCGGCCTTCATCTTGCGGTTCAGGTATTCGGCCTGCAGGGACAGCGGACCGCGGGCGAAGGCAAATTCGCCGCCGAACACCGTGTCGGTGTCGTAGGCGTCGTTCGCGGTCAGGTTGCCGGAGTCCAGCCCTACACCGCCGCCGAAGGTCGCACGGTTGCCGTTGGCCCCGGCATCGTTACCGCCGTTGGTGGCAACGCCACGAGCGTCCAGGCGAGGACGGATCCGCGAGTCGAACGAGGTGTCCTTCAGGTCACGCACCGCCACGTCCACACCCAGGTGCAAGACGTTGCCGCTGTCGTGCATCGGCGCAAACACGGCACGGCCGTTGAACTGCTTCACGCCTTTGCCGTCCTTGTCGTTGATGTCCTTGGACGACACGCTGGAGGACAGGTAGGCCATGTCAGCCACCACGGCGCTGACCTGCAGGCCCACGCCGTTCTCGTGGGAGTTGATCCAGTCGGCGACTTCATAACCGAGGTTACGCTCGATGGCGGTCACCCATTTGGAACTGGTGGCTTTTTCCAGGCCGAAGTCCTGGTCGAAACGACCCGCGCGGATCACCACTGGCTTGAAGCCTACGTACGAGAAGGACGCTTCGTCGAAGTAGCCATCATCGGCATTGCCGGAGTTGTGGGAAAAGTCGTAGTTGATCTGGTATTTCCAGTCCTTGTACACCGTGCCGCCCAATTCGAGGTAGGCACGTCGGAAGTATGTGGCGTCAGCCGAGTTGCCATTCTTGGTGTAAAAGCCATCAAACGTGCCGTAATCGGCCTGCAAACGACCACCCAGCTTGAAGCTGAAATTCTGGTCGGTGGTTGCAACCTCAAGGCCGCCCTTGGTTTTGACAACGATATCGGCACCGTCAGTAGTGACAGTACCGGCGAAAGCCTGGGCGGTGACGGCCAGGGCCAAGGCGCTGGCCGCGAAACCGGCGAAGTGCTTGCGGATCATCGAAGAATTCCCCTAATTGATGGTCTTGTGCATTGGTAAAACACGCGGTTTAGAGCCGCTGGTGTTGGGGGGCGATCTTGGCGAGGGGATATTTCAGCTGGGTTGCCGGAACATAAAGATTTTGTTACTCGGGAACTTTTTAATAGCCATTCGAAATAAGCCAGAGCCTACGGAAATCAAGGCTCCAGCCCTGAAAACTGGTAAAACTGGCAGATGATACAAAATGTAAAAACACCTGATAAAAATGAAATATTTTTCATCCTGGTTGTTTTTTGAGCAAAAAAAAAGCCCGCATCTTTTATCGATGCGGGCTTCGTTTAAGTGTGAAAAGTGATGGATATTATTGGTCGCGGGAGCGCTCGGCGGCCAGGCGTTCGGCCAACGCATCAACATCGGCGATAGGCGGCTCGGGCAGGATCTTCAGCGTCGCCTGCATCAAGCGCATCTGCCGGATAAAGCGCCGGCAGTTGGGGCAGAACATCAGGTGATGGCGCACCAGCAGGCGCTCGCGAAAGGTCAGTTGCCCATCGAGATAGTCACTGGAACGTGCCACTTGTTCCTTACAGGTCAACATTCGCCGGTTTCCTCAAAATGCTCCACCGTGGCGAAGACTTTAAGCCGTGCTCGATGCAACAGCACACGAACATTGGAGAGCGATAGCGTCAGAAGATTACAAATCTCCTCCAACTCCAGCCCCTGGCGCTCACGCAGCAGCAGTACGCTGCTTTGCAGTTCGGAAAGACTGGCCAGCGTGTGCTCCAGGCAATTACGCAGTTCGTCTTCGGTAAGCAGCGCTTCGGGCGTGTCCTGATGCCAGGCAAACGGCGCGACCGCCCAGTGGCCATCGTCGGGCACAAAGCGATCATCACCGATGGTGCCATGGGGCGCCGGCAAGTCATCGAGCAGTACTTCCCGGCGGTTTTGCTTGTAGCGGCCCTTTGCCGAGTTGGCAGTGATGGTCAGCAGCCAGGTCTTGAGGCTGGAACGCCCCTCGAACTTCGCCAGGTTACGCACCACCGACAGCCAGGCGTCCTGCACCACCTCATCGGCATGGCGCTGGCCAACGATGGCATAGGCCACGGCACGCATCGCGCTCTGGTAGGTGGTGACCAACTCCTTGTAGGCCCGCTGCTCACCCTTGAGCAATCGTTCAAGCAGGTGCGCGTCGTCCGCTGCTGCCATTCAAGACCTCGATTTCAAAACATGATCAGCGTTTGCGCAGGATCACGCTACCAATCGAATACCCTGCGCCAAACGAGCTAAGCACAGCCACAGCGCCCTTGGGCAAGTCGTCCTGGTAGGTGTGGAACGCAATCACCGAACCCGCCGAACTGGTGTTGGCGTAAGTATCGAGGATCACCGGCGCCTCTTCCACAGAAGCCTCGCGGCCCAGCAGTTTCTTGACGATCAGGTGGTTCATGCTGAGGTTGGCCTGGTGCAGCCAGAAACGCTTCACATCGCCGACATTCAGCTGGTTTTCCGACAGGTGCTTGCCGATCAACTCGGCGACCATCGGGCAGACATCACGGAAGACTTTGCGGCCTTCCTGCACGAACAGCTTGTCCGGGGCACCAATCCCCTCTTCCGCCGCGCGGTTGAGGAAGCCGAAGTTATTGCGGATGTTGTTGGAGAACTTGGTCAGCAACTTGGTGCTCACCACGTCGAACTGATGCTCGGAAGTGGCCAGGTCGGCCCGCTCCAGGATCACGGCGGTGGCCGCATCGCCAAAGATGAAATGGCTGTCGCGGTCGCGGAAATTCAGGTGGCCGGTGCAGATCTCCGGGTTGACCATCAGGATCGCCCGCGCCTGGCCCAGCTGGATGCTGTTGGCGGCGTTCTGGATACCGAAGGTCGCCGAGGAACACGCCACGTTCATGTCAAAGCCAAAACCCTGGATACCCAGCGCTTCCTGGACTTCGATGGCAATCGCCGGGTACGCCCGCTGCAGGTTGGAACAGGCGACGATCACACCGTCGATATCGGCGGCGGTCTTGCCGGCGCGCTGCAAGGCTTGCTCGGCAGCACTGACGGCCATCTGGCAGAGGATCGACCATTCGTCGTTGGAGCGCTCGGGCAGGCGTGGCGCCATGCGTTGCGGGTCGAGAATGCCGGCCTTGTCCATGACAAAGCGGCTCTTGATGCCCGAGGCCTTCTCGATAAAGGCGGCGCTGGATTCGGTCAGGGCCTCCACGTCACCGCGTTCAATGGCGGCGGCGTTATCCAGGTTGAACTGTTGCACGTAAGCATTGAAAGACTGCACCAGCTCTTCGTTGGAGATGCTGTTGGCCGGGGTGTACAGGCCTGTGCCGCTGATGACGACGTTATGCACGGTCGTTCCTCTAAATCTGTTCAGGCAGAAGGGTATTGGTACCGTCGTACCAAACCGTAAGTAGTTTTATGCCGCCCAGCGGCCTTCAAACTGGTAACGCTTTATTCCATCGCGCCACGGCTGCACCAGCCTAACTCGACGATCCCGGCATTTATAACCGCGAAGTTTGCCACAACATCGGACACTTGGCGCCTATCCCGCGCAAACACCTTCCCTGTGGCGAGCGAGCTTGCTCGCGCTGGGTCGCGAAGCGGCCCAATAAAGTGCCCCGGGTGTTTCAGAGAGACCTTATGGGGCTGCTTCGCAGCCCAGCGCGAGCAAGCTCGCTCGCCACAGTTGCTTGCCGCACGTCGGTCACGCTTCGACCAGGCTCCATTGCTTGCTCAGGCGCTTGTCGGAAATCGGTACCTTGGTGCCCAACTGCTGGGCAAACAGCGATACCCGGTATTCCTCCAGCCACCAGCGATACAGCTCCAGCTGAGGGTCGCGCTTGCCTTCCTGGGCGTGTTTGTTCAGGCGGTTCTGATACTGGCTCCACAAACCGCCCAACTCAGTACTCCAGACCCGGTCCTTCTGCACTTGGCTTGGCAATTTCTCCAGGCGCAGCTCGATGGCCTTGAGGAAGCGCGGCAGTTCCTTGAACCATTGCGCCGGGGTTTCCCGTACGAAACCGGGGTACACCAGATTGCTCAGTTGCTGCTTGATATCATTCAGCGCCACCGCCTGGGCCAGGTCAATCTTGCCCTTGAAGCGTTTTTGCAGGCCATGCCACAGTTTCAAAATTTCGAGGGTCAGGCGCGCCTGGCGCTCGGCGTGCTCGGTCCAACTGCCACGCTTGCGCTCGGCCAGGGCGGCCAGGCCGGCGCCGTCCCGCGGCAGGCTGGCTTCGCCTTCCAGCACGCAACTGTCGAGGCTGGCCAACAGAATGTCTTCCACCAGGGCTTCGATACGCCCCAATTCGCGGTACATCAACCCCAACTCGGTCAGGCCCGGCAATTTGCCCCGCAGGAACTTTGCCGGCTCGGCCAGTTGTTGCAGCAGCAGGCGCTGCAAGGCTCGACGGTGCTGGAACTCAGCCTCGGCAGCGGTAGAGAAACGCCCTTCCTTGACCGTGCCGTTTTCTTCGACCAAGGCCGGATACACCGTCATCGACAGCCCGGCGATGTTTTGCTGGGTTTTCTCGGCCACCGCCGCGAACACCTTGGCCTCCACCGGCTGCTGGCTCTTCGCAGTCTGCGGCACCGCCAACGCAGCTTGGCTGGCCTCGGCGAAACGCGCGGTCAACTCGGCCAGGTCGCGGCCTTCACCGAGGAACTTGCCCTGGCCGTCGACCACTTCCAGGTTCATCTTCAGGTGGCTCTCCACCTGCTGCGCAGCCTCGGCCCAGGCTTCATCGCTGACCCGTGCCCCGGTCATGCGCAGCAGCTCGCGCCCCAAGGCCTGAGGCAACGAGCCTTGGCCGAACTCGATACGTTGCAACGCCGCCTTGACGAAATCCGGCACCGGCACGAAGTTCTTGCGCAGGGCCTTGGGCAAGTTGCGCACCAGGGCAATGCACTTGGCCTCGATCACACCCGGCACCAGCCATTCCAGGCGCTCGGGCGGCAAGGCCGGCAACAACGGCGCCGGTACGCGCAGGGTCACACCGTCCCGTGGATGGTTGGGTTCGAAGTGATAACTCAAGGCCAGCGCCAGGTCGCCCAGGTGCAAGGTGTCGGGGTAATGGGCAGCGGTGACTTCGCTGGCCTCGCGGGCCAGCACGTCTTCTTCGCGCATGATCAACAGCTGCGGGTCTTTCTGGCTGTTGACCTTGTACCAACTGTCGAAGGTCGCAGTCTGGTGGATCTCGGCGGGCAGGCGCGCATCGTAGAAGGCGTACAGCGTTTCCTCGTCCGCCAGGATATCGCGCCGGCGGGCCTTGGCTTCCAGTTCGTCAAGCTGCTCCAGCAATTGCTGGTTGGCCGTCAGGCAGCGGGCCCGGGACTGGATCTCGCCGCGCACCAGGCCTTCGCGGATAAACAGCTCGCGAGACGTCACCGGATCAATCGGCCCGTAATGCACCGGCCGGCGCCCGACGATGATCAACCCGAACAGGGTGATCTGCTCAAACGCCACCACTTGGCCGCGCTTCTTTTCCCAATGGGGTTCGAAGTGGTTTTTCTTGATCAGGTGCCCGGCCAACGGCTCGATCCAGTCGGCGTCGATCTTGGCCACCATCCGCGCGTACAGCTTGGTGGTTTCCACCAGCTCGGCGGTCATCAGCCATTGCGGACGCTTCTTGCCAATACCCGACGACGGGTGAATCCAGAAACGCCGCTGACGCGCGCCGAGGTAATCGCCCTCTTCGGTCTTCTGGCCAATCTGGCTGAGCAGGCCGGACAGCACCGCCTTGTGCAGTTTGGGGAAGTCCGCCGGTTCTTTGTTGACGGTCAACTGCATGTCGCGACAGATCAGGCTCAACTGGCGGTGGGAGTCACGCCACTCCCGCAGGCGCAGGTAGTTCAGGAAATTCTTGCGGCACCAATTGCGCAGCGGGCTGGCGGTCAATTCCTGGCGCTGCTCTTCAAAACCACGCCACAGGTTCACCAACCCGGCGAAGTCCGAATCCGCGTCCTTCCATTGTGCGTGAGCCTGGTCGGCGGCTTGCTGGCGCTCCGGCGGACGCTCGCGCGGGTCCTGGATCGACATGGCGCTGGCGACGATCAGCACTTCCTGCAGGCTGCCAAGCTTGGCCGCCTCCAGCAACATGCGGCCCATGCGTGGGTCCACCGGCAGACGCGCCAACTGGCGGCCCATCGGTGTCAGCTGGCTGTTGCGGTCAACGGCGGACAACTCTTGCAGCAGGTTGAAACCGTCGCTGATGGCCTTGCCGTCCGGCGGCTCGATAAACGGGAAATCGGTGATCTCGCCCAGGCGCAGGTGCAGCATCTGCAGGATTACGGCCGCGAGGTTTGTGCGAAGAATCTCGGGGTCGGTAAATTCCGGGCGCCCGATAAAATCCTCTTCGCTGTACAAGCGCACGCAGATACCGGGTTCGACCCGCCCACACCGGCCTTTACGCTGGTTGGCACTGGCCTGGGAAATCGCCTCGATCGGCAGTCGCTGCACCTTGGCCCGGTAGCTGTAGCGGCTGATGCGCGCGGTGCCACTGTCGATCACATAACGAATGCCTGGCACGGTCAGCGAGGTTTCCGCGACGTTGGTCGCCAGCACCACACGCCGGCCCGGGTGCGACTGGAAAATCCGCTGCTGCTCCGCCGGTGACAGGCGCGCATACAGCGGCAGGATTTCAGTGTGCTTGAGCTGGGCCTTGCGCAGCATGTCGGCAGCGTCGCGAATCTCGCGCTCGCCGGGCAGGAACACCAGCACATCGCCGGGGCTCTTGCGCTCGCTGCGCTCGAAGGCGGCGATCTCATCGAGAGTGGCGAGAATCGCCTGGTCGACGGTCAGGTCGTCCTCGACGCGGTTGCCCTCCTCGTCCTGCTCCAGGGTCAGCGGGCGGTACCAGGTTTCCACCGGGAAAGTGCGGCCCGACACCTCGACAATCGGCGCATCGTCGAAGTGCTTGGAAAAGCGCTCCAGGTCGATGGTGGCCGAGGTGATGATGACCTTGAGATCCGGGCGACGCGGCAGCAGGGTTTTCAGATAACCCAGCAGGAAGTCGATGTTCAGGCTGCGTTCGTGGGCTTCGTCGACGATGATCGTGTCGTAGCGTTCGAGATAGCGGTCGTTCTGGGTTTCGGCCAGCAGGATGCCGTCGGTCATCAGCTTGATCAGGGTGTTGGAATCACTCTGGTCTTCAAACCGCACCTGATAACCCACCAGGGAACCCAGCGGCGTTGCCAACTCTTCCGCGACCCGGCTCGCCACGCTGCGCGCCGCAATCCGCCGCGGCTGGGTGTGGCCGATCAGGCCGTATTGGCCGCGGCCGATTTCCAGGCAGATTTTCGGCAACTGGGTGGTTTTACCCGAACCGGTCTCACCGGCAATGATCAGCACCTGATGCTTGAGCAACGCTTCCTTGATCTCGTCACGCTTGGCGGCGATCGGCAGGCTGTCGTCATAGCGAATCACCGGCAGGCTGGCGCGCCGCGCCGTCACCTGGGCGCAGGAGGCCTGCATCCGCGTCACCCACTGCGCAAGTTTTTCCTCATCGGGTTTCTTGCGCAGCTCAAGCAGCTGCCGCCGCAGGCGGTGGCGGTCGGCGAGCATGGCGTGATCGAGGTTTTTCAGCAGTTGGTCGATAGCGGGCGCTTGGTCAGTCATCAGGTACGCAAAGGTCGTCTATGTAGGCAGGGGGCGGATTGTCGCAGAAAAGCGCCGCCGCGCGCTCCCCTCATTCATTGTCCAGGCCCTTGCGCCGGTAAGGAAACACATCGATTACCTTGCCGGCGCGAATCGCCTCTTGCAGGCCTTTCCAGTAGTCGGCGTTGTACAACTCGCCGTGCAGTTCGTCGAACAGGCGGCGCTGGCCGGAATCAGCAAACAGGAATGGCGGGAACTCCTCGGGGAACACGTCCAGCGGACCGATGGAATACCAGGGCTCGGAGGCCATTTCATCTTCCGGGGTACGCGGCGCCGGGATGTGGCGGAAGTTGGCCTCGGTCAGGAAACAGATTTCGTCATAGTCGTAGAACACCACGCGACCGTGGCGGGTGACGCCAAAATTCTTCAGCAGCATGTCGCCCGGGAAAATATTCGCCGCCGCCAGTTGCTTGATCGCCAGGCCGTAGTCTTCCAGGGCTTCGCGCACCTGGGCTTCGTTGGCGTTTTCCAGGTAGAGGTTCAGCGGGGTCATGCGCCGCTCGGTCCAGCAGTGGCGGATCAGTACCGTATCGCCTTCGACTTCGACGGTACCGGCGGCGACTTCAAGCAGTTCGGCCAGGCATTCAGGCTCGAATTTGCTCAACGGAAAACGGAAGTCGGCGAACTCCTGGGTGTCGGCCATGCGCCCTACCCGGTCGACACTTTTCACCAACCGGTACTTCTCGATCACGGTGGCGCGGTTGACGTTTTTCGACGGTGAAAACCGGTCCTTGATGATCTTGAACACGGTGTTGAAGCCCGGCAGGGTAAACACGCTCATGACCATGCCGCGCACGCCCGGCGCCATGATGAACTGGTCATCGGTGGTGGCAAGGTGGTTGATCAGCGCCCGGTAGAATTCGGATTTGCCGTGTTTGTAGAAGCCGATGGAGGTGTACAACTCGGCGATGTGCTTGCCCGGCAGGATGCGCTTGAGGAAGCCGATAAACTCCGCCGGCACCGGCACGTCCACCATGAAATAGGAGCGGGTGAACGAGAAGATGATCGACACATCGGCCTCGTCGGTGATCAGCGCGTCGATCTGGATGCCGCGCCCTTCGCGGTGCAGCAGCGGGATCACCAGCGGCCACTGTTCGTCGCGGGTGTAGATGCGTCCGACGAGGTACGCGCCTTTGTTGCGGTACAGCACCGAGGAAAACAGTTCGACGTTGAGGTCCGGGTCCTTGCACACCCAGTCCGGCAGGTTTTCGCGCAATTGCACCTCCAGGCGGCGCAGGTCGGCGGGCAAGTCGGCGTAGGGTTCGCTGAAACTGTAGTCGGCGAAAATCTGCTCCAGCATGCCCGCCAGCTTGCCGCCCGGCCTGTAGGTGCGGGTTTGCGCCGCCCGGGCGCGGCGCAGGCTGGGCCGGGTGGTGTGGATGAACATGCAGCCATCGCTGATCAGGTCATGGCTGAACAGGCCGCAAAACGTCGAGTTGTACCAGGTCTCGGACAGCTCATCGTCAAACCGCAGGTCGATCAGGCTGATGTAGGCACTTTTCACCAGCGGCCAGGCGGCAATGTCGAGCAACACGGCTTCATCGAAAGCCGCCCGCAGCCGCGCCGTGACTTCGCTGACCTTCTCTTCGTAAAGATTGATGCGCGCAGCCGATGCCGCCTGCCCTTGCTGCCACTGCGCCTTTTCAAAGCGCTCCCGGGCGCCGTCGGTGATCTGGCGGAAGTGCTCGCGGTAGTCGTCGAAGCCGTCGAGGATCATCTGCGCAATGTCGAGGGCGGGCGTTGGCTGCGGCATTCGGGAAACCTCTGCGGGCATTTGGAGTGAGCTGAGCTTAGCCAGTGTGCGGGAACAGGAGAAGGATCATTTTTCATTCAGACTTGTACAAGAGTGTTCATTTCGTACATTTATTTACTCTTTATTTAATTCGACTAACTGGTCAACAAAAAACCCGCGCGTCACCCTCCCCGCATTAAACGGTTCATCTACAGGCCTTGTGTGACGTGGCCTGCCTGTGCGAGCCGGGGTAAATAAGAGTCTTTGCTCTACTGCTCCGGTACTGGTGGCTTCTCGACCATTGGATCCAACGTAAGGGAAACCCTGACTACCCTAGCTAGTGGCACTTTGCTATATAGCGCGCCCTCTCCCACCTAACAAGGTCAGAAGACCGATCCGGGAACAGGTTCTAACCGCCAAAGGAGCATTGAGATGTCATTGAGGAATATGGGGATCGGCCTGCGCGCCAGTCTGAGTTTTGGGGTTTTGGCCAGCCTGTTGATCGTGGTCGGCCTGTTTGGTTTAGGCCAGATGGCCAAGCTGCGGGAAAGCGCACTGATCATCGAAGAGTCGTGGATGCCGAGTATTGAAAACATTCACGACAGCGCCGCCTACGTCGCCAGCATCCGTCTGGAAGCGTTGCGCTTGCTCACCACCGATGAGTCCCGGGTGCGTGACAACAGCAAAAACCTGATCACCCGCCAGCGTGGCGACCTTGAAGAACTGCTGAACCGTCACGAAACCCTGCTGAGCAACGAGCAGGAACGCGACCTGCTCAAACAGTTGAAAGCCAACGTTGCGAGCTATATGACGATCGTCGGCCAGATGATTCAACTGGTCGACCAGGACCAGCAGCAAAACGCCATGGACCTGCTCAACAGCCGCCTCGCACCCCAAGGCATGGTCCTCAATAAAAGCCTGGAAGACATGATCACCTTCAACCAAAAAGGTGTGGAAGACGCCGCAACGTCGGCGGCGCAGATGTACACCAGCGCCCAATGGGTGGTCGGCACCATCATCGTCACCGCCCTAATGGCAACTTTACTGCTGGCCTGGCTGCTGACCCGCAGCATCACCGCGCCCATTGGCCAGGCACTGACAGTGGCCCGCACCATCGCCTCCGGCGATCTGAGCCGGCCGATCGTCGTGGAGGGCAAGGATGAGCCGGCGCAACTGCTCACCGCGCTGGCCACCATGCAGGCCAACCTGCAGGAAACCATCCGTGGCATCAGCGAATCGTCGCAGCAGTTGGCCTCGGCGGCGGAAGAGATGAGTTCGGTAATGGAGCAGAGCACCCGCGGCCTGCAAGCGCAGAACGACGAGATCGAACAGGCTGCCACCGCCGTGACGCAGATGAGCGCGGCAGTCGATGAAGTGGCGGGCAATGCGGTTTCCAGCGCCGAAGCCTCCAAGGCCTCCGACGAAGACAGCAAGCACGGTCACTACCAGATCAGCGAAACCATCAGCTCGATCCAGAACCTGGTGGACGAAGTCCTCGGTGCCTCGACCAAGGCCGAGGGCCTGGCGGCGCAGGCCCAGGACATCAGCAAGGTGCTTGAAGTGATTCGCGGGATTGCCGGGCAAACCAACCTGCTGGCACTCAACGCAGCGATTGAGGCGGCACGCGCGGGCGAGGCCGGTCGTGGTTTTGCCGTGGTGGCTGACGAAGTGCGCTCCCTGGCACAACGCACCCAGGACTCCACCGAAGAAATCGAGCAGATGATCAACGGTATCCAGCAAGGTACCCAGGACACCGTCGGCGCCCTGAACAGCAGCGCCGAACACGCTGGCCAGACCTTGCAGCGGGCCAACAGCGCCGGCAGTGCACTGGAGAAAATCACGGCAGCGATCTCGCAGATCAGCCAGCGCAACCTGGTGATCGCCAGCGCCGCCGAGCAGCAAGCGTTGGTGGCTCGTGAGGTGGACCGCAGCCTGGTGAACATCCGGGACCTGTCGACGCAAACCGCCGCCGGTGCCACCCAGACCTCGGCGGCCAGCCAGGAACTGTCGCGGCTGGCGGTGGACCTCAATGGCTTGGTGACGCGTTTCGTGCTGTAAAACATGTATTAGCGATTGTGTCAGACAGGTCGGTGGGCAACACTTCCGCCCTTATCAAACTGGAGTTCCTCCGTGAGACCTGTCGACACCCTGCACCTGTTGGTGCTGGCCGCTATCTGGGGCGCGAGTTTTTTGTTCATGCGAATTATCGCGCCGGAAATCGGCACCCTTCCTACCGCGTTTTTCCGGGTGTCGATTGCCGCCACCGGCCTGCTGGTGATCCTCGCCATGATGCGGGTGAGTTGGGATTTCCAGGGCAAGTTCAAGACGGTCCTGTTGCTCGGGGTGATCAACTCGGGCATTCCCGCGACCATGTATTCAGTGGCGGCCCAAGTGCTGCCGGCCGGTTACTCGGCGATCTTCAATGCCACGACGCCACTGATGGGCGTGCTGATTGGCGGGTTGTTCTTCAGTGAGCGCCTCACGCCGTCGAAAATCGCCGGGGTATGCCTGGGCCTGTTCGGCGTTGGCATCCTGACCCGCGCCGGGCCGGTGGCCTTCGACATGGAATTGTTGATGGGTGCGCTGGCATGCCTGTTGGCGACCACCTGCTATGGCTTTGCCGGCTTTTTGGCACGCCGCTGGCTCGATCAACAGGGCGGGCTGGACAGTCGCCTGGCGGCCCTGGGCAGCATGCTCGGGGCCACGCTGTTCCTGCTGCCGCTGTTTGCCTGGAGTGCCATCAGCCATCCACCGGTCAGCTGGGGTGGCTGGCCTGTATGGTTGTCGCTGCTGGGGTTGGGGCTGGTGTGTACGGCGTTTGCCTACATCCTGTACTTCCGCTTGCTGACGTCCATCGGCCCGGTGAAGTCGATGACCGTGACCTTCATGATTCCGCCATTCGGGGTGTTGTGGGGCGCGTTGCTGCTGGATGAGCCGTTGTCCATGGCGCATCTGTATGGCGGGTTGTTGATTGCGGGGGCGTTGTGGCTGGTGCTTCGGCCGGGGAAATTGGCCAGCAAGCTGTAGGAGCTTTTTGGCTCCTACAGCATTGGGTTTATCAGCCCTTACGGAACACAAAAGCCAATCCGACGATGATCAAGCCCATCCCCAGCAAGCTCAACATTGCCAGCTTGTTGCCGAAGATCAGGTAGTCCATCACCGCCGTCACCGCGGGCACCAGATAGAACAAGCTGGTGACATTCACCAGGTTGCCCCGGGCAATCAGCCGGTACAGCAACAGCGTCGCCAGCAATGACACCACCAGCCCCATCCACAGCACCGGCACGAAAAAGCCGGTGTTGTGTTCAAAGTGGAACGGCTGGAACGGCACAAACACCGAGCACAACAGCAAGCCGGCCAGGTATTGCACAGGCAACGTGCCCAACGGGTTATCGGTGATGCGCTTCTGCATGATCGAACCAAAGGTCATGCTGGCCAGGGCCAACAGGCCAAAAAGCATGCCTGCCAGGGACATGCCGGACATCCCGATGCCCTGGTACACCACCATGATCAACCCCGCCAATCCCAGCGCGAGGCCGAACATCCGGCTCCAGGAGCGCCGGCGCTCCATCAACACCACGGTCAGGATCGGCTGCACGCCCATGATGGTTGCCATCATGCCGGGCGTGACTTTGAGGTCCAGGGCCAGCAGATAGAAAATCTGGTAGGCCCCCAACAGCACCAGCCCGGTAGCCGCCGCGTAAAGCATCGGCTTGCCGGGACGCGGCAACTTCAGCTTGAGGATCGGTACCAGTATCACCAACCCCGCCAGGGCGATGGCGAAACGGATCAGCAGAAACGCAAAGGGTGAAGCGTGGGCCAGGCCCCATTTGGAGAAAATCGCCCCGCTGCTCCACAGCAAGACAAACAGGCTCGTCGAGGCCGCCGCGGCCACGGATTGTTTCGAAAGAACAGACATGGATACCACCTGTGATCAGGCAAAAAGCCAACTCAGCAACAGCTGAAATTCAGTAGTTTTTTTCAGGCGGGCACAGGGGAACAGCCATCAGCTGATCAGCCCGAAATGCCAACACCCGGCGGTGATACGACTGCGTACACCGGCGTGCTACTGACAGGTGGGGGGTAGTGACTGATCTGCGCAGGCTGCTGGCTCCCGCACGGCACGACCGCAGCGTTGACCGCTGAATCGACTACCGCTATGCGCAGGGAAGCTGGCATGTGCTGATCTTTTATGAAGGGATGAACAAGGTGTCTGGAAACACCTGCGGCCGACTATAACCAGCTGGGGACATGCTTTGCAATAACTTCGCCCGCACAAATCCAGCGCATAAAAAAACCGCTCATCGGAGCGGTTTTTTCGTGCCAGCAAAAGCCTTAACCAAACAACCAATACCCCAGCGCCGTCAGCACCACCACCGCCAGCACTGGCCGCAGGATGCGATAAGCCTTCGGATGCTTGCGCTTCCACTGCTTGACCACGCCACTGAAGCTGTCGCTGAAGCGCTTGCTCCAGGCATACGCCTGGTTGATCCCGCCAACGCGTTCGTCATCCAGGTTCTGCGGCGCGGTGGCGCGCCCCAGTTGCGCGCTGACCCAACGGTTGATGCGGGTCATCAGGCGGTTGCTCAGCGGGCGTTCGATGTCGCAGAACAGGATCACCCGGGTGTGCTCGGTTTCGTTCTTCACCCAGTGCACGTAGGTCTCGTCGAACATTACATCTTCACCGTCGCGCCAGGCGTACACCTGGCCGTCGACGAAAATACGGCAGTCGTCGGAGTTCGGCGTGGACAGCCCGAGGTGATAACGCAGGGAACCGGCAAACGGGTCGCGATGCGGGTTGAGGTGGCTGCCACCCGGCAACAGGGCGAACATCGCGCCCTTGACGTTGGGAATGCTGCTGACCAGGGCCACGGTTTTCGGGCACAGCAGTTCAGCCGACGGCAACGGTTTGTCGTACCACTTGAGGTAGAAACGCTTCCAGCCCTTCTTGAAGAACGAGCCGAAACCGGCGTCGTTGTTCTTCTCCGCGGCGCGGATGTAGCCCTCGTCGAACAGGTGCATGGCCTCTTCGCGAATCACTTCCCAGTTGTCCTTGAGCACGTCCAGCTCCGGGAACTTGCTGCGGTCCAGGTACGGCTTGGACGGCACGGCGGAGAAGATGTACATCAAGGCGTTGTACGGGGCGAACAGCGCTGAATGGTTGACGAACTGACGCAACATCGGCAAACGGGCCTTGCCACGCAAATGCACATACAGCGTGCTGCCGATAAACAGCAGCAACACCGACAGTTTGGCGGCCAAAGAAAAGGTCATGCAGCAACTCCTGGAAATAGGCGTCTGGCCATTAGCCTCCCGTTAAGGGGAAACCAGACGTAGCAGCCGGCCATGATAAACACTCCGGGCCTCGGGAAAAACCCGCGCACTCCAACAATCAGCATCTAGCGGTGCGCGATAACGGGCCAATTATGCATAAGGGCCACGCCATCGCGCTGATTTGAATCAAGCCTGGTTTTCCTGATCGGTGAACAAATCGGCGAACAGCATGCTCGACAGGTAGCGTTCACCGGAGTCCGGCAGCACCACGACGATGGTCTTGCCCTGCATTTCCGGCTTCTCCGCCAGTCGCACCGCCACGGCCATCGCCGCGCCGCAGGAGATACCACACAGAATCCCCTCCTCCTGCATCAGGCACAACGCCATGGCCTTGGATTCTTCGTCGCTGACCAGTTCGACCCGGTCGACCATCGACAGGTCGAGGTTCTTCGGCACAAAACCGGCGCCGATACCCTGGATCTTGTGGGGGCTGGGCTTGATCTCTTCACCGGCCAGCGCCTGGGTAATCACCGGCGAACTGATCGGCTCCACCGCCACCGACAGGATCGGCTTGCCCTGGATGTTCTTGATATAGCGCGACACCCCGGTGATGGTGCCGCCAGTGCCCACGCCCGCTACCAGCACGTCCACCGCGCCATCAGTGTCATTCCAGATTTCCGGACCGGTGGTTTTCTCGTGGATCGCCGGGTTGGCCGGGTTTTCGAACTGGGCCGGCATAAAGTACCTGGCCGGGTCGCTGGCAAGGATTTCGCCGGCTTTTTCAATCGCGCCCTTCATGCCCTTGGCCGGCTCGGTCAACACCAGTTCGGCGCCGAGGGCCTTGAGCACCTTGCGGCGCTCGATGCTCATGGAGGCGGGCATGGTCAGCAACAGCTTGTAACCACGGGCGGCGGCAACAAATGCCAGGCCGATCCCGGTGTTGCCGGAAGTCGGCTCGACAATGGTCATGCCCGGCTTGAGTTTGCCGCTGCCTTCGGCATCCCAGATCATGTTTGCGCCAATCCGGCACTTCACCGAATACCCCGGGTTACGCCCTTCGATCTTGGCCAGGATAGTCACGCCACGCGGCGCGATACGGTTGATCTGAACCAGGGGCGTGTTACCGATGGAGTGCGCGTTGTCTGCAAAAATGCGGCTCATGACGGGTCCTTAAGGCAATTTCAGGAAGGCCCCAAGGGTATGCCTCGTGTTGCAAGGCGTCCAGTCAAGCGAACGTCCGGCGGCGCCAGCAGTCAATCGCCTACACGGATGGAGAATTTTCCTATGAAACGTCGCTACAGTTGGCCGCTCTGGACCCTCGTCGGGGTCGTGGTACTGCTGGTCGTCCTGGATATCGCCCTGCCCTATCTGGTGCGCAATTACCTGAATGACAAACTCGCCGACATGGGCGATTACCGCGGCCAGGTCACCGATGTCGACCTCGCACTGTGGCGCGGCGCCTATCGGATCAACGGCTTGCAGATCGTCAAGGTCGACGGCAAGGTGCCGGTACCGTTCGTCAAGGCGCCGGTGATCGACCTGTCGGTCAGCTGGCATTCGCTGTGGTACGACCACGCGGTGGTGGCCGAGGCACAGTTCATCAAGCCGGAGCTGAACTTCGTCGACGGCGGCACCAACAAACAGGCGTCCCAGACCGGTCAGGGCACCGACTGGCGGGCCCAACTGAGCAAACTGTTGCCGATCACCCTCAACGAGGTACGCATCGACGACGGAAAGATCGCGTTCCATAACTTCAGTTCGAAACCGCCGGTCAATATGTACGCGACCCAGGTCAACGCCAGCTTCTACAACCTGACCAACGTGGTGGATGTCAAAGGCCAGCGCGACGCGCGCTTCGACGGCAAGGCGCTGTTTCTGGGCCAGGCACCGCTGGAAGCCACCGCCACGTTCGACCCCTTGAGCAATTTCGAAAACTTCGAATTCCGCTTCCGGGCCCGGGATATCGAACTCAAGCGCATGAATGACTTCGCCTCGGCCTACGGCAAGTTCGACTTCAATGCCGGCACCGGCGACCTGGTGGTGGAAGCCCAGGCCGAAAAAGGCCAGTTGACCGGCTACATCAAGCCTTTGCTGCGCAATGTCGAAGTGTTCAACTGGCAGCAGGATGTCGAGAACAAGGACAAGGGCATCTTCCGGTCGATCTGGGAGGCGGTGGTTGGCGTCAGCGAAACCGTGCTGAAGAACCAGCAGAAAAACCAGTTCGCCACCCGCGTGGAGCTCAGCGGCAACGTGCACCAGCAAGATATCAGCGCGTTCCAGGCGTTTTTGCAGATTTTGCGCAATGGTTTTGTCCAGGCCTTCAACGCCCGCTATGAACAACCCAAGCCCTCGACAGATTGATCTTCAACGTGACTGCCCATTCAGAGACTGAATAGCCCGTCTGCGTTCACAGTCGCCGGGGCTGCGCGGTATAGTCGGGCCAAGCTGATTACTCGCCCGCTTCGGTCCTGCACCGTTCGGCGTCACGTTCGAGGATTGATAGATGAAGTTCGAAGGCACCCAGGCCTACGTTGCCACCGATGACCTGAAACTGGCCGTCAACGCCGCCATCACATTGGAGCGGCCACTGCTGGTCAAGGGCGAACCGGGCACCGGCAAGACCATGCTCGCCGAGCAACTGGCCGAATCCTTTGGCGCCAAGCTGATCACCTGGCACATCAAGTCCACCACCAAGGCGCACCAGGGCCTGTACGAGTACGACGCGGTGAGCCGCCTGCGAGACTCGCAACTGGGCGTGGACAAGGTGCACGACGTACGCAACTACCTGAAAAAGGGCAAGCTCTGGGAAGCCTTCGAGTCCGAGGAGCGGGTCATCCTGCTGATCGACGAAATCGACAAGGCCGACATCGAGTTCCCCAACGACCTGCTGCAAGAACTCGACAAGATGGAGTTCTACGTCTACGAAATCGACGAGACCATCAAGGCCAAGAAGCGCCCGATCATCATCATTACCTCCAACAACGAAAAAGAGCTGCCGGACGCGTTCCTGCGCCGCTGCTTCTTCCACTACATCGCCTTCCCGGACCGCACCACCCTGCAAAAGATCGTCGACGTACACTACCCGGACATCAAGAAAGACCTGGTCAGCGAAGCCCTCGACGTATTCTTTGACGTGCGCAAAGTACCGGGCCTGAAGAAAAAACCGTCCACCTCCGAACTGGTGGACTGGCTGAAACTGCTGATGGCCGACAACATCGGCGAAGCGGTGCTGCGCGAGCGCGACCCCACCAAGGCCATCCCGCCCCTGGCCGGTGCCCTGGTGAAGAACGAGCAGGACGTGCAGTTGCTGGAACGCCTGGCGTTCATGAGCCGTCGCGGTAACCGATAAGGGCGATTGCCATGCTGCTCAACCTGTTCAATGAAATGCGTGCAGCCAAGGTGCCGGTGTCGGTGCGTGAGCTGCTGGACCTGATCAACGCGCTGAAACAGCGCGTGACCTTCGCCGACATGGACGAGTTCTACTACCTGGCCCGGGCGATCCTGGTGAAGGACGAACGGCATTTCGACAAGTTCGACCGGGCCTTCGGCGCCTACTTCAACGGCCTGGAAAAACTCGACGATCACCTGCAGGCGCTGATCCCCGAAGACTGGCTGCGCAAGGAATTCGAACGCTCGCTGACCGACGAAGAGCGCGCACAGATCCAGTCCCTCGGCGGGCTCGACAAGCTCATCGAAGAATTCAAGAAACGTCTGGAAGAACAGAAGGAACGCCACGCCGGCGGCAACAAGTGGATCGGCACCGGCGGTACCAGCCCCTTCGGCTCCGGCGGCTTCAACCCCGAAGGCATTCGCGTGGGGGATGCCGGCAAGCGCCAGGGCAAGGCGGTCAAGGTCTGGGACCAGCGCGAGTACAAGAACCTCGATGATTCGGTGGAACTGGGCACGCGCAACATCAAGATCGCCCTGCGCCGCCTGCGCAAGTTCGCACGCCAGGGTGCGGCGGAAGAGCTCGACATTGACGGCACCATCGACCATACGGCCCGCGATGCCGGGCTGCTGAATATCCAGATGCGCCCGGAGCGGCGCAACACCATCAAGCTGTTGCTGCTGTTCGACATCGGCGGCTCGATGGATGCCCATGTGAAGACTTGCGAAGAGTTGTTCTCGGCGTGCAAGACCGAGTTCAAGCACCTGGAGTATTTCTACTTCCACAACTTCATCTATGAATCGGTGTGGAAGAACAACATGCGCCGGGGCTCGGAACGCACCTCGACCCAGGATTTGCTGCACAAGTACGGTGCCGACTACAAAGTGATCTTTATCGGCGATGCGGCCATGGCGCCGTATGAAATCACCCAGGCCGGCGGCAGCGTCGAGCACTGGAATGAAGAGCCCGGGTATGTGTGGATGCAGCGGTTCATGGAGAAGTACAAGAAGCTGATCTGGATTAATCCGTACCCGAAAGATACCTGGGGCTATACGGCGTCCACCGGGATTGTCCGGGACTTGATCGAAGACCAGATGTTTCCGTTGACGTTGCGCGGGCTTGAGGAAGGGATGCGCTTTTTGTCGAAGTAAGTTGTTTCCCAGACAACCACGATCAAATGTGGGAGCGGGCTTGCTCGCGAAAGCGCAGTGTCAGTCACCGAATATATTGGCTGATACACCGCCTTCGCGAGCAAGCCCGCTCCCACATTTTGTCCTGCGGCGGTCTTTAGTTTCTGGCAAGGTACTGCAAATACTCCACTTGCTGGCGATGCGCCGTTTCCTGCACCACCGGCGCCAACCTCACCTTCTCCCCCGGCAAGCACTGCGCCAGCCGCGCCAGCGCCAATGGCGTCAACGCGCCCAATCGTGGGTAGCCGCCAATGGTCTGCCGGTCATTGAGCAACACAATCGGCTGCCCATCCGGCGGCACCTGGATCGCCCCCAGCGGGATGCCTTCCGAGATCAGCGACGGCCCCTGATACTCCAGCGGCGTGCCAAGCAAGCGCATGCCCATGCGGTCGGCACGGCTGTCGAGGGTCCACTCGCTGTTGAACACATCAAACAGACTCTGCCCGCCAAACTGACCGATCTGCGCCCCGAGGATCACCTCCAGTGGCGCCTTGGAATCCAGCTTCGGCAATTGCCCGGCGGACAACACCTGCATCGCACCGCCCACGCCCGAATAGGTCAATTGCGCACCTTCGGCCAGTGACCGGCCAAAGCCATCCAGCCCGCCCAGTTCTTCACGGCCCACCGTGGCGCAACTGCCCAGCACCTGCGGCGCATCAAACCCGCCCGGCGCTGCCAGGTAAGCCCGCGCACCGCTGAAAGGCTGGGTAAAACGCAAGCGCTGGCCCTTTTGCAGAATAAAGCTGCGCCCCGGGCTGATCGCGCGCTCGTCGACATACGCGCCCAAGTCCGCCCCGGCCAGCGCCAGCAGGCAATAGTCCTCGGCCTGCACGGTGAAGCCACCCAAGGTGATTTCCACCACCGGCGCATCCAGGGCATTGCCCAGCAACCAATTGGCCCACGACATCGACACCCAATCCAGCGCGCCGCCCTGGGTCACGCCCAAGTGCCTTACGCCAAAACGTCCAGCGTCCTGCAACAAGCAGAGCGGGGTGCTGGCCTCGATCAACAAGCGGCTCATGCCTGGGCCTCCAACGGTGTGTCATCGCCACCCAGGTTGATGAATTCGCGATGGCTGACCGCTTCGTAACGCACGGTGTCCCCCGGCTGCATCAGACTGTAGCCGTCGCGTTCGCGGTCAAACAACTTGGCCGGTGTGCGGCCGATCAGGTTCCAGCCACCTGGCGAGACCACCGGATAAGCCGCCGTCTGCCGCTCGGCGATGCCCACGCTGCCCGCCGCCACCCGCTTGCGCGGGGTGTTGAGCCGCGGTGTCGCGAGCTGTTCATCCACCAGCCCCATAAAGGCAAACCCCGGGGCGAAGCCCAAGGCGAATACCTGGTACTCATGCTGGCTGTGACGGCGAATCACCTCCTCCACTGCCAGGCCACTGCGCTGCGCCAGCAACGCCAACTCCGGGCCGACACTCAGGTCATACCAGACCGGCAACACATGGCATCGCCCGCTGCCCTTGGGTTCGGGCTGCAATTCCTTGAGCGCCTGGTCGATCAACGCCCGTGCCTGGCCAGGGTCCAGCGCCAGCAGGTCGTAGTGCACCATCAGGGTCGTGTAGGACGGCACCAGGTCCACCAGCGCCGGGCCAAAACCTTCGCGCAAACGGCGGGTGGCGGCGAGCATCCAGGGCATGTTGTCTTCGGCGATCACTTCAAACAGGCGCACCATCAGGCAGTCGATGGCCACCACTTCAATCCGTGGCTTCATGCTGGGGTCAACGCCTCGCGGATGCGCTGCACGGCAGCCACTGAGCTGGTGTTATCGCCATGCACGCACAAGGTATTGGCTTGCAGGTGCAACGGACTGCCATCACTGGCGACCAACTGTTCTCCCCGGGCGATGATCAAGGCCTGCTGGATGATCTTTTCCGGGTCATGATGCACCGCGCCCGGCAACTGGCGGGAGACCAGATGGCCGGCGCTGTCGTAGGCACGGTCGGCAAAGGCTTCGAACCACAGGGTCACGCCATATTCGTCACCCAAGGCCTGGGCGGCGCTGTTGTCACGGGTGGCCATCAGCATCAATGGCAGGCTGGCGTCGTAGGCCGCCACGGCCTGGATCACCGCACGCAATTGCGCAGGCTTGGCCATCATGTCGTTGTACATCGCGCCATGGGGTTTGACGTAGCTGACCCGCCCGCCCTGGGCCCGGCAAATACCGTCGAGGGCGCCGACCTGGTAGTGCAACAGGTCCTGGATTTCCTGCGGGGTGTAGGCCATGGAGCGGCGGCCGAAACCCTGCAGGTCCTGGTACGCCGGGTGCGCGCCCACCTGAACGCCATGCTCGAAGGCCAGGCTGACGGTCTTGCGCATGATGCTCGGGTCGCCGGCGTGGAAACCGCAGGCTACGTTGGCGCAATCAATGAACGGCATGACTTCGGCGTCCAGACCCAAGGTCCAGTTGCCAAAGCTTTCGCCGATGTCGCAGTTCAATAGCAGGCGGCTCACGGTAGGGCTCCTGTAGGCTTTATTTTTTTGTAGTGTGGGATCTTTTACCAAGATCTCGCAACGATGTTGTCCCGAGCCCCAACGACGCTTATCGTGAGACAGCTCGATTTTTGGCGGTTGCGGCACGCTGCGTCCAACTAATAAAAAACAATCCATGCATAAGAAAAGTTGATCCCATGAATTTGAAGTTCCTCGAAACCTTCGTCTGGGTGGCCAAGCTCAAGAGCTTTCGCCTCACGGCAGAGAAGCTGTTCACCACCCAGGCCTCGATCTCCAGCCGCATCGCCGTGCTGGAAAGCGAGTTGGGGGTGAAGCTGTTCCTGCGCGATTCCCGAGGTGTGAGCCTGACGCCGGAAGGCTTGAAGGTGCTCGATTATGCCGAGCAGATGATGGCGACCATGCAAGGGCTCAAGCAGTCCCTGGAAACCACCAGCAGCAAGGTCGGGCGTATCCGCATCGGAGTGATGGACACGGTGATCCACACCTGGCTGAGCGCGCTGGTGGCAGAACTGACGGACAACTTTCCGCGGGTAGAAATCGAGTTGGTCGCCGATACCGCGCTGAACCTCAGCGATCAGTTGCAAAAAGGCTTTCTCGACCTGATCCTGCAAACCGACCTGCTGCGCCAGGAAACCTTGCGCAGCCTGGAACTGGCCAGCCACCCCATGGGCTGGATCGTCGCCAGCCACTCGATCTACAACCGCGACTACGCGTCCCTCGCCGAACTGGCCCAGGAGCGCATCATCACCTACTCGAAAAACTCCTGTCCGCACCAGGACGTGCTCAGCCTGATGCAGGCTAACGGCGTATCCGCCCCACGGATGAACTGTGTGAACTCGGTGTCAGCGATCACCCGCCTGCTGCGGGACGGGTTCGGGATTGGTGCGTTCCCGCCCGTATTGGTCAGTGAAGAGCTGGCACGAGGTGAATTGACCATGCTGCCCATGGAACAACGGCCGCCGAACCTGCAGGTGGTGGTGTCGTGGCGAGTGGGCGTGGAGTTGGTGGAGGAGATTGTGGCGCTGTGCCAGAGCGTGGTGCAGCAGTATGCGCAGAAGGTGGGCGAGGACTTGATGGTGTTGAGCAAACCCATGCCACTGAAGGAACCGATTTAAAACTGTGGGAGCGGGCGTGTGCGCGAATGCGGTGTGCCAGCCACCCAATATGTCACTGACGCACCGCATTCGCGAGCAAGCCCGCTCCCACAATTTGACCGCGTCAGCCTTTAAAGCCCCTTGAGGTCCCGCTCTTCAATCGGTCGGCTCTGGCGCAGGCGCTTGCCGCCCAACACCACCCAGTCGATCAGGCGGAACAGGCACTCGATGCCGAACGACAACAACATCGCCCCGCCCAGGCCCCAGCCCATGGCTTCCGGGGTCAGCAACAGCATGTAGCTGTAGCCGTTCCAGGTTTCCTGGCGAATCGCCGGGTCGGCGGCCACCGCCACTTGCAGCGCGCGGATGTACCACGGGCCCTGCATCGCCTGGAACTGCTTATCCAGCGCTACCTGGCGGTCGAGCAAGGTGCCCAGGCTGTTGGCATCGCTGCGAAACACCGGGTCGTCACTGGCACGGTAATGGGCCACCAGCGCCTGCAAGTCACCGTTGAAGAACTGTTGCGCCGTGGCATCGAAGCCGCGCAAGCCGGTCTGGGCTTCGATCAAGTGGGCTTCGACGCGCTTGGCGTAGTCGCTGATAAACCCCGGCACCTGCACACCGACCAACAGACCCACGGCAAACAACACCAGTCGCAAATAGCTGAGCAACATATTCGACGTCCTTATTCCGTTTTACCTTGGCTGACACATTCGCCGCGTCGCCACAGGCTCCACTGGCCCGGTTCGTAGCGGGTCCAGGTCTCGTTTTCGGTCAGGGGTTCGGTGGCAATTACCGTCACCACGTCATTGGGGGTGGTTTCGGCCTGAAAATCGACGATCACGTCGACATCTTTCAACCGTGCGGGGCCAAATGGCGCACGCCGGGTGATCTGTGCCAGTTTGGTCGAGCAATAGCAGAACAGCCAGTCACCGTCGCTGAGCAGGCAGTTGAACACGCCCTTGCTGCGGTATTCGCTGCAGGCGGCGATCAGGTCCGGCAGCACCTGTTCGATGTCCACCGGTTCCGGGAACGCTTCACGGACTCGGTTGAGCAAATCGCAGAACGCCGCTTCGCTGTCGGTATCGCCCACCGGGCGGTAGAACGTGGCGCGGGGGTTGAAGTCCGCCAGTTGACCGTTATGCGCAAAGCACCAGTTACGGCCCCACAGTTCACGGACGAACGGATGGGTATTGGACAGGCACACCTTGCCCACATTGGCCTGGCGGATATGGCCAATCACCACTTCACTCTTGATGGGATAACGCTGCACCAGCAGCGCGACTTCCGATTCGCTGCTGGCCGCCGGGTCCTGGAACAACCGCAGGCCACGGCCCTCGTAGAAGGCGATGCCCCAACCGTCGCGGTGGGGCCCGGTACGTCCGCCGCGCTGCATCAGCCCGGTGAAGCTGAAGACGATATCGGTCGGTACGTTGGCACTCATGCCCAATAATTCACACATGCCAGGCTTCTCGATACAGGGCGTACAACGTTAAAGGCGCGGTTCGACCCGCATACCGCTGACAGGTGCCGGGCGACCGTAACGCTCATCGGCGAAGGGTTCGTCGTCATCCTCCGGCTCGGCGGCAGCGGCTGCCGCAGCGGCGGCCTTCTGCTCACGACGAACCCTGGCGGCACGCTCGATGGGCCAGCGGATCAGCACGAACACCAGGTACACGCCGAACGCGATCATGCAATACATGAACAGATCGGAAATCGCCCGCCAGGCGTTGTTGCCGACCTTGAGCACCAGGTCCAGGGCGGTGATGGCCACGGCCGGGGCGAACTGGGTCTTCACCGGGTCGACGATGGTCGGGCTGAACAGCAGCACCGCCACCAGCAACCGCAGCGGCTCGCGCAGCCAGCGCCACATCCAGCGGGTCATGGCAAACCACACCAACAGGCAACCCAGGGCTGCGAAGGCGTAGAGGCCCCAAGCGATCAGATAGTCGTTCTCGGTCATGGTGTCCATGGCAAGGTAGGCAAACAGGCCGCTATGATAACGGCTTTTCAGTGCCGAGGCTGCAATGCCGTCGGCCAACCGCCAGACAGAGAGTGATCCATGCCCCCATCGACCCACATCACTGCCGCCCCGATCGCCCGCAAGGCCCCAGGCACCGACCCGTATGCCTGGCTGCAAGCGCGTGACAGCGCCGAGGTGCTCGATTACCTCAAGGCGGAAAATGCCTGGCAAGAAGCACAATTGTCCGACCAGCAGGCGCTGCGCGAGACCCTGTTCGAGGAGATCAAGGGCCGCATTCTCGAAACCGACCTGTCCCTGCCCTCGCCCTGGGGCCCGTACCTGTATTACACCCGCACCACCGCCGGCGACGAATACGCCCGCCACTACCGCTGCCCGCGCCCGGCGGACGACAGCCAACAGGTCGACGAAAGCGCGGAAGAGCTGCTGCTGGATCCGAACGTACTGGCCAATGGCGGCTTTTTCTCCCTCGGCGCCTTCAGCATCAGCCCGGACCACCAGCGCCTGGCCTACAGCCTGGATACCAGCGGCGAAGAGATCTACACCCTCTACGTGAAGGAATTGGCCACCGGCAAGGTCAGCGAACTGGAGTTTGAAGACTGCGATGGCAGCATGACCTGGGCCAACGACAGCCTGACCCTGTTCTTCACCGAACTGGACGACACCCATCGCCCGCACAAGCTGTATCGCTATCGCCTGGACGGCACTGCCGCCGAAGAAGTGTTCCACGAGCCTGACGGACGTTTCTTCCTGCACTGCTACCGCTCCAGCTCCGAGCGTCAGTTGCTGCTGGCCCTGGGCAGCAAGACCACCAGCGAGATCTGGGCCCTGGACGCCGAAAAGCCGCAGCAGGCGTTTACCTGCATGGCGCCACGGGTCGAAGGCCATGAATATGACGTCGACCACGGCAAGCTGGACGACCAGTGGACCTGGTTTATCCGCAGCAACCGTGACGGCATCAACTTTGCGCTGTTCCAGGCGGCCGACACCGGCAGTGTGCCGACCCAGGACGACTGGCTGAACCTGATCCCCCACGACGACGCGGTAATGCTCGATGGCGTAAGCCTCAATGCCCGGGCCATGACCCTGAGCCTGCGGATCGGCGGCCTGCCGATCATCGAAGTGCACCCACAGGGGCAAGCCGCTTATCGCGTAGAGTTACCGGACGCGGCCTACAGCCTCTATGTGCAAAACAGCCTGGAATTTGCCAGCGACAAGATCCGCCTGCGCTATGAGGCGCTGAACCGCCCGGCCCAGGTTCGTCAGCTGGAACTGGCCGGCGGCGCACAACAAGTGCTCAAGGAAACCCCGGTGCTGGGCGTGTTCAACGCCGACGACTACGTCAGCCAACGCCTGTGGGCAACGTCGGCCGATGGCACTCAGGTGCCGATCAGTCTTGTCGTCCGACGCGATCAGTTGGGTAAGCCGACGCCCCTGTATCTGTACGGCTACGGCGCCTACGGCCACAGCCTCGACCCGTGGTTCTCCCACGCCCGCCTGAGCCTGCTGGACCGTGGCGTGGCCTTCGCCATTGCCCATGTACGCGGCGGTGGCGAACTGGGTGAGGCCTGGTATCGCGGCGGCAAGCAGGAGCACAAGCAAAACACCTTCAGCGACTTTATCGCGTGCGCCGAACACTTGATCGCCCAGGGCCTGACCACCTCCAAGCAACTGGCCATCAGCGGCGGCAGCGCCGGTGGCCTGTTGATCGGCGCGGTGCTCAATCAACGCCCGGAGCTGTTCCAGGCGGCGATTGCCGAAGTGCCGTTCGTCGATGTGCTCAACACCATGCTCGACCCCGAGTTGCCGCTGACCATCACCGAGTACGACGAATGGGGCAACCCGCAGGAGCCCGAGGTGTATGAGCGGATCAAGGCGTACGCACCGTACGAAAACGTCAGCGCCCAAGCCTACCCGGCGACGCTGGTGATCGCCGGCTACAACGACAGCCGCGTGCAGTATTGGGAAGCGGCGAAGTGGGTGGCCAAGCTGCGCGACACCAGGACCGACGACAACCTGTTGCTGCTCAAGACCGAGCTGGGCGCCGGCCACGGCGGCATGAGTGGTCGTTACCAGGGATTACGTGACGTAGCACTCGAATATGCATTTGTTTTCAAGGCGCTGGGGCTGATTTAAGGAACTCCGCCTGGCGGGCCGGTCTGAACACTTGACCGCCGGGCGTGCCCTGCACGATTTATGGACAAAGACTGTAAGCCTCATGCCAGAACCGACCTTACTCAATAACGAAATCCGCGACATGCTGATGGATTGCGGGCTGTTCGACCCATTGCTGCCGGAAGACTTCCACGTAGCGGCGGGCTATTTCAACATCAGCAGCATCGCCCGCGATGAGGTGATTTTCCTCGAGGGCGACGCGGGCACCTTCATGTGCATCATTCACTCAGGCCAGGTGGCGGTGCAGAAGACCAACCATGCAGGCCAGCGCCTGACTATCGCCACCTTGCGCAGCGGGCGGACCTTTGGCGAGATGGCTGTGCTGGACGGCGAGCGCCGCTCCGCCAGCTGTGTGGCGGCCAGCGATTGCGTGCTATTGAACCTGGGCAAGGATTCCCTGGAAAAGATGCTCAACGATGCACCGAAAATCGCGGCCAAGATCATTCGTGCGATTGCTATCGCCCTGTCCAGGCGCCTGCGCATGGCGGACGGGCAATTGCTGTCCCAGCAGTTTTAGCCGCCCGGGGTCTTGGGCTTGATGTCGTTTTGCTGCAAGCCGGGGATCGTCTGGTCCTTCGGCGGCGCGGGCAGCACGATCGGCGCCAACAATGGCTCACCGCTGCCGGCCGCCTTTGGCGTTGCCGGTGGCGTGACTTGCGGATAAGGCGTGGGCGTTGCAGTACCCGGTGAACCCGCCGTAGGCGCGGGGGTAATCGGCACGGTTTGCGACTCCTGAGCCTGGGCCACACCGCCAAGGGCGAGCGCGCTCCACACAATGACCGTTAGAATGCTGCACTTCATCGATGGCTCCATGGCCTGACCGTAAAGTCGTAAGGCTACTCCCAACCGCGCAAGAATGCCCTTCCCAATGAGATTTCCATGAAACGTTTCGTTCTGCTGGACACCACCCCGATCCCCGACAACGGCGGTGCCTTGTGCCTGTTCGAGTACGGTGAGGATTTTGTCATCAAGATTCAGGGCGGTGACGGTGGCCAGTTGATGAACACGCGCATGCACGGTTCCGAGGATGCGCTGGCGGAGATTCCGTGCCGCAAAGTCGCCGGTCGGCCCGGCTCCAGGGTGTTGATTGGCGGCCTGGGCATGGGTTTTACCCTGGCGGCAGCGCTCAAGCATTTGGGCAAGACTGCCGAAGTGGTGGTTGCCGAGCTGGTGCCCGGCGTGGTCGAGTGGAATCGCGGGCCCCTGGGGGAAAAGTCCGGCCGCCCGCTGCTGGACCCGCGCACCGTGATCCGTATGGAAGACGTGGCCAAGGTGCTGCAGGCCGAGCCCCAGGGGTTTGACGCGATCATGCTGGACGTCGACAACGGCCCCGAAGGCCTGACGCAAAAAGCCAACAGCTGGCTGTATTCCGCCGGTGGCCTAAGCGCCTGCGCCAAGGCGCTACGGCCCAAGGGCGTGCTGGCGGTATGGTCGGCCAGCGCCGACAAGCAGTTCAGCGACAAACTGCGCAAGGCCGGCTTCAAGGCCGAGGAAGTGCAAGTGTTTGCCCATGGCAACAAGGGCACGCGGCATACCATCTGGATTGCCGAGAAACTCAAGGGCTGAAACAGCCGCCTGAATTCACTGCGCGGGTCGTAGGTCAGATCGACCGGCGCAGTCGATTCAAATGCCTCAAGCCTTCCAGCACCAACACCACCACGGCCAGCCAGATCGGCAGGTAGGTCATCCATTGGCCCGGTTTGAGGGCGTCTCCCAGCATCAGCGACACGGCCACCAGCAGCACCGGCTCTGCGTAACTGAGCAAACCGAACAGGCTGAACGGCAACAGCCGGCTGGCCAGGATGTAGGAATAACCCGCCGCCGCGCTGACCAACCCCATGAGTGGCACCAGCCAATAGAGCGCCGGGCGCTGCGCCAGGGTCTCGTTGATGGGCTCACTACCGAGGACGAACCACAGCGCGACCGGAATCATCAGCATCATGTCCAGCCACAGCCCGCCGAGGTTGTCGGTGCCACAACGCCTGCGCAGCACGAAATACAGCGGATAACCGACGCACACCACCAGGGTGGTCCAGGAGAACCCGCCCGTGCGATACAGCTCGTTGGCCACGCCCACCGCCGCCAGCGCAGCGGCAATTTTTTGCAGATGGGAAAGGCGTTCGCCGTAAACGATGCGCCCGGTGATGACCATGGTCAGCGGTAACAGGAAATAGCCCAGCGACACATCCAGGCCGTGGCCATTGAGGGGCGCCCACATGAATATCCACAACTGCACACCCACCAGGGCACTGGTGAGCACGACACAAGGCAGCAATGCGGGTTTCTCCCGCAGACGCTTGTAGATCAACGGCACCCACTTCCAGTCTCCGGAGAGGCACAGCAGCAACGTCATGAAGGGCAACGAGATGAGCATTCGCCAGCCAAATATCTGCTGGCCATTCAAGGGTTCAAGAAGGGAGGTAAAGAAATACAGCACACCAAACAGGAAGGAAGCGGAAACCGCCAGAACAACGCCTTTAGACACAACAGCCTCTACAAAAAATTGCATGTATTCAATTGAAGCAGGCCGTTGCATTCACGCAGTGTGAATATCAGTGAGATGAACATCAGAAGTTTATTAACGGGCACCATAAACTTACAACTTGCACGGGACACTTATCCCGAATCTTCAAGTTATAACAACAGGGTTACGCGTCGATCTTTTATTATTTGCACGACGATCATCAGACACTTCAACCACCCGACTTCGGTTATTGGAAGCAGTACGCTCTGGATGAGCGCTTCTGATTTGAAACGCCACAACGTCAACCACGGGGGTTGATATCGTGAAAGGAAAGCCCGGCTTGCGGGAAACTGACAGTCGCCAGGAAAGACCTGACGTATTGACTACCTGACGCCACCACAGAACACACTAACGGCAGTAGGCCAAGAGGCGCCACATTAAACAAACTGGCAAAGTTAGTCCAACACTTTATCACCCTGAAGACAATTAAATGCCCCACGGCATTTAAATCGATACTTGCCGGATCTTTACTGTATATTAAGCCGTTATACGCCCGACAGAAACAGCACAAGGCCGCCCCTGCCGGTTCGTCACTTAGTTACTTCTACTGTCGATAACGTAGGGCACTTTCTTCTTGAACGTATCGTTCAGTTCTTTGCGGTCAAGTGACGTGAAGCCGCCCAACTGCCGGGCGCTGAAGCCGCTGTCCCCTACCGATGCCTCGGGCGCCAGGCTGACCATGCGCTTGGCTACCGCCTCGATTGCCTTTTCATACCCGCCTTGCTTGTTCAGGTTGAACGCGCCGAGGTCAATCTGCGTGCGCAACCACCCTCCCCAGTAAAACTCCAGGAATTCCGGCACCACCTCACCAGAGGTCGGCTTGTCGTAGGACGCCTTGCGGGAGAAGTAAACCAGGCTGCGGAACATATCGTCGCCGAGGTCCTTGAAGCCCAGGTGTGCCGGAATTTGCTCAGGCGTGATGGTCTTGCCCTGGCCGTCCTTGAGCCAGACCTTGCGGCCCTGCTCCATGCGTTTCCAGAAAGTCGCCAGGTCGGGACTGTCGCTGAAGTTATCGGTGACCCGCACCCACATCTTCAGTTTGGCGCCGGCACCTGGCTGCTCCCACAAGGTACTGAACGAGTGGTGGCCGTCAGTGAGGTACAACTGGCCAGCGGGGCCGACCACCACGGTTTTCATGTCCGCCGGGTGGGCGCCTACCGGGTCTTTGCAGGTGAAGCTGCCCGGCTTATGCAGATCGGCATCTTCAGGCACCTTGTCGACACCGCCCTGGCCGTTGGTTTCACAGTATTCGTCGAACACTTTTTTGGGCGACTCGGCAAATACCCCCAGCTTGTAATGGATCTGATCAAAACCGATGACGGCCTGGGTCGGGTGGAGCTGCTCCAGAGCCAC
Source organism: Pseudomonas sp. G1002 (assembly GCF_013385455.1). Classification (NCBI taxonomy): domain Bacteria; kingdom Pseudomonadati; phylum Pseudomonadota; class Gammaproteobacteria; order Pseudomonadales; family Pseudomonadaceae; genus Pseudomonas; species Pseudomonas sp. G1002. Next base: position 84,027 of record NZ_JACAPY010000038.1, read on the forward strand.
ATCGATCACCTCGCCTGGCTGGGGCGTGGAAAACGCCTGGACCTGAACACTGACGGCGCACAACAGCAGCGCCCACAACCATGAATGCATCCGCATGAGTACCGCTCCTTATGAATTCAGTTCGTCGATACTACAAACAATCCCCCTCACCGGCATGACTGCGCCTGAAAAAGCCGGAGGTTTATTAGCCCGCAAGCAGCTAGAATCAACGCTATCCGTGATCCACTAAAAGACAGGAGCCATGATGAGCTCGACCAACCCGCCCTCCCACACCGCCAAGCTGGACCGCATCCTCGCCGATGCCCAGCGCGATCGGGAAATGGGCTACCGCGACAAAGCCCTGAAGATGTACCCCCACGTGTGTGGCCGCTGCGCCCGTGAATTCGCCGGCAAGCGCCTGAGCGAACTGACCGTGCACCACCGCAACCACAACCATGACGACAACCCCCAGGACGGCTCCAACTGGGAGTTGCTGTGCCTGTATTGCCACGACAACGAACACTCGCGTTATACCGACCAGCAGTATTTCGGCGAAGGCTCCACCAGCAGCCCGACGATCGCCAAGGCGACGCACAACCCGTTTGCGGCGTTGGCCGGGTTGATGAAGAAAGACGACTGAAGCGATGTAATGAACGACCTGCTGTGGGAGATGGCTCGGCTCGCAGTGGGAGAAGGCTTGTTGTGGCGAGGGAGCTTGCTCCCGCTGGGCTGCGTAGCGGCCCCACGTTTTTTGGGAGCGCTTCGCACTCCAGCGGGAGCAAGCTCCCTCGCCACAGCAAGCCCCTTTGCCATAGCAAGCTCCCTTGCCACAGTGTTGCAACACGTGCCGCTCAAACTGACCGCCTTTCGAGCAATCCCCGTATAATCGCGGTTTTTCTCGAAGGCACCCTCTCCCGTGGGCAATAAACGCTACAGCTGCATCGGTCTGTACAACCCCAAATCCCCCGAAAACGTCGGCTCGGTGATGCGCGCCGCCGGCTGCTACGGCGTGGCCTCGGTGTTCTACACCGGCAAGCGCTATGAGCGGGCCCGGGACTTTATTACCGACACCAAGAAGGTCCACCACGACATTCCGCTGATCGGTATCGACGACCTGAAAAAGATCCTGCCCCTGGGCTGCATCCCCGTCGCCGTCGAGCTGGTGGAAGGCGCCCGCCCTCTCCCCGAATACACCCATCCGGACCGTGCGCTGTATATCTTCGGCCCGGAAGACGGCTCCCTCGACAAAGAGATTCGCGACTGGTGTGAAGACGTGATCTACATCCCGACCACCGGTTGCATGAACCTCGCCGCCACCGTCAACGTGGTGCTTTACGACCGTCTGGCCAAGGGCAACAACACCCGTTCGGGCCCCAAATACTGATTTTTTGGGAACATCCGCGGCCTGTGTGCAGTCAGCTGCATATCAATCAGCCCTTGTTGGAGACAGATCATGAGCGACAGCAAAACCCTGCGACCCGTTATCCGGTCCACCCCGTTCGAGCCCCAACCCACGCAAAACGTCCAGGGCTGGGAACGCATCGGCTCCCTGGCTGGCGGTGTGGTGATGATGGGCAAAGGCCTGCGCCGTGGCGGCTTTTTCGGTTTGATCCAGGTGGCGATTGGCGGCGTAGCGCTGGCACGCGGGATCAGCGGGCATAGCTCGGCGAAAGAGTTGCTGGAGCGCAGCCGCCAGGAAATGAACAGCGTGCGAACCAAGATCGAACGCGCCGGTGAGGAACTGAAAAACCTCAAGACCAAGGCTGAAGTGGCGGCTGAAAACGCCAGCAAAACTGTGGGTTAACCCCGATCAAAAGTGGGAGCGGGCTTGCTCGCGAAAGCGGAGTGTCAGTCACTGACTGTGTTTCTGATACACCGCTTTCGCGAGCAAGCCCGCTCCCACCTTGGTTTCAGTGCAGCAGTTTGGTATCGAGTACTACCGACGACTCGCCAATAATGCTCTCCCCCAGCTGCACGAATTCCTTTGTGCTGATGCTGTTCAAGCGCATCACCGCCTGGGTCAAATCATCCAGCGAACGCTTGTTGTGGGTTTTCACACGAATCTCGCGGTCCAGCTCCTGCAACAACACCACCGCTCGTGAGACGGTCGCGCTACTGGCGTGCTCGACCCGCAGGGTGGTCACGTCCTTGCCTTCGCTGGCCAGCCGGGCCTGCAGGGCGGCATAACGATCGTCGCTGATCCCCCCTGCGCGGCGCATCAGCTCAATGGCGTAGTACTGCGCCAAGCCCTCGCTGATCCAATCGCTGCCCTGATGGTCGTTGAAGCGGCCGATAGCCTGCACCACTTCACGGATCAACGGGCTGCTGCCGTTCTCGCTGACCAACGGCGTACGGCTGTTGAGGTAGATCGAGTCCCGCGCCGAATACGCACCGCGGCGCATCGGGTCACTGGCGCCCACCACCAGCAATTTCGCCGGGTGCCGTGGGAATGCCGCTTGCACTTGCGGCCAGACAAACGTCAGCAAGGTCAGCACATCCATGCGATGCATGCCTTGCCCTTTGGGCGACGCCACGGTGATTTCGGTTTCCCCCAGGCGCATCCTGCGACTGCCCAGCGTACCCGCGAGCATCCAGCCGGTGGGCCGGTCAAACAGGCGGGAAACGTTATCGATGCGGAATTTGTTCTTGCCGATGCGCGGCCAGGACGTCTCGACGCTTTTCCAGCCGGCAGGCAGTTCAAACACCAGGCGCGACACCAGTTCAATGCCGTCCTGTTGATCCAGACGTGCAGTGGGCACCAGGTCTTCGCCGCGAAACAGCGCCCAACTCGGGGTCATCCGCGCTTCATAGACGCCTTTCTTGCGCGCGTGGGTGAGGCGTACACGGTAGGTCAGGCTGGCCTTGTCGGCACTCGGTTGCCACAGGCCGCGGCTGTCACCCGGGGTATTGCCCGGCAACACTTGCCACTGGCCATCGGCCTTGAAGTCGCTGTAGTCGCCGTCGCGGCCCAGGTCGAAGTTGAGGCTGCGCACCGCCGAGCCCTGGGACAGGCTCAGGCGCACTTCTGCCTGATCACTTTGGGGCAACAGCTTGACGTGATAGTCCAGGTCAACTTTCTTCGCCGCCCACGCCGTCGCACTCAATACCAACAACAGCAGGCTCGCCGCCAGCCTGGCTCCAACCGTCATACACACTCCTTCTCAGCCTGCACGAAAAATCAGGTAATCCTCCCAGTCATCCTCGGGCACGCTGCCTTCGCTGAGCATGCGCCCGGACTGGGAAATGCGTTCCTGGTGCACAGCGTCGCGATCGCCGCAGACCAGGTGGTGCCACAGCGGCAAATCCTTGCGCTCGCTGACCAGCCGGTAACCGCAGGTGGGCGGCAGCCATTTGAACTGGTCGGCCTGGCCCGGAGTGAGCTGGATGCAATCGGGCACCGAGGCGCGACGGTTGGGGTAATCGGTGCACTGGCAGGTTTTCAGGTCCAGCAGTTTGCAGGCGATGCGCGTGTAGTAGACGCTGTTGTCGTCTTCATCCTCGAGCTTTTGCAGGCAGCACAGGCCGCAGCCGTCGCACAACGACTCCCACTCATCCTGGTCGAGTTGTTCGAGGGTTTTGCGGATCCAGAAAGGTTCGACTTTGGCGGCCATGGCTCTACATCAATATCGGTATGTTAAAAGGCCGCCAGTCTAGTGCCCATGGCCCCCGGGGCCAAGCGCTTACGACTGTCGGTAGAACAAGACTTGTCAGCCACCCGGCGGCGAAGTAGTTTTGAACCCCGGTTTTTCATCAGGATCAGCCCAATGAGCAGCAACCCACGCGTCGCCGACTATCCGATCCACCCACAATTCACCGACCGCTGGTCGCCGCGCGCCTTCACCGGCGAAAGCATCCCGGTGGACACCCTGTTGAGCTTCTTCGAAGCCGCGCGCTGGTCACCTTCGGCCTACAACTCGCAGCCATGGCGTTTTCTCTATGCGCGCCGCGACACGCCGAACTGGGAACGTTTCCTGGGCCTGCTGAACGAATTCAACCGTGGCTGGGCGCAGCATGCCTCGGCCCTGGTGATCGTCGCGTCGAAGACGACCTTTGCCGTGCCTGGTGCCACCGAAGAAACCCCGGCCCTGTGGCACACCTTTGACACCGGCTCGGCCTGGGGCCACCTGGCGCTGCAAGCCAGCCTCAGCGGCTGGCACACCCACGGCATGGCCGGTTTCGACCAGGAACTGACCCGCAAGGAACTGAAGATTCCTGAAGGTTACGCCCTGCACGCTGCGGTGGCGATTGGCAAGCTCGGCGACAAATCGACCCTGGCCGACTACCTGCAAGCCCGGGAAACCCCGAGCCCGCGTCGTCCATTGAACGAGCTGGTGTCCGAAGGCGACTTCAACCACCAGGACTGAACACGCTCTGGCAGTCGTTGACGGTCACGTCAAAACCCTGCTGCTGCGATCACAGCAGGGTACACCGGCCACAAGTGCAGCTACGCCTTGGCGATCAGCGCGTAATAGGCCCTGCGCAGCTCGTCTCGATCACGCTTGTACATACTGGCGAGAAACGGTGTCATGTCTTCAAGACCGTTTGCGTTCAAGTCCACTGGATAGATTTTATTATCCCTCGCTGAATACAGGAAATTACTTAACTGCAGATCGTTGTGGTAAAGATTTTTCTGTTCCATGCGCCGAAATGCGTCATCCAGTAAAAGCCTGGCCTCTGGGGGCAAACTTCCCCTTGCCAGGGTATTTACATCCACCCCGTCCAGCTTGCCCATTTTCAAATAACGGCGACCATTTTCAAATATCGTGGTTGCAAAGCCGTCACCGTAATAGCTGTTCAGGCACAGGGTCTCGTTATCGACAAAGTCGTCGGCAGAAGTCATGGATGAAGGGCCATAGTCCTTATAGACACTTTTCCCGTCGAGACTGTCGTAGATCGTCCCCTCACCGCCCCCGCCAATTTCCGGCCCCAGGTCTGATGCCACAGAAGGCGGGTTACCGCCGCGTGCCCCCAGGCGCTGCCATTGGTCCCCCTGAAGGTGCTGCACCAGCAGCGGCGTTTGCCGGTTGTTGTGATAAATCTGCGCCTGTACGGCACCGTCGGCGGTGCGAGTCACTTGCCGCACTTCGTAGACCGCAGTGTTGCCGGCAGTATCGGTATGGCGGATGTGGGACAAGTGACCGTCCGCCGCCACATAGATCCCCTGACTGTTGCGCGCAAGCCCGGCTATTTTCGATTCGGCCACGCTGTAGTCGCCAAGCAACCGGTTGTTCAGGGCGCTGCCCGGCTCGGCAGGCGTGGTGATGATCGCCCCATCCATCGCGCTCGTTTTTGCGGTGAAGCCTTCAAGAGGGCTGCCGTAAGGCCGCATCCTGTCCACATCAAACGCATACCATCGACCGTTCTGGAGCACCGCGCCTCCATCAACGCTTTGCCCGGCGACCTTGAAGGTACCCGTCGCTGCTGCGTCATAGTGTTTACTCGCAGCCTTCAACAGGTCATAGCTGCCGCTCGCGCCCCTGAGCTTGTTGACCACCTCTGCACCCGTGGCGCATACAAAGTTGGCGCCTTTGCCCAGCAACCGGGCACCGCCCGCGACCAGTTCGCTGAAGCCATCCAATGGGTTGAATGCTTGAATGGCAGCCACACCGATGACTTTTGCCACTTGAATGGCCTTGGCGGCGGCGCTCGCGACCTTGGCCCCCGCCTTCGTCACTTTCGCCGCCACACCCGCGCCCGCCGTGACGAAACCAAAGACATCCAGCGCCAGGTCACTGGCACCTTCCAGGTGGTTGCCCCTGGAAAAATTCACGATGGCGGACCTGAGCGGAATCAGGTCAAGAAAAAAGTGGGTGACGTTCCACTCGGTTGCCATTTGTTTATCGAACGAGGTGACACCCCGGGCATAGGTTTTTATGTCATCACTGTCGAGATCAAGATGCTCAACAAAGGCATCGGCAATGTGCTGGGTTCGCGCACTGGAAAAACTGGGGGGCGGCGTTGACAAGCCGTCCTGGCTCTTTTGGCCAAGGGCAGCCTCGCTCACGGTCTTGGGCTTGAAGGGCTCCGTCTTGAACTCCTTGTTGGCCTGCCGCTCGCGTTTTGTTGTTAACTCCGAGGCCGGCACCGACTTGATTGCACCTGCGTTCAAATCAATTTCATAAACGGTGTTGCCATTCCTTCCGGTGGCCTTGACCCACAGTTTGTTTTCCGCGCCCTGCCGTTTTTTCGAGATGAAGTCGAGGCCCAGTTCATAAGTGTTTTTCTGAAAAAACTCGAGCTTTGCAAACTCCAGGTTTTCCCGGTCGACCAAGGGCAGTGTTGCGACAAGGTGCCTGATGACGCTGCGAACCCCTTGCTGGCGAGAAGTGATTGCTTGTTCAAATTCTTCGTTGAAGATTTTGTTCACGCTGAAATCCAGGCTCTTGCCTTTGATTGCCTCGGCAATGCTCGGGTCCCTGGTTTCCCATGGGTATTGGCCAAGTCCGCTCATGGTGATGTCCAACAACGAGAAAAGCCCGCCGGGCGCCCGGTTCGGATCATAAAGTGGTTGGGCTGACGGTTGTTTCGAGTCAACGACCTTCAGTCGTTTCTCTTCAAAAGGTACGTGTTCGCCAAACCGCTCCTTCAAATGGGCCAACGCAATGTCTTTACGGCTTGGAATCTCGGCTTCCAACAAACCGGTAGCCGCAAGCGTCGACTTCAGTTGTGCGTTGAATGCCGTCCTTGCACGGTCTATCTCATCGTCGCTGTAATGATCACCTGGCTGGCATGTGACGATCCCGTTGACCACGGCCCAGTCCACCAATGCCGCCTTTTGTGCATGTTCGGCGGCGGCTCGATTCGTCAGGATCGCGTTTTCCGCGCTGGACATGACTTGGGCAAAGGTCATGTGCGCCACCTTTCCGGGGAACTGCGCCTCTATGGCCGCCGCTGCGACCGCGAGGCTTACCCAGGCCGGGCTGCCGTAGGTCACGCGGTCGGGGATGTCCTTGATCAAAAACTCGGGCGCCTTTCGTGCCAGTAACAAATAGGCGCCGGCCTTGGCCATCTCGGGACTGGTCTTGTGATTTTCGTGCAGGTAAGTGCTCAGGCGCTCGAGCACTGTCGAAGCCGGCTTGCCCCAATGGGCTTGTTGGGCGAGGTCGAAACCCGCCACGCGGTTACGGTGCGGCGCCGTGATGGACTCCGGGTCAAGCAGCAGATGGATCGCACTCAGTGCGTACTCGTTCACGCTGGTCTCGGAGGCGGCGCCCCCAAGCTGGTCTTGTATGGCTTGCCCCAGTGCCTGCCCGCGGGTGGAGCTGACGAGGGTTTCGAGTGCCTTGGCAGGATCAGCCAATGCCTCGCCCGACAACGGCTGGTTCGCGTTCAGATATTCCAGTACACCCACGCTTGCGCCGATGTGCGGTGCATTGGGGTTCTGGCTGCCATGGTCGGTAGCCGCCGCCAGTACCCTGCGTTGTTCAGCGGCGCTCATGGGAACAGGCCAGGACAACCCGCCGCCAAAATTGCCGAGCGGATGCTCCAGTGCCCTATCACTCACCGCGTGGGCATGACCGGTCAGCTGAAAATGATTGGTGGGCAACCCCAAGCCGATACTTCCGAGAAAGGTCTCTACCGTCGCCGCTTTACCCGCCTGGGTCGGGTAGGACGAGTCGGGGTGTATTTGCATCGGTGTCGTTTGCAGCGCGGCCAGCACCGCTTGAGGGCTGGCATTCACGCCAAGACGGCTGGCGATTTCGTTGAGCTTCTGGCCCAGTGTCCGCAGATTCTCGCGGTCGCCCAACGCCGCGGTGAGACCGGATTGCCGGGGGACTGGGGCGAGGGCCTGCGTATCGCGATCGGCCGTAGCACCCAGAGCAGAGGGTAATAGAGAGAGCTCCGCCGGCTCGGTAGAAAGCAGGGAAAGTTGCGGAGTTACCCGTGGAGGGAGAGACACAGTGCCAGCATTCAACATGAGAATGTACCCATCTGGAGAGGGGTACGAGCCTCACATACGGCCTGCGAAACGAACATCTGATTAGTGTTTGCAGAAATTTGTAAGCGCCCGGCAACACGCGTTGCCGGGCCTTCGCGCTGTCAGTAACCGCGCTCGAAACTCACTTCGCCGCGCAACGTTTCCTGCGCCTGGTACGCGCGCAAATTCTCGACAAATAATTGCACCATCATCCCCGGCGAAGTCGGCGCCGAGCTGTGCCCGGTCAGCAGCAAGCCCCAGGCGGTCCAGAACGGATGGCGCTGGGGCAATGGTTCCTGACGGCAAACGTCAATCACCGCGCCGGCCAGATGGCCTTCCTTCAACGCTTCCACCAGGTCTGCATCGACCACCGCCACGCCGCGCCCGACGTTGATGAACAACCCGGTCGGCTTGAATTGCTTGAACAGCGCCGCATTGTACAAATCGTGGGTGTTCGGTGTGTTAGGCAGCAGGTTGACCACGTAGTCCACCTCACCCACCAGGCGCGGCAACGCGTCGAGCCCGGCAACTTCGACAAACGGCGCCTGCTCACGGGCCTCACTGGCAATGCCGTACAGCTCAACGCCAAACGGCTGCAGGAATTGCGCAACGCTGCGGCCGATATCACCGGTACCGACGATCAGCACTTTGCGCCCCGCCAGGCTCTGGCCCATGCGGTTATCCCACTTGCGCTCGACCTGGCTGACCAGCCGCGCCAGCACTTCACGCTCATGGCCAAGCATGTAAGTCAGCACGTATTCGGCCATCACCTGGCCAAAAATGCCCACGGCGCGGGTCAGGCGGTAATCCCGCGGCAGGCCGTCGGCCAGCAGCGGCGTAATGCCGGCCCAGGTGGATTGCAGCCATTGTGGCTGGTGCCCCTGGCGCAGCAAGGTGGCCAGAAGATCCGGCTGGCCCAGCCACACCGGGCAATCGGCCGCCAGGCGCGACAATTCGGCGGAGTCGCCGCTGGTCATGACCTCAAGGTCCGGCGCCGCTTCGCGCAGCAGCCGGGCGTACAGCGGGTGATCGTGTTCAGCAATCAGAACGCGCATGGTTCAAACCTTTCAAAAACACTGCAGGCGGCCGCCGGTCCAGTTCACTGTACCGTGCGGCCGCCGCCAAAAATTGAATTCCATTGATGAATGTGCCCCGGACGGGGCACTGACCGATCACATCGGGTCATTGCGTCGCAGCAGCTCTTCGGGCAAGTGTTCGATGTACTCGTCCTCGGCCGGCGGCATTTGCAGGTGGTAACCCTGCTTTTCGAGGTTCTCCAGAACCACGGTGATGTCCTCGCGGGACAGCTTGCGCTCCGGGCTCAGCACCAGGTCGAAGGCGTGGTGCGGCTTGCCGAAGGCGGCCAGCAGACTTTCCGGCACGCGCTCCAGTGCATCGCTTTTCAGCACGTAGAGGTACATCTCGTTTCGTTTGAGGCTGCGATAGATGGAGCAGATACGTTTCAAGGCTGTTCTCCGGCAGTGGCCAGGCTGTCCAGCAGCGCCTGGCCCATCAGTTCGCGGCGCCAGCCACGCAGCGAATCTGGCAATTGGTAAGGCCCCTCGGGGTAGCCGCTCTTGACCAGGGCTTCAAGGGTTTTCTTGCGCAGCATCAGTTCCGGCGCCATGTCCAGGCGTTCGGCCTCGGCCTGGCCCAGGGCGCGCAGTTGCTTGATCAGCGTGGCGGCGTCCACCGGCAATGGCTCGGCAACCGCCGGTGGCCACTGGTCCATGGGCACGCTGCCGGCGCGCTTGATCAGGCCCAGCAGGAACTCGCCGTCCTGGCGCACGGTGCGCGGGTGCATGTCTTCGATCTTGCCCAGCGCGGCGAGGTTATCCGGCTGGGATTTGGCCAGGGGCCATAACGAGTGCTCACGGATGATCCGGTTGCGCGGCAGGTCACGGGCACGGGCTTGCTGTTCGCGCCAGGCGCACAGTTCGCGCAATACGGCGAGCTGGGCACGGGAGAGTTTCCAGGCGAGCTTGGCGTCGCGATAAACCTCGTACGGGTCGACTTCGCGGCGCAGGTTGGCCACCAGTTCGGCACCGTCTTCCAGGACCCAGGCGTATTTGTCGTCGGAAAGCTTCGGGCGCAGGCGTGTGTAGACTTCTGCCAGGTGCACCGCGTCTTCGGCGGCGTAGCTGATTTGCGTCTCGGACAATGGCCGCTGCAACCAGTCGGAGCGGGTCTCGCCCTTGGGCAACTCGATATCGAGGACGGCTTGCACCAACCGCGAATAGCCCATGGAGAAACCGAGGTTCAGGTAGGCCGCCGCCAGTTGCGTGTCGAACAACGGCACCGGCAGGCTGCCGGTCAGGCGCAGCAACACTTCCAGGTCTTCGCTGCACGCGTGTACCACCTTGATCACCGCCGGATTCTCCAGCAAGGCGGCCAGGGGTTGCCAGTTGTCGATGGTCAGGGGGTCGATCAGGTAAGCGCGCACGCCATCACCGATCTGGATCAGCCCGGCAATGGGATAAAAAGTGTCGACCCGCATGAATTCGGTGTCGAGGGCGACGAATGGCAACTGCTGCCATTCGGCGCAGTGCTGGCCGAGGCTATCGTTGTCGCAGATCCAGTGAATATCGATGGCCACACGGCTCTCCCTTGAAGAATGGCGCGCAGTATATATCGCGAAAGGGAGTTGCGAGCATTCGCAGTACAGCATCCGCCATGAAAACTCTTATAGGAGCTGAAGAATAGTCCGACAGTCGGTACTTATCCTCTCTTACGCAGGACATACACCCGCCACATGGCTGAGCCGGGCATGAACTCCTGTTGACCGAGGACCTTGAAACCCGCCAGGCGAAACTCCGCCTCCACTTGCGCCCGGTGGCTGGCAACTGCCGCCGGGCCAGGCTGCAACGCCCGGTAGCCGCTGTCGCTGTTGACCGAAACAATTACCGTGTCGCGGCTTACCCGATGAAACTCACCGAGCAGGGCCAGGCGCCCTTCTGCCGTTGGCACATGGCGAAACAACTCCAGGCAAAAAATGCAGTCCACCGCGTTGGCCGAAAGGCCGATGGAAAATGCCGAGCCCTGGAAGGTCTTGATCCGCTTGAGCAAGCCCGGCGCGTGGTGGGTACGGGCGTGGTCGAGCATGTCCTGGGAATTGTCCGACGCCAGGATCACCCGGTTGCTGTGCTCGGCCAGCACCGGCCAAAAGCGCCCGGAGCCGCACGCCAGGTCGAGAATCAGCCCAGGCTCGCCGGCGATCTTCAGTGCACGGCGCACCAATTGCTCATCGCGCCACAACCCCAGGCGCCGCAACAGCCCCGGCGGACGCGTGTCGGCGCAGACCAGGGCATGCTGCTGGCCAGCGCGTTCGGCAAATTCAATCTCGATGGAAGACGGCGGTTGCGACGGCATCACACGACTCTGTTAATGGATCAGACATTCGCAGCTTAACCACCGTCTCGTGAAAAAAAGGTCGAAGGATTGTTCGCCGTTAATGCAGAACCAGTATCCAGCCCGCTGCCTGTCTGTTAACTGTCTGTGATCAGCGCCTTCATCTTCAGGCCTGGTGCAGATACCAGCGCCAATCCTGCTCGCCCACCTCGCCCATGAACTGACGGTATTCGGCCCGCTTGACCGCCAGGTATACGCCGAGGAATTCGCCGCCGAACGCCTCACGCGCCCAAACCGAGCCTTCAAGCGCACGCAAGGTGGTCAGCCAATCGGTGGGCAGCAACTCCTTGGCCTGGGCATAACCGTTGCCCTCCACCGGCGCGCCGGGGTCGCGCTGTTCGCGGATGCCCCGGTGGATACCGGCCAGAATCGCGGCCGCCGCGAGGTACGGGTTGGCGTCGGCGCCGCAGATACGGTGTTCGATATGCCGGGAAAACGCCGGCCCGCCGGGCACCCGCAGTGTGACGGTGCGGTTGTCCACGCCCCAGGTCGCGGCCAGCGGCGCGTAGCTGTTGGTCTGGAAGCGTCGATAGGAGTTGGCGTTGGGGCAGAACATCAGCAACGAGTCGAGCAAGGTGCTGAGCATGCCGCCCACCGCGTGGCGCAACAGCGGCGTGCCGTCGGGTGCTTCGCTGGCAAACAGGTTATTGCCGTCGCGGTCCGCCAGGCTGACGTGCATGTGCATGCCGGTGCCGGCCAGATCGTCGAACGGCTTGGCCATGAAACACGCGGTCATCCCGTGCTTGTGGGCTACGCCCTTGACCAGGCGCTTGTAACGCACCGCCTCGTCCATGGCTTGCAGGGCATCGCTGCGATGCTCCAGGGTGATTTCCACCTGGCCCGGGGCGTATTCGGAAATCGCCGTGCGCGCCGGGATACCCTGGAGTTTGCAGGCGCTGTAGAGGTCGGCGAGGAACGGTTCGATCTGCTCCAGCTCCCGCAGGCCGTAGACCTGGGTCGAGCGCGGGCGCCCGCCGTCGACATCCCGCGCCGGTTGCGGGCGGCCGTTGCTGTCGGGTTTCTGGTCGAGCAAATAGAACTCCAGCTCCGCCGCCATCACCGGGTAATAGCCGTCGGCCTTGAGGTCGTCAATCACCCTGGCCAGCAGGTGCCGGGGATCGGCCACGGTAGCGGGCATGCCTTCGGTGGGGTGCATGCTGACTTGCACTGCTGCCGTCGGGATCAGGCGCCACGGCATGCGCTGCAAACTGCCGCTGACCGGGTAGGCGCGGCAGTCGATATCACCGACTTCCCAGACCAGCCCGGAGTTCTCCACGTCGTCGCCATTGATGGTCAGGCCGAGGATGGTACTCGGCAGCGGCCGGCCACTTTCATAGACCGCCAGCAGTTCATCGCGGTGCAGCAGTTTGCCGCGAGGCACACCGTTGTTGTCGAGGATGAACAGCTCGAACATCTCGATATCCGGGTTCTGCTCAAGAAAGGACTGGGCTTCGTGCAGGGTGGCAAAGGGCGTGCTCATGGGCATTCTCATACGTTCGCGTCAGGCAGGCGCGCGGGCGCTGCCGGGCAGATGCGCGGGGCATCCATTCGGGCAAATCAACGTAGGAGAAAGGTGTCCGGTGGGCGCGCGTGGCGGCAGTGCCAGAGCGCCCAGAAGGCGAGTTCGGAAGGGAGGGCATCAGCGGTGACTCGACGACCATCCGGACGGCTGGACGCGGTGGCGCCTGGCGATGTCTCAGGGTGTGTGTCGGGGGAACCGTCCATGCGGGATTCACAGTAAAGAGATGCCGGGCAGCCTCACACGCGAGGTTAAGCCGTTAAATCCAGTCTTGATGGAGTTTGGTTGTGCCGTGGCTAAACATTTGCAAATAATGGCGGCCCTGCCCATGCCCAAGGACCCGACCGCATGAAAGCATTGCTGACCCTTCCCCTGCTGGCCGGCCTGTCTGCCCAGGCCCTGGCCGACAGCCCCGCGTCGCGCCTGGATGAAGTGCTCCAGCGCGGCGAAATGAGCGTCTGTACCACCGGCGACTACAAGCCCTACAGCTATTTACGCCCGGACGGCAGCTACGAAGGCATCGACATTTCGATGGCCCAGTCCCTGGCCAAGAGCCTTGGGGTGCAGGTGAAGTGGGTGCCGACCACCTGGAAAACCCTGATGCCGGACTTCCTGGCCCAGCGCTGTGATATTGCGGTGGGTGGTATTTCAGTGTCCCTGGAGCGGCAGAAAAAGGCGTTTTTCAGCCAACCATTGGGCGTCGACGGCAAGATCCCGCTGGTGCGTTGCGCCGATGTGCAGCGCTATCAGACGGTGGAGCAGATCAATCAGCCGCAGGTACGCGTGATCGAGCCTGCGGGCGGCACCAATGAAGTATTTGCGCGGGCGCATTTGGGCAAGGCACAACTGACGCTGTTCCCGGATAACGTGACGATTTTCGAGGAACTGCTGGCGAACAAGGCGGACGTGATGATCACCGACGCCAGCGAGGCGCGGTATCAGCAGAAGCTCAAGCCGGGACTGTGCGCGGTGAATCCCGAGCGGTACATGCAGTACAGCGAAAAAGCGTTCCTGCTGCCCCGCGATGATGTCGCATGGAAGAGTTACGTGGACCAGTGGCTGCACTTGAGCACGGTGACCGGCGTGTATGACGGCATCATCAATCAGTGGCTGGCTGCGCCCTGACCAGCTCGACAAACGCCCTGCACGCCGCACTGCGATAGCCTCCCTTGCGGCTGAGCAACGCCGCCGTGCGTTGCGGCAACGGCGGGCTTAGCGGCACCGCCTGCAACCCCGGCTGCACCTGGGCAATCGCGCTGGGCAGGATGGTCGCCAACTGCGTATTTCGTACGATTTCGATAATCGCGCTGATGGAATTGGCCTCCATGGTGATCAGCGGTTTCACCGCCTGGCTGCGAAAATACTCATCGATATAGCGACGCGTGGCGAAGCCGGCATTCAGCAGCACCAACGGCTGCTGGAGCCACGACTGTCGATCAATGCCGGAATGACCGGCGCTCACCACTACGCTCAACGCCTCGACAAACACCCCTTCACACTCGATATCCGGCAAATGCTCGCCGGTAAAACCGATGCCGATATCCAGCAAATCCTCCGTCAGTGCCGCCTCCATGCGGTCCTGGGTCAGCTCCTCGACACTCACTGTAATCCCCGGATACAGCCCGTTAAATCGTGCCAGCAGCGGCCCGATCAGGTAGGCGGTAAATGTCGGCGTCATCGCCAGGCGCAAGCTGCCACGGCTCAGGTCCTGCACGTCATGCATGGCGCGGGTGCCGGCCTGCAGATCCTGCAAGGCCAGGCGCGCAAACCGCACATAGGCCTCGCCTGCATCGGTCAGGCTGACGCTTCTGCCGGAACGGTCCAGCAGTGGCGCACCGAGAGTGTCTTCCAGTTGCCGGATCTGCTGCGACAAGGTCGGCTGCGACACATGCAGCGCCTCCGCCGCCCGGGTGAAATTACGGTGCTCGGCAACGGCCAGCAGGTAGCGGATATGACGCAGCAACATGGAAGGCGCTCCAACTATAGGCATGACTTATAGAAACCATAATAAGCCGGTCTTGGACGCTATAGCTGAAAACTTCCATCCTTGCCCCATCAGCGACGCAAGGAGAACCACCATGCAAGATCTCATCGACGGCTTTCGCAAGTTCCAGGGTGAAGCCTTCACCCAACGCAGCGACCTGTTCAAACACCTGGCTACCACGCAAAACCCCGGCACGTTGTTCGTGTCTTGTTCCGACAGCCGCGTAGTCCCGGAACTGCTGACCCAGCAGGAACCCGGTGACCTGTTTGTGATCCGTAACGCCGGCAACATCGTCCCGTCCTACGGGCCGGAGCCTGGCGGCGTGTCGGCCACCGTCGAATACGCAGTGGCCGTTCTCGGCGTCAGCGACATCGTGATCTGCGGCCACTCCGACTGCGGTGCCATGACCGCGATCTCCACCTGCAAATGCCTCGACCACTTGCCCGCCGTGGCCAACTGGCTGCGCCACGCCGAGTCGGCCAAGGTGATCAATGCCGCCCGCACTCACGCATCGGATGCCGACCGGCTGAACTCGCTGGTACGGGAAAACGTGGTCGCCCAACTGGCCAACCTCAAGACCCACCCTTCCGTGGCCCTGGCCCTGGAACAAGGCCGGCTGAGCCTGCACGGCTGGGTCTACGACATCGAAAGCGGCGCCATCGACGCCCTGGATGGCCGCAACGGGCGCTTCATGTCGCTGCTCGACCACCCGGCCACCCGTGCCCACGCCGCCTGAACCTTATTCAAACCCAAGAGGACATCACCATGTTGCAATCCCAATTCGCCCAATCCCCACGCCTGGCCCTGGCCGACACCGTCATCGACATCAAGGCGCGCAAGAACCTGTCATGGCAGGACCTCACCGACGGCACCGGCCTGAGCCTGGCGTTCGTCACCGCCGCCCTGCTCGGCCAGCATCCGCTGCCCAAGGACGCTGCCGATGTGGTCTGCGACAAGCTTGGCCTCGACCAGGACGCCAGCCGCCTGCTGCAAACCGTGCCCCTGCGCGGCAGCTTTCCGGGCGGCGTGCCGACGGACCCGACCATGTACCGTTTCTATGAAATGCTGCAGGTCTACGGTTCGACCCTCAAGGCCCTGGTGCACGAACAATTTGGCGACGGCATCATCAGCGCGATCAACTTCAAGCTGGACATCAAGAAGGTCGAAGACCCGGACGGCGGCTCCCGCGCGGTGATCACCCTGGATGGCAAATACCTGCCGACCAAACCGTTCTGATTTGCCGGCAAACCGTCTACGCTCTTGGCACACCAACAAGATCGAGGGACGGGTAATGAAGGCAATGCTCCGAGCCACCTGGCTGCTGCTGTTATGTGTTGGCCAGGTGCACGCCGCCACCGCTGAGGAGGCGGATGCCCAAGCCGCCAAGGCCTTGCTGGAAAAGGCCTTGGCGTATTACCAGACGAATGGTGACAAGGCTTTTGCGGCGTTCAGCCGCCAGGGTGAATTCGTCGACCAGGACCGTTACGTGTTCGTGGTCAACACCAAGGGCGTGCTGCTGGCGAGTGGCGGGCCCTCTTCTGCGTTGATCGGGCGCAATGTTTCCGAGGTACTGGGGCCGGATCTGAACAAGTCGTTCAAGGAGGCGTTGGCGGTGCCTGAGGGCAGTGGCATCCAGCAGGCCGATTACCGGTGGCAGAACTGGAATGACGGCAAGGTGGAGCGCAAGCATGTGTATTACCAGCGCGTCGGGCAGCGGATTTTGGCCGTTGGCTACTACCTGCCGCGGGCGACGCCGGAACATGCCAGAGCGCTGCGAAACAAAGCCGTCAAGGCGCTGGAGAAAGACCCGGTTGGGACGCTCAAGGCCATCAACGCCATGCAGGGTGGTTTTCTACAGGACGATTTGTATGTGTTTGTGGTTGACCTCGACACTCAGCGCTACGTGGCCCATGGCACGACTCCGCGGCTGGTGAATACGGATTTCAGCAAGATCAAGGATCCCGACGGGAAGCCGGTGGGTGAGCCGATCCTGGCGGTCATGGCCGAGCAGGATCAGGGGGAATACAAGTACCGCTGGAAAAATCCGGTGACCGGAAAGGTTGAGAACAAGCATGCGTATTTGCGCAAAACCGGACATTTCATGGTGGCTGTGGGGTATTACAGCCCGTGAAGGTCAGCTATTTAAATGCTGGAACGCAATCGAATGTGGGAGCGGGCTTGCTCGCGAATGCGGTGTATCAGCCAACCTATTTATCAACTGACAGACCGCATTCGCGAGCAAGCCCGCTCCCACATTTAATCTTCATTGTTCCAACTATTTGGCCTTGTCTTCCCGCCCCCGCAACACGCGATTAGGCATGGCAATCGCCGCCGCCAACCCCAACAACGACACCCCGGCACTGACCATCAGCAAATGCCTGAAGGTAATCAACAACTCCCCCCGCAAGGCATCCTGCGCCGGCCCAGGCGCCGCATTCAAGCCATCCAGCAGCACATTCCCCGAACTCCCTTCCGCGACCAGCGCCCCACTGGCCAGGTGCGCAAAACTGGAGTCCTGCAACAACGCCAGCAACAGCGCCGACATGCATGCCACCCCAACCGCACCGCCCAGGGAACGGAACAGGTTGGTGGTGCTGGTCGCCACCCCGATATCCCGCTGCTCCACCGAGTTCTGCGTACCCACCAGGGAAGTCGGAAACTGCATCCCGGCGGCAATCCCGCACAGCAACATAAACAGACTGGTGACCGCCACCGCCTGAGGCGCACTCAACGCCATGCCGAAAATCGCGATCGGGCTCAGGAAGGCGCCAATCAGGATCATCGGTTTATAACGCCCGGTCACCGAGGTCATGCGCCCGGCAAAATACGCCCCCATCGGCAAACCCATCGCCAGCGGCAGCAAATGCAAGGCGGCACTGTCGGCACCGGAACCGGTGACGGTCTGGTAACGCAGCGGCATCAACACCGTGAGGGAAATCGCCTGGAAGCTGGTAAAGAAAATCGTGCACCAGCACAACACTGCGCTGCGGTTGGCAAACAGGTGCATCGGCAACAAGGGCTCCCGCGCCCGACGCTCGTGCCACACAAACACCGTCAACGCCACCACGGCACAAACCAACAGCCCCAGCACTTCATCATCGCGCCAATGATGGCCCTGGCCGATTTCGGTGATACCCAGCAACAGCGCCGTCAAACCGACGATCATCAGCAAGGTGCCGAGGTAGTCGATCACCGGCTTGCGTTGCGGCACCGGCAGCCCCACCAGCGTGCGATGGGCCACCCACCAGGCGCCCGCGCCCAGCGGCAGGTTGATCAGGAACACCCAGCGCCACGACAGGTACTCGGTCATGTAGCCGCCCAACACCGGGCCGGCCACGCTCGCCACCGCGTACATGCTGCTGAAGTAACCCTGGTAGCGCCCGCGCTCACGGGGCGGGATGATGTCGCCGATAATCGCCTGGCTGACCGAAATCATCCCGCCGGCACCGATGCCCTGGAGGATCCGCGCCAGCACCAGTTGCTCCATGCTCTGGGCCATGCCGCAGAACAGTGACGCGAGGGTGAACAGCCCCATGCCGATCAGCATCATTGGCCGGCGCCCGTACAAGTCGCCGAGCTTGCCGTAGATCGGCACCGCCACGGTCATCGCCACCATGTAGCCGGAGATCACCCAGGCCAGCAGGTTGACGTCATGGAACTGGGCGGAAATCGCCGGCATGGAGACGGCGACGATGGTCTGGTCCAAAGCCCCGAGAAAGATAGCCATCATCAAGGCGACAAGGACACTGCGCACGGCGGGTGTGGCGGGCTGATTGAGGTTGGTCACGGCAGAACCTGCGAGCAAGGGCCCGCGGGAAAAGGAGGCCCACGGGAATGCTCGTCAGTGTACTAGATAGCTGACTATTCGATAGCCTCGTAAGGAAGTCCGACGTAATTTTCTGCAATGGTTTTACGACCGGCTTCGGAGTCGACGAAGTATTCCAGTTCGCTCTGGGCGATGCGCTGGCTGAAGCCGTCTGCCTCAGGAAACTGATGCAGCATCGAGGTCATCCACCAGGAAAACCGTTCGGCCTTCCAGATCCTTCGCAGGCAAATCTGCGAGTACTTCTCCAGCAATTCCACTCGGCCCTCGCGATACACCTTGAGCAGGATATTGAACAAGGTACTGACATCGCTGGCCGCCAGGTTCAAACCCTTGGCGCCGGTGGGCGGCACAATGTGGGCAGCGTCGCCGAGCAGGAACAGGCGGCCGTACTGCATCGGCTCCACCACAAAACTGCGCAGTGGCGCGATGCTCTTTTCGATGGACGGGCCGGTCACCAGTTGCTCGGTGAGTGAGCTGGGCAAGCGGGTTTTCAGTTCATCCCAGAAGCGCTCATCGGACCAGTCGTCCACCGACTCATCGGCCGGCACCTGCAGGTAATAACGGCTGCGGGTCGGTGAACGCATGCTGCACAGGGCAAAACCGCGTTCGTGCTTGGCGTACACCAGTTCATCGTGGATCGGCGGGGTGTCGGCGAGGATGCCCAGCCAGCCAAACGGATAGACCCGTTCAAAGACTTTCAATGCCTCGGTGGGAATTGACTGGCGCGCCACACCGTGAAATCCATCGCAGCCAGCGATGTAGTCGCAGTCCAGCCGGTACTGCTCGCCTTTATGTTCGAAGCTCAGCCACGGCTCCGGGCTCTTCAAATCATGGGGCTGCACGTTGCCGGCTTCATACAACGTTGTCGCGCCGCTGGCCTGGCGCGCGGCCATCAGGTCGCGGGTGACTTCGGTTTGCCCGTAGATCATCACCGTCTTGCCGCCGGTCAGCGTCTTGAGGTCGATATAGGTCAGTTGCCCATTCAGCGCCAGCTCAAAGCCCTCATGCACCAGGCCTTCGGCATCCATCCGCGCACTCACGCCGGCCTGGCGCAGCAGGTCGACCATGCCTTGTTCCAGCACCCCGGCACGTATGCGCCCTTGCACGTAATCCGGCGTCTGGCGCTCAAGAATCAGGGTTTCGATCCCGGCGTTGTGCAACAGTTGACCGAGCAGCAGCCCCGAGGGACCGGCGCCGATGATGGCGACTTGGGTTTTCAGCGTTTTCATTATTTTTATGGCCCGCAAGCTTCATCCGAACGTATCCGGTGAAAGAGTTGTCATTGAAGGTGTTGCTGGCATTTTTCACTTGAGTGCCCGGCATAAGAAGGTGAAAACTGAGCCCAAAGCTGCGCTTTTCGCCAATTGGGGCGATTACCGCACAACTCTCCCGAAGTATCGGATGAAGCCATGACCAAAACTGCCAGTGCCGCGATTCCAGTGTTCAAACTCTACGGTGAGAGCCAGCAATGGCCGACCCCGGATTTGTTGCACTGTGAAACCATCTCCCGGCGCAGCCGTGAGTACCAGTGGGAAATCCAGCCCCACCGGCATGCGGACCTGTGCCAGTTGCTTTACGTGCACAAAGGCCAGGCACAACTGGAGATCGAGGGGCAGCGCAGCACCCTGAATGAATCGACGCTGCAGGTGCTGCCACCGTTATGCGTGCATGGCTTTCGCTTTTCCGAAAACGTCGAGGGGTTTGTGGTCACCCTGGCCGCGCCGCTGATGGCGCATTTGCAGGGGCAACTGGGGGCCGCGCTGGATGGCCTGAACGCCTTGGGCAGCTACCCTGCCGGCAACGACAGTGACTACCTCAACAGCCTGTTTGCGCGCCTGCAGGAGGAGTACGCCAGCGACCAACCGGCGCGGGACATGATGATGCACGCCCTGGTCAGCGTACTGCTGGTGTGGATCAGCCGCCAGGCCATCCAGCGTCGCCACCCACGAGCACCGCGGGGCCGCGAATACTTCCGCCGGTTCACCCAGCTGGTAGAGCAACATTATCGCGAGCACCCGAAAATCGAAGACCTGGCCCACAAGCTCGGGATCTCGGTCTCACACCTGAACGGTACGTGTCGGGAGTTGGGCGGGCAGCCCGCGTTGCAGATCATGCACGACCGCCAGTTGCTGGAAGCCAAGCGCCTGCTGACCTACACCAGCATGACCATCAATGAAATGTCGGAGGTGTTGGGCTTTTCCGACCCGACCAACTTCTCACGGCTGTTTCGCCGACGCGTCGGGTTCTCCCCGAAGGCGTTTCGGGAGCAGTTGAAAGCCGACCAGGCCTCTAGCGAAGCGAACTGAAGGCAGCCATGTGGCCTACGCATTGACCGTGATTGCAGCTGGAGGCGAACCCCGGCTGCATGCGGGTCTGTTCGACGCGGTAGGCGGCAGTGCCATAGAGCGCGGTGGCGGCGGCGCACAGGGTGAAAATCATCAGGTACTTTCTTGTTTTGATCGACATGATGCTGACCTCTGATCCGATCAAGAAGGTGCTTTGATAAGCATAGGTCAGCTGGGGCAAGTCGCCATTATCGGGCGACATTCAACCTGTTTATGTCGGCTTAGAGACCGACGTCCCACACCGGCTCTTCCGGAAACCTCAATACCAGGAAATCCAGCAGGCTGCGAAGCGCCGCCGGCATATGCTTGCGCGAGGCGTACACCGCGTAGATGTTCATCTGCTGCGGCTCGGCCTCGGGCAACAAGCGGATCAACTCGCCACTGCGGATGTAGTCGCCCGCCTGATAACTCGGCAGCCGCGACACCCCTGCCCCCGCCAGCGTCACCCGCAATAAGGTACTGGCCTCGTTGGCGCTGATATTGCCCTGCACCGGCACCGACACCGGCTCGCCGTTTTCCATGAAGTGCCACAGGCTTTTGCCGAAGTAGGAGTGGGTCAGGCAATTGTGCCGGGCCAGGTCCTGTACCTGCCGCGGTTGCGGATGCTCCAGCAGGTAAGCGGGCGATGCGCAGATCACCGAACGGCACAGCGTGAGGCGGCGGGCGATCAGGTTGGGGTCCAGTTCGAAGCTGGTACGGATCGCCAGGTCGATGCGCTCATCCACCAGGTTCACCGTGCGATCAAGCATCTGCATATCGATGTTGACCAGCGGGTAGCGCTTGACGTATTCGGCCATGGCATCGGCCAGTTGCGCCTGGCCGAACGAGGTGCTGACACTCAGGCGCAGCAGGCCGCGAGGCGCTTCGTCGGGTTCGCTGACGGCGGCCTGCATGTCGCTGCACAACTCCAGCATCTGTCGGCAACGGGGCAGGGTTTCGCTGCCGGCGGCGGTCAGGCTGAGCTTGCGGGTGGTGCGGTGCATCAGGCGCGCGCCGACCCAGTCTTCCAGCTCCGCCAGGTAGCGCGACACCACCGGGCGCGACAGGTCCAGATGGTCGGCTGCCGCCGACTGGCTGCCCAAGTCCACCACCGCGACAAACACCCGCATTGCTTGAAGACGATCCATGATTTGCCCGCTTTTAGAAACAAACTATGTCCAAGCATCGCATTTTTTGTAGCGTTTGGTGCAACTAAGCTCTGTCCACACCTTACCGATGACTGGAGCTGCACATGTTTGGATTCTCCCCGCTCAAGCGCGTGGCCCTGGCCGCCGCCTCCCTGGCCTTCGCCGCGCACGCCATGGCGGCCGACTTGACTCTGGACGCCTACAACCCGGGCGAGACCGCGATGATGCCGGTCACCTCGGTACTGGTCAGCGGCGACAAAGATGCGATCCTGGTGGACGCCCAATTCGGCAAGACCCAGGCCGAGCAACTGGTGCAAAAAATCCGCGCCAGCGGCAAGCGCCTGACTACCATCTACATCAGCCACGGCGACCCGGACTACTACTTCGGCCTCGATACCCTGACCGCCGCCTTCCCCCAGGCCAAAGTCCTGGCACCGCAGCCGGTGGTGGACCATATCAAGGCCACCGTTGAACACAAACTGGCGTTCTGGGGCCCGAAACTGGGCGCGGACAAGCCTGGCAAAGCCGTCATTCCCCAGGTGCTTGAGGGCCACAGCCTGACCCTCGAAGGCAAGCAGTTGGAGGTGATCGGCCTCGACGGCGCACAACCGGACCGCACCTTTGTGTGGATCCCGTCGATCAAGGCGGTGGTCGGTGGTGTAGTCGTCGCGGAAAACATTCATGTGTGGATGGCCGATACGCAGACCGCGAAGTCCCACACCGATTGGCTGGCCACCCTGCAACGTATCCAGGACTTGAAACCGCGCACGGTGATTCCGGGTCACTACCTGGGTACGCCGTCGCTCAAATCCGTGGCGTTCACCGCCGACTACATCAAGGCCTTTGACGAAGAAACCGCCAAGGCCAAGGACTCCGCCGCCCTGATTGCGGCGATGCAAAAGCGTTACCCGAACCTGGGTGACGAGAGCACCCTGGAACTGGGCGCCAAAGTCGCCAAGGGCGAAATGCAGTGGTGAGTTGATTCAACCCTTAACCGTACTGGAGAACGTCATGAGCAAGATCGCAATCATTGGTGCCACCGGTCGTGCCGGTAGCCAACTGCTGGAAGAAGCGCTGCGTCGCGGGCACACCGTCACGGCCATCGCACGTAATACCGACAAGATCGGGGCGCGCCCTGGCGTCACCGCCAAGCAAGTCGATGCGCTGGATGCCCAGGCGCTGGAACAGGCCATCCGCGGCAACGACGTGGTGATCAGTGCGGCGCACTTCGCCACCCTGCCGCCGGAAGCGGTGATCAACCCGGTGAAAAAAGCCGGCGTGAAGCGCCTGCTGGTGGTCGGCGGTGCCGGTTCGCTGTTGTTGCCGGGCGGCAGCCGAGTGATCGACAGCCCGGGCTTCCCCGAGGAATACAAAGCCGAAGCCAGCGCCGGCAGTGTTTTCCTCGATACCCTGCGCCAGGAAAAAGACCTGGACTGGACCTTCCTGTCGCCTTCGGCGGAGTTCGTCGAGACCGCACGCACCGGCACATTCCGCCTGGGCCAGGATGAATTGCTGGTGAGCAGTGAAGGCCGCAGCTGGATCAGTTTTGCCGACTTTGCGATTGCGCTGATTGATGAAGTGGAAACACCGAAGCATTCACGCCAGCGGTTTACCGTCGGCTACTAAGGCTGACGCGCACTAAAAATGTGGGAGCGGGCTTGCTCGCGAATGCGGTGTGTCAGTCAACAGATGTATTGGCTGACCCGGCGCCTTCGCGAGCAAGCCCGCTCCCACATTTTGATCTTCATTGTGACGGCGACTGTGCCTGGCTCACCAGCCAGTCCATAAGCTGCTCCAACCCCGCCGAGGGCTCAGTGCCCGGCGGGTACACCAGGTAATACCCCATCCCCGTCGGCACCCGTAGTTCAAACGGCGTCGCCAACCGCCCCGCCTTCAGGTCCTCGCCAATCAGCGCGCTGTCGCCAATCGCCACGCCCGAGCCTTGGGACGCCACCGTCATCGCCAGGTCCAGGGTTTCAAAATGATGCCCCTGGGCCAGATTGCTCAAGCGTGTATTCGCCGCTTTCAACCACAACGCCCAATCGCGCTCATCCCGCGTAGGGTGCAACAACACCTGTTGCTGCAAATCGGCAGGCGTGTGCAAGCCACCGAGCAAGGCCGGCGCGCACACCGGCGTCAGGCGCTCATCGAACAGATGCCGGGCCTGGGCCGACTGCTCGGCAATCGGCGCGTAGATCACCGCGGCATCGAACTGCTCGCGGCGAAAGTCGACGGTGTAGGCCACGGTGGTGGTCAACTCCACCGGCACATCCGGGCGTTCCTGCTGCCACTGCATCAGCCGTGGAAGAAGCCAGCGCATCACGCAGGTGGAGGCCTTGAGCTGCAAGGTCTCGCGGCGGGTGCCGATCTGCTCCACCGCCTCGCCGATCAGGCCGAACACCTGCTGCGCCCGCAGTGACCATTCGCGGCCCTCTTCGGTGAGGCTCAAGCCACGAGCCTGGCGCTGGAACAGCGCATAGCCCAGATGACTTTCCAGCCCGGCGATCTGCCGACTCACCGCGCCCTGGGTGATGTGCAATTGCTCGGCGGCTCGGGTGAAGTTGCAGCACTGGGCCGTGACCCAAAAGGTGTGCAGGGCCGGCAGCGGCGGAAGACGTTTCATAAGGGCGCAGCCATGACGTGAGGACATGGCTAGTATGACTTTTTATCGATTGTTGCCGCTACGGGCCAGCCGTTCCAATACGGGCCTTTATCAACAATAAGAGCGACGACAATGGCGACCTGCGGCGAAGTATTGGTCAACCTGCTGGAAGGCTACGGCGTGGACCAGGTGTTTGGCATCCCCGGCGTGCACACCGTGGAACTCTACCGGGGCCTGGCGCGCTCGAGCATCCGCCACGTCACCCCGCGCCACGAACAGGGCGCCGGCTTCATGGCCGACGGCTATGCGCGCACCAGCGGCAAGCCCGGCGTGTGCTTCATCATCACCGGCCCCGGCATGACCAACATCACCACCGCCATGGGCCAGGCCTACGCCGACTCGATCCCGATGCTGGTGATCTCCAGCGTGCAGTCCCGCAGCCAGCTGGGCGGCGGGCGCGGCAAGCTGCACGAGCTGCCGAACCAGAACGCGATGATCGCGGGCGTGGCGGCGTTCTCCCATACCTTGATGTCGGCGGCCGAGTTGCCCGGTGTACTGGCCCGGGCATTTGCGCTGTTCCAGGCCGGACGACCGCGCCCGGTGCATATCGAAATCCCGCTGGACGTGCTGGTGGAAAACGCCGACGCGTTGCTCGGCAGCGAACCGGTCAGCGTTTCCCGCGCTGGCGCTGCGCCGTCGGCGGTCAAGCAGATGAGCCAGTTGCTCGCAGCGGCGAAACGTCCGCTGATCCTCGCCGGTGGCGGTGCCATCGACGCAGCCCCCGAGTTGACGCAGCTGGCCGAAGCCCTCGGCGCGCCGGTGGCGCTGACCATCAATGCCAAGGGCATGCTGGCCGCCAACCACCCGCTGCTGATCGGCTCGACCCAAACCCTGGTCGCCACCCGCGCGCTGGTGGCCGAGGCAGACGTGGTGCTGGCGATCGGCACCGAGCTGGCGGAAACCGACTACGACGTGACCTTCGCCGGCGGCTTCGACATTCCCGGCGCCCTGCTGCGCATCGACATCGATTCCGACCAGACCGTGCGCAATTACCCGCCGCAAGTCGCGCTGGTAGCCGACGCGCAAATCGCTGCGCAGGCACTGCTTGCCGAGCTGGGCAACAAACCCCTGGCCGCCCGGGACAGCAACTGGGGCGCCCGCCGCGTCGCCCGCCTGTGGAGCGAACTGGAACCCACCTGGGACGCCGCCACCCGCGCGCAAACCCTGTTCCTCAACACCGTCCTGGACGAACTGCCCGACGCCGTACTGGTGGGCGACTCCACCCAACCGGTGTACACCGGCAACCTGACCCTGAACCTCGACCAGCCGCGCCGCTGGTTCAACTCCTCCACCGGCTACGGCACCCTCGGCTACGCCTTGCCGGCGGCCATCGGTGCGTGGCTGGGGCGCGGCAACGGTGCACCGGTGGTGTGCCTGATCGGCGACGGCGGCCTGCAATTCACCCTGCCGGAACTGGCCAGCGCCGTGGAAGCGCGCACGCCGGTGATCGTGCTGCTGTGGAATAACCAGGGCTATGAGGAGATCAAGAAATACATGGTCAACCGCGCCATCGAACCGGTGGGCGTGGACATCTACACCCCGGACTTTATCGGCGTGGCCAAGGCCCTCGGCGCTGCTGCCCAGCGCATCCGGGGTGTTGAGGAATTACGCAGCGCCTTGCGTGCCGCGACTGATCGCCAGGGCCCGACGCTGATTGAAATCGACCAGGGGCTTTGGATGAAGGAGGTGGCGGTATGAGCGCGGTATTGAATGGGCTGTTTATCAATGGCGCGTGGCGTGCCGGCCATGACGTGCTGGACGTGATCAACCCGGCCACCGAGGCCACCCTGGCCCAAGTGAGCGTGGGTGATGCAGGCGCGGTGACTGAGGCCATCGGCGCCGCCAGCGCGGCCTTCCCGGGCTGGTCAAAAAGCACCGGCCGCGACCGCGCCGCGCTGTTGCGCAAGATCGCCGAGGGTGTGAGCGCAGAGCGTGAACACCTGATGCAACTGCAATCGAGCAACAACGGCAAGCCGCTGTTTGAAGCCGGCATCGATGTGGATGACGTGATCGCCACCTTTGCCTATTACGCGAACCTGGCCGACGAAATGGATGCCAGCCAGGACCGTCCGGTGGTACTGCCCACTGAGGATTTCAGCGCCCGTGTACGCCGTGAAGCCTGCGGCGTGGTGGGCCTGATCGTGCCGTGGAATTTCCCGATGGTGACCACCGCCTGGAAACTCGCCCCCGCGCTGGCGGCCGGTTGCTGCGTGGTGCTCAAGCCTTCGGAAGTGACGCCGCTGGCAGAGCTGGAACTGGCCCGGATCATCGCTTCGGTGGGCTTGCCTGTCGGTGTGTTCAACCTGGTCTGCGGCACTGGCCTGGCGGTGGGCGCGCCGATGGCGGCTGACCCACGGATCGCGAAAATCTCCTTCACCGGCAGCAATGCCGTGGGCGTGCAGGTGATGCAGCGCGCCGCCGAAACGGTCAAGGGTGTGAGCCTGGAACTGGGCGGCAAATCCGCGTTGCTGGTGCTGGCGGACGCCGACCTCGACCTGGCCGTGGAACTGGCCTGCGGCGGTGGTTTCTTCAACGCCGGGCAGATGTGTTCCGCCACCAGCCGGGTGTTGGTGGCCGACGAACTGGCGGACGAGTTTCTCACCCGCTTGCAGGCCAGGGCCGAGAGCATTCGCGTGGCGGACCCGTTTGCCGAAGACGTGGAAATGGGCGCATTGGTCAACCGTGCGCAGTACCAGCGGGTGCTGGGGCATATCGAACGTGGCCTGCAAGCCGGCGCGAAGCTGCTGTGTGGCGGCGGGCGCCCGGCGGATTTGCCTCATGGGTATTTCATTCGCCCGACGGTCTTCACTGAAGTGCCGTTGGACAGCGCGTTGTGGAACGAGGAGATCTTCGGCCCGGTGCTGTGCGTGCGCAGTTTTGCCAATGAGGCCGAGGCGGTGGCGCTGGCCAATGACAGTGAGTTTGGCCTGGTCGCGAGCGTGCTGAGCAGCAACGTGGAAGCGGCTGAGCGAGTGGCCAATGCTTTGCAGGTGGGTTTGGTGTGGATCAATGCGCCGCAGGTGATCTTCCCGCAAACGGCGTGGGGTGGTTACAAGCAGAGCAGCATTGGCCGCGAACTGGGGCCGTGGGGGTTGCAGGCGTTTCAGGAGATCAAGCATGTGATCCGGGCGGTGTAGAAACACTCAAGAGCACCACTGTTCCCTGTGGGAGCTGGCTTGCCTGCGATTGCGGTCTATCAGACACAGATGTGTTGCCTGACCCACCGCTATCGCAGGCAAGCCAGCTCCTACCTGTTGATTTGTGCCGTGTCAGCAGATGCATTTTTTCAATAGCCCCAACGACTTTCTCATTTGCCGCCCTCCCCCACGCCCGGCCTAATACTGCCCTTGTCAGTTCAAGGCCTTCCCATGGAAAACGTCCGCGCAAAACCCGCCACCGCCGTTTGGCTGATGATCAGCGTTGTGCTGGTTGCCCTCAACCTGCGCCCGTCGATGGCCGCCGTCGGCCCGTTGTTGTCGTCGATTCGCGCCGATGTGGCCCTGAGTTTCAGCACGGCCTCCCTGCTGACCATGCTGCCGGTCATGGCCATGGGCCTGGCGATGTTTTTTGGCATGGGCGTGGCCAAACGCTTCGGCGAGCATCGCAGCATTGTGCTGTCGCTGGTGGTGATCGGCCTGGCCACCGTCTCCCGGTTGTTCCTGGACTCGGCGGTTGAGCTGATCTTCAGCGCCATCGCGGCCGGTGTGGGGATCGCGATGATCCAGGCGTTGATGCCCGCCTTGATCAAGTCGCGCTTCAGCGACAACGTTTCCCTGTTCATGGGCCTGTACGTCACCGCGATCATGGGCGGCGCGGCCCTCGCCGCTTCGTTCTCGCCGTTTATCCAGATGCAAACCGGCAGCTGGCGCATCGGCCTGGCCATCTGGGCGGTTCTCGCGGTATTGGCGCTGGTGTTCTGGTACGCCCAACGCTCGGTGCTGCCGCCGCTGCCGCAAGCCGGCGCAGGCCCGCAGGCGTCATTCTTCGGCAATCGCAGGGCCTGGTTGCTGGCGATTTTCTTCGGCCTCGGTACCGCGTCCTACACCTGCGTGCTGGCCTGGCTGGCGCCGTACTACGTGGAACAAGGCTGGAGTGAACAGAACGCCGGCCTGTTGCTGGGCTTTTTGACGGCCATGGAAGTGGTCTCCGGCCTGATTACCCCGGCCATCGCCAACCGCCGGAGGGACAAGCGGGGTGTGGTCGCGGTGCTGCTGGTGCTGATCATCGCCGGCTTCTGCGGGCTGATCCTGAGCCCGCAATACCTGAGCCTGCTGTGGCCGTGTTTGCTCGGCCTGGGGATTGGCGGCTTGTTTCCGATGAGCCTGATCCTGTCCCTCGACCACCTCGACAACCCGCGCCGCGCCGGTGGCCTGACGGCCTTTGTGCAGGGCATCGGCTACCTGATCGCCGGGTTGTCGCCGTTGATTGCCGGGATGATCCGCGACCAGCTGGGCAGCTTCGAGTGGGCCTGGTGGTCACTGACGGCCGTGGTGGTGGTGATGCTGCTGATCGTACTGCGCTTCGATCCCCGGCATTACGCGCGGCATATTCGCTGAGGTCGTGTTGTAAACATTATTTGTCCCACCTCAAACAGAGAAAGGTCCGACAGAGCTTTCTATTGGTACGAGCGTTCCGTTAACATTTTGTATTGTCTTGTACCGAGTTCGGTACAAAGCGCTTGCGGACGGAACGGATGCTAAACAGCAACTTGCTTAGAAAGCTCGATATGCAGGACCTGATGGTGTTTGTCGCTGTTTACGACCAAAGCAGCGTCACCGAGGTTTCCGAAACCCTGTTCGTCAGCCAGTCCACCGTGAGCTACAGCCTGAAGAAGCTGCGCACCAGCTTCGAAGACGAGTTGTTTATCAACACCCGGGCGGGCATGCGTCCTACGTACAAAGCCGCCACCATGTACGGGCATGTGCAGAAAATCCTCGAAAGCATCAACCTGTGCCATGCCGGCAGCCAAACGTTCGACCCCACCCAGAAGGCTGTGACCTTCAACGTCTGCGCCCCCGAATACTTCGAACAGTTGATCCTGCCGCGCCTGCTGAAAAACTTCGACCGCGCCGACCTGCCGGTGATCGTCAACGTGCAGAAGCTCGAAACCGAGGTCCCGGCCGACGCCTTGCGCGACGGGCGTCTGGACCTGGTGATTTGCTTCGGGCCGCACTTTCATCGCGAGCACAAGGACATCAAGACCCAGATGCTGCTGGAGGACGACCTGGTGTGCGTGTTCGACAAACACTCGGCGCCCCGGGAACCGGCGTTCAGCCTGCAATCCTTCGTCGCCCGGCGCCATGTGTTCCCCACGCCCTGGAGTTCCGACACCAACATGATCGACGGCTGGCTGGCGCGCCAGTCCCACAAACGCCAGGTGATCGCCCGCGCCAACAGCTACAGCGCGGCGCTGAAGATGATCACCGGCACTGACTTTATCGTCACCTTGCCCCGTCGAGTGCTGAAGCTGCTGGCAGACACGACCGTGTTCGGCCATTGCGAAGCGCCGAACGGTTTGCCGGGGTTTACCCTGGATATGCAGTGGAATGAACACAGCGCGCAGGACAGCGCCAACACGTGGTTCAGGGAGCAGGTGGTGAAGGTGTGTGCGGATCAGGGATTATTATGACCCCCTGTGGCGAGGGAGCTTGCTCCCGCTGGGCTGCGTAGCGGCCCCAAGAATTTTGGGAGCGCTTCGCACTGGAGCGCCAGCCCCGGTCCAGCGGGAGCAAGCTCCCTCGCCTCAGAGTATTGCCCGTCAGCCGATGGTGACTTTGCTGTAGGACTCGCGATCCATATCGACCAGCAAGACACTGAGCTGCACCTGCAGGTCTGCAGGCCAATCGCCTAGGTCCTGCAGCGCCGCCAACAGGCTTTCCGACAATTGCTTCTTGACCTGCGGTGAACGCCCGCTAAGCAGCGACAGCTTGACCGCGATAAAAGCGCGCGGGCTGATGGACGTGCCAACCTGGAATGTCTCCACCTTCAGCGCGCGGCTTTTGATATCGAACTCGGAACCGAACTGCCCGGACGCCATCAGCACGTTGTTGAGCCGCAACAAGGTTTTCTCAACGGCCAGCTCTGTGAGATTGGCGGTGTATTCCAGATGCAGATGCGGCATGAAAGGCTCCGAGTTGTTGTAGGAAAAGAGTCATACATATAGCACGGGGCCGGGCGGAATCAGACCGCTTTCAGTGTGAAACTTCGGTCAGGCTGTGCAGCGAGCGATTTTCCCAGATCGCCACGATCACCAACACCGCCGACGTCAACGCCCCCAGTACCAACGCCGAAAACACCTGCTGCAATCCCAGCGGCAGCAATACCAGCAGCATCAGCAAGCCGCCCAGGTGCGAAAACGGTGGCAACGGCCGGTCGCTCATCACCCACTTGAACAGCGCACTGCCCAGCAGGAACAACCACGGGCCGGCGATGATCGCCACCACGCCCGCCTGGCTGGCATGCCCCGGATGCACCAGCACCAGTTCGTCGGCCACGGCGCTGACGATAATCCCGGCGACGATCAATACATGCAGGTAGGTGTAGGCGATCCGCGCCTGACGGCCCGGGTCGGCAGAGCTGGCAATGCGATGGTGGGCGCGCTCGGCGCCGCTGTCGAAATAGATCCACCACAGGGCGATGCTGCCCACCACTGCCACCAGGAATGCCGCCAGCCCGTCCACGCTCCAGGGCAGTTCGGCGAAGGTCGCGCCGGTCACCAGCAACGACTCACCGAGGGCGATGATCACAAACAGGCCGCAGCGTTCGGCCATGTGGTTGCCTTCCACATTCCAGTCCGCAAGCGTCGAGGGCCCAAGCCCGGGCACCCAGAAATACACCGACGGGGAAATCAACTCGATCAACAGCGCCAGGGCCCAGAAGGCTAAACGCTGCTCGCCTTCGAGCAGCGCACCGGTGATCCAGAACACCCCGGAAAACAGCATCCACGCCAGGATCCGCTGGAAATTGCGGGTCATGTTCAGCGACTCGCCGCGCACCGCCCACAACGCAAACAGCGTGCGTCCTACCTGCATGAACACATAGGCGCCGGCGAACAACAGCCCGCGATCGGTAAACGCCTTGGGGATCGACGAGGACAGCAACAGGCCCGCCACCATCAAACCGAACAGGCCGATGCGGATCGGGATTTTTTCCGGGTCCAGCCAGTTGGTGACCCACGAAGTGAAGATCCACACCCACCACACCGCGACCATCATCAACGCCACCTGCACGGCACCGCCGATGGACAAGTGGGCGAGCAGCGAATGGGACAACTGGGTCACGGCAAACACGAACACCAGGTCGAAAAACAGCTCGACCATGCCAACCTTGCCGCTGTCATGACTGCCGCGCCCACGCAGCAAGGAACGGGATGGGGCCATGCCTGGATCTCCCTGAAGGTTTTATCTCAAGATTTGGGTGCGACCACCGGCAGCATGTCCCGCTCGCTCATGAACGCCTCCAGCCGCGAACGCATCCAGCGCTCCGCCGGATCGGTGTCAACGTGGCTGAGCCAGACCATCGACAAGTCCAGGGTCGGGGTTTCGAACGGGAACGGTTCACAGAACAGATTGCCTCCGGCGGCCATGGCCTGGGCGGTGTAATCCGGCAGGCTGGCGATCATGTCGGTGCCGGCGAGCAGCGCCGGCAATGCGCTGTATTGCGGCACCGAGAGCACCACGTGGCGCTTGCGACCGATTTCCGCCAGCCACTCATCGGCAAACCCGGACACGTTGGCGGTGTGGGACACCAGCACATGGGGCCGTGCGCAATATTCGTCGAGGGTCAGGGGTTTGTCCGAGGCATCCGCCCGCAGCAGGCACGGGCGGATATGCCGCAATAATTTGCGCTTGGCATTGGCCGGCAGGCCGCGGGTCTGGGTGATGCCGACGGTGATATCCCCGGAACCCAGCAGGTCAGGGATGCGCCAGTAATCCACATGCTGCACCACGAACACCACCTGCGGCGCTTCCTGGCGCAAGGCGCGCAGCAGCGGCGGCAGCAGGCCGAACTCGACGTCATCGGACAGGCCGATGCGAAAGGTCATGGTGCTGATGGACGGGTCGAAATCGTGGGTCAGGCTCAGGGCCGACGACAAGGAGTCGAGGGCCGGCGACAGGTGCTTGATGATTTCCTCGGCCCGCGCGGTAGGTTCCATCCGATGGCCGACACGAATGAACAGCGGGTCATTGAACAACGTACGCAGGCGGTTGAGGGCCGAACTGATGGTGGGTTGCCCGAGAAACAGCTTCTCCGCCACCCGGGTCACGTTGCGTTCGAGCATCAAGGTTTCAAAGACCACCATCAAATTGATGTCGGCCTTGCGTAATTCATTGCGATTCATCGGCGACCGCCCCACTGCCCTGGATAAGTCGCAGTTTAGAAACACCCGGGGCCCTGCGTCTATGCGCACACTGTTCAACACGGGCCTTTGGGACTATAAAGCAGCTTCCAAGGCTTGCGAGAACACCATCGTGCTGGTCATTTCTGCCTTGAGCATCCTGGTTGCCGGGATTTTGCTCTGGGCCATCAAATTCATCGCTCATCCCACCGCCAGGACACTGTTACGGGTATTTGTCGGTTTGTGCCTGGCGGCAGTCGTGGCTTACCTGGTGCTGGCTTCGGGGTTTCCTACCTCGTTGCTGGTGTGACCGGGCTCCTGCTCCTGCCCCTGACGCAAACGCAAGGCGGCCAACGCGGCCACCACCAGCACCACGGCAATCACTTTCAAGCCATTCGTGGCATTGCCGGTGCTCATCTCGATCGCGCCCATCACCGACGGCCCGACAAACCCGCCGAGCAATCCGCAGGCATTGACGAAGCCCAGCCCGCCCGCCAGCGCCACGCCCTTGAGGCGCGAGGCCGGGTAGAGAAAGATGATCGACTGCACCACAAAGAACATCACCGCCGACACACAAAAGCCCAGCAGGCTGAACACCGGCCCCGACACCGAGGCAATCCCCAGCCCCAACGCCATGGTCAGCAAACCGGTAATCAACAGCCGCCGGGCACGGGTGGGCGTGGTCGCAAAGCGCGGCAGCAACACAGCGCCGGCCGCTGCGGCAATCCACGGCAATGAGGTCAGCAAGCCGACGCTCATGGTGCTCAATTCACCGTATTTGCTGATGATGCTCGGCAGGAAAAAGATCACGGTGTAGATGGTGATCTGATGGCAAAAATACACAAAGATCGCCAGCAGGATCTGCGGTGTCAGCCAGTTCTTCAGGGAATGCCCGCCCTCGCCTGCGCCCTCTTCGGTCTCCATCGCGATGCGCTGTTCAATCCCGCGCGCCTCTTCGGCCGAGAGCCATGGCGCCTTGCTCGGACGGTCCGGCAACTTGCACCACACCACCCAGGCAAACGCGACTGCCGGCAGCCCTTCGAGCAGGAACATCCACTGCCAGCCGTGCCAGCCGAGCAGCCCGTCCATGCGCATCAACGCCGCGCCCACCGGGCCACCGATGATGTTGGCAAAACACACGCCGAGCAGGAAATACCCGGTAGCCCGCGCCCGTTGCTCGCGGTTGAACCAGTAGGTGAGGTACAGCATCACCCCGGGAAACAGGCCGGCTTCGGCAATGCCCAGCAGCAGGCGCAGGATATAGAACGAGGTCTCACCCTGGACGAACGCCATGGCCGCCGAAATCAGGCCCCAGGTCACCATGATCCGGGCTATCCAGAACCGCGCGCCGACCTTGTGCATGATCAGGTTGCTGGGGATTTCCGACAGCGCATAGGTCAGGAAAAACAGCCCGGCGCCCAGGCCATAGGCCGCTGCTGAAATCCCCAGGTCAACGTCCAGGTGGTGCTTGGCCAAGGCGATGTTGGTGCGGTCCAGGAAGCTCAGCACGTAGGCGATGATCAGCAGGGGCATCAGCTTGACGAACATCAGTTTGTTCAACTCCCGTGGTTCACGGGCGGTGTTGGCAGTCTTCATCGGGCAATTCCTCTTGGCGCCCCGCCAGCGCAACGGCTGGGGGACGCATCGGTGTTGTTCTAGGGTTCGAGTTGCGCAACCAGCGCCGGCGGGCGATGGGAAAACAGTTGCAGCAGCGCCCCGCCCAGGGCACAGCCGGCCATCACGAAGAAGCACACCGTGTAGCCGTGCAAGGTGGTCCAGCCGCCGCCCATGGCAATCAGGCTGCCCATCAGCACCGGCGCCAGGCCGCCACCGATAAACATCGCGGTGGTGATGATGCCGTTGGCGGTGGAGGTCGCCGACGGCTCGGCCGAGTCGCAGGCCACCGCGTAGTAGATCGGCCACACTGCGTTGGCCACCAGGCCGAACAGCAGTTGCACGACGATGATCAGGGTCAGGGTGTTGGCGAAGTAGAACGCACCGACACTGGCGGCCATCCACACCCCGCAGATGATCAGGGTGACGCGCCGGCCAATGATGTCCGACAGCGACGGCCACACCAGTTGCCCGAGAATCCCGGTCAAGGTGAACACCACGCTCATCCCCGCCGACTCGGCCAGGGACAGCCCGGCGATGTTGTACAGGTAGGCCGGCAGCACGATGTTGACGCCCATGTACACGACTTGGGTCAGCATCGTATTACCCGCCGTCAGGGCGATATTGCGGTTGCGCGACGTGGCGATAAAGGTGCGCCAGGCGTGGCCCTTCACTTGGCTGGCCGGTGCGTTGTCCGGCGGGGTCATGCCCTTGGCGGCGATGTCGACGTACAGCGCGGTGATGCGTTCGGCGGTGGAATAGCGCGCCCAGAAAATCATCAGCGGCAACGCCACCACGAACGCGAAGAAGAACACGTAGCGCCAGTTGTCTTCACCGAAGGTGCTGATGACAAAGCTGGCGACGATGCCACTGAGCATGGCGCCGATCGGGTAACCGGTGTGGTGCGCGCCAAGGGCAAAACCACGACGCTCCACCGGCCACCATTCGGCGGTGTTGCTCACGCCCACCGGCTCGCCCCAGCCTGCGCCGAGGTTGACACCGACCCGCAGCGCGATAAAGGTCGCGAGGTTGCCGCTCAGGGCCTTGAACCCGGAGAGGAACGAAATAGCCGTGTAGCCCAGCACCAGCGGCACCTGGAACCGCGCACGTTTCCAGCCACCGCCGTAGCGGTCACTCCACATGGAGCCGGGGATATCCAGCAGGGCCAGGGCCAGCATGATCACCGTGGCCATGGTGCCCCACTGGTCGGCCGACAAATCGAAATGCTTGGAGATGGTCGGCCCCAGGCGCAGCACGATCTCACGGTCGTAGGCGTTGAGGATCCAGATCATCCAGCACACCAGCAGCGACACCCAGGAGTGCCGGTGAATACTGCGCAGCGAGGCTTTTTTCAAGGTTGCCATGGGTTTCTCCAGGCGCGCGAGGGCGCGCACTGACACAAGGTTGCGAAAGGAAAGTGCCTTGTTGAAAAAAACGCGCTAGCTGGCGAACCGTCGCTCGGCTATTCCTTGCACGCCCAGCCCGGTGATCGCAAAAAGCGCCCCGCGCTGCTGACCGTCGGCCGGGAAACGCGGCAACGGTGGCTTGGCCATGGAGGTGACAAACAGGGTGTCCAGGTTCGGCCCGCCAAAGGTCAGGCTGGTGACCTTTTTCACCGGCATCTGGATGATCCGGTCGACTTGGCCGTCGGGTGTGTAGCGCACCAGTTTTCCGGCGTAGACCAGCGCCTGCCACAGGCAGCCTTCGGCATCCACGGTGCAGCCGTCGGCAGCGCCACCGCCGCTGGTATCGACCTTGGCGAAGGTGCGTCGATTGCTCACCGCGCCGCTGGCTGGGTCGTAGTCATAGGCCCAGATCTCGCCGGACCAGGTGTCGCAAAAGTAGAACGTATCGCCCGCCGGGCTCCAGCACGGGCCGTTGGACACGATGATGCCTTCGTCCAGGGTGTGCAGGCTCAGGTCCGCGTCGAGGCGGTAGAGTTTGGCGCTGGCGCTGTCTTCGAGGGTGTCCATGGAGCCGAAGACAAAGCGCCCCTGGCGGTCGACCTTGCCGTCGTTGAGGCGGTTGTTGGGCAGCGCGGGTTCCGGGTCGACCACCAGGGCCAGTTCGCCGCTGTTGAGGTCGAGGAGGTGCACGCCGTTTTGCAGGGCGACGATGGCTTGCTCGCCGCTATGGCGCAGGGCCATGGAGCCGATTTTCTGGCCCACATCCCAGGCCCGCAGTTCGCGGCCATCCTCGGTGCAGCGCAGGATTCGGCCGTCGGCGCTGTCGATCCAGTACAACCGTTGTTGTTCGACGTCCCACACCGGGCCTTCGCCCAGGGTGGTCTTCACGTCCACAAGCACTTCGATACGCATGGTGTTATCCCCTTTTTTGTTGTTGTGCGGGATGGGCATGGCCGCGCCGTGACGCGGCCGGTTTGTCACTTAGAAATTGACCTGGTCGCGCCCCTTGAGCCCGAGGATTTCCCGCGCTTCATCCGGCGTGGCGACCTGATGGCCGAGGGCTTCGATCACTGCGCGAATGCGCCGTACCTGGTCGGCGTTGGACGCGGCCAGTTTGCCCGGGCCATCCCACAGCGAATCCTCCAGGCCGACCCGGGCGTTGCTGCCCATGGACAGGCCCATGGTGGCCAGCGGAATCTGCCCACGGCCGGCGCCGAGGATCGACCACACGTAGTCGTCGCCAAACAGGCGGTCGGCGGTGCGGCGCATATGGGCCAGGTCTTCCGGGTGCCCGCCGATGCCGCCGCGCAAACCGAATACCGACTGGATAAACAACGGTGGTTTCAGCAGGCCGCGCTCCAGGAAATGGGCGGCGGTGTACAGGTGGCCGATGTCGTAGCACTCGATTTCAAAACGGGTGCGGTTCTCGGCGCAGGAATTGAGGATGTGGGTAATGTCGCGGAAGGTATTGCGAAAGATCCGGTCGTCGCTTTCTTCCAGGTACGGACGCTCCCAGTCATGCTTGAACTCGGTGAAGCGGTTGAGCATTTCGTACAGGCCGAAGTTCATCGAGCCCATGTTCAGCGAGGCCAGTTCCGGCTTGAACTGCATCACCGGTTGCAGACGTTCTTCGACGCCCATGGTCGGTGCGCCGCCGGTGGTGATATTGATCACCACGTCGCTGGCGGCCTTGATGTGCGGCAGGAATTCGGCGAACAGTGCGGGGTCCTGGCTGGGACGGCCATCGATGGGATCACGGGCATGCAGGTGGACAATGGCGGCGCCGGCTTCGGCGGCACCGATGGCGGCGTCGGCAATTTCCTGCGCGGTGATCGGCAAATGCGGCGACATCGACGGCGTATGGATGGCACCGGTGACGGCGCAGGTGATGATCACAGGACGATTTTTGGACATGACGATTCTCCGACTTTTATTCTTATGAAAAAAATCCCGGGTGTAACTTGTGTGTTCTTCCCTGGCTAAACGCTGACGCGGCCTACAGGTACTCGACGTTACCGTCGACACTGATCGCCTGGCCGGTGACATTGCGGGCGGCGGGCGAGCAGAGAAACAAGGCCATGGCCGCGACGTCTTCGGCGGTGACCATGCGCTTGAGGGAGATCTTGTTCAGGTATTCCTGGCGCATCTCGGCTTCCGGCACACCGACCTGTTCGGCACGGGCGCGGATCACGCCGTCCATGCGCGGGCCTTCAACGATGCCGGGCAGCAAGGCGTTGACGCGGATGTCGCTTTCGCCCAGCTCCGAGGCCAGGGATTTCATCAGGCCGACGATGGCCCATTTGGTCGCCGCATACGGCGTGCGCCAGGCGTAGCCGAGGCGCCCGGCGACCGAGGCGATATGCAGCAGATGGCCGTGGGACGATTCCTTGAGCATCGGCACCGCGTGGTGGGCAAAGCGGTATTGCGCCGTCAGGTTGATATTGATCGTGGCTTGCCACTCGGCATCGCTGATGGCGTCGATGCCGCCGGTGGGCCCGGCAATCCCGGCGTTGTTGACCAGTACATCCAGCCCGCCGAATTGCTCGCGCTGCACCTGGAACACCGCCTCGATCTGCGTGGCATCGCTCACGTCGGCACGGGTGGCGACAGTGCCCGGGTACTTGTCGCGAAACGCCGCCAGGGCCGGTTCGCTGACATCACACACATGCACCTTGGCACCCGCCTCCAGATAGGCCGCCGCCAACACTTCACCGATGCCGGCAGCCCCGCCGGAAATCAACACACGTAACCCAGGATAGGGCTGCAGCCGCTGTAGGACACTCATGCACGTTTACCTCCTGAAACAGACGACCGCGAACGGTCGTTCTTGACGAGCAGGCGCGCCAGGGAATCGGCGGCCTGCATGATGTCATCGGTCACGGCCGCGCGGGCACCGGCGCCATCGCGGGCGGCCAGGGCTTCGACGATGCGCGTATGCGCCTCCATCGAGCGTTGCAAGTGAGCTTTATCGGGGGCGACCAGGGCAAAACACGGGCCCATGTGCAGCCAGAAGTTTTCCACGGCGGCCATGGTCAATTCGGCCTGGGCGACGGCATAGATCCGACGGTGAAAGGCGAAGTTGGTCCACAGGTAGCGGGAAACGTCGACTTCGTCGGCGGCCTGTTGCATCTGTTGGCAGAGGTCGGAGATTTCGTCGAGGTCGGCTTTTTCCAGGAGCAATACGGCCTTTTCTGCCAGCAAACCTTCCAGGGCGACCCGCGCATCGCGGATTTCCCGCAGGCGTTCGACCGTCATCATGCGTACCCGCAGACGAGAGGTTTCGGTGACTTCAAAGGCGTTTTCGGCGCTGAGGCGCTGGAGGGCTTCGCGCACTGGCATGGGGCTGGAGCCGAGGGCTTCGGCGAGGCCGCGGATGGTGAGTTTCTGGCCGGGCTGGAAACGACCACTCATCAAGGCTTCGCGGATCTGGCGATAGACCTGGTCTTGCAAGGTATCGCGGGACACCTGGCGCAAGGTCGGAAGGAGTAGCGGGCCATCTGTCATGAGTCAAAACCTGTGTTGTCGTTCTTATGGCTCCAATATGTGATCACAAATCAAATATGTCAAATAGTTTCCCGTTGACGGTATGGCTTCAGTCGCCGTCGACTGTATTAATCAGGGATCTATGGCGAGCGGGATACCGGCGACACCACCCTCTGCTTCGCAGGGCGGGATGAACTTCAAGGGCGGCGTGGGGAGGCGCAAAGGTTGTTTCTAGTGTGCGGTGCCCAGATGGCACGCTGGTGGAGTTGGGAATGCCGATTCAGTAAATCGTAATGTGGCGAGGGAGCTTGCTCCCGCTGGACCGGGCTGGCGCTTCAGTGCGAAGCGCTCCCAAAAATCTTGGGGCCGCTTCGCAGCCCAGCGGGAGCAAGCTCCCTCGGCACAGCAAGCTCCCTCGCCACAGTGAATTGCCTGCATCAGGGCTTGAGCGGTCGCTCCTGGTCACGCTCCGACAGCTCGGTGCCATCGTCCGGATGCTTCCAGGTCTGCGGCTTTTCTTCCTCGCGAAGCTTCCTCGCCCGCTCCTGCTCCAACTCTTCGCGCTGCTTCTGTTCGTTGCTCATCCCCACCTCCCATCCGTAAGAATTGGACACACTGGGCAAGCATAGATGAGGGAGCGGTTTTGTGTGCATCCGGCAATTGATAACCACGACGCATCAATACATGTAAACAACTCACTTATCATTTCCAAATGTGTCAGCCACTATCCGCGGTCTTAAGCGAAACAAGCACTTTAAAAAGAACGCTGGAGACACAAGAAAATGCAAAACCCTTCACGGCCTGACTCTGCCCGCTCCAAAGTCGGCGCGGTCTTTCGCGTCACCTCCGGCAACTTTCTCGAACAGTTCGACTTCTTTCTGTTCGGTTTCTATGCCACCTATATCGCCGCCGCCTTCTTCCCTGCCGCTAATGAATTTGCGTCATTAATGATGACCTTCGCCGTGTTCGGCGCGGGCTTTTTGATGCGTCCGCTGGGGGCTATCATCCTCGGCGCGTACATCGATGATGTGGGCCGTCGCAAAGGCTTGATCGTGACCCTGGCGATCATGGCCAGTGGCACCCTGCTGATCGTGCTGGTGCCCGGCTATCACACCATTGGTTTGTGGGCACCGCTGCTGGTGCTGATGGGCCGGCTGTTGCAAGGTTTCTCGGCCGGTGCCGAACTGGGCGGCGTGTCGGTGTACCTGGCCGAAATGGCCACCCCGGGCCGCAAGGGTTTCTATACCAGTTGGCAATCGGGTAGCCAGCAGATCTCCATCGTGGTCGCGGCCGCCCTGGGTTATGGCCTGAACCAGTGGATGGAACCAGCCGTGGTTGCCGATTGGGGCTGGCGCATTCCGTTCGCCATCGGCTGCGTGATCATCCCGTTCATCTTCGTCCTGCGCCGCAACCTGCAGGAAACCGAAGAGTTCGCCAACCGCAAGCATCGCCCGACCATGCGCGAAGTGCTGGCCACCCTGGTGAAGAACTGGACCATCGTGATCGGCGGCATGATGATGGTGGCGATGACCACCACGGCCTTCTACCTGATCACCGTGTACGCACCCACCTTCGGCAAAACCGTACTCAACCTGACCACCGCCGACGCCCTGCTGGTGACCCTGCTGGTGGCCGTGTCGAACTTCATCTGGCTGCCCATCGGTGGCACCCTCAGTGACCGTTTTGGCCGCAAGCCGGTGCTGATCGCCATGACTGCTTTGACCGTGCTGACCGCTTACCCGGCACTTTCCTACGTGGTCAATGCGCCAAGCTTCGCGCACATGCTGGAAACCCTGCTGTGGTTCTCCTTCCTCTACGGCATGTACAACGGTGCCATGATCCCGGCCCTGACCGAGATCATGCCGGTGGAAGTGCGTGTGGCCGGCTTCTCCCTGGCCTATAGCCTGGCGACCGCGATCTTCGGCGGTTTTACCCCGGCGATTTCCACCTGGTTCATCCACGAGACGGGCGACAAGGCATCGCCCGCCTACTGGCTGATGTTCGCCGCGCTGTGCGCCCTGTGCGCGACGTTCGCGCTGTATCGCCGCGCCAGCGCCCGTCTGCAAGTTGCCTGAGGAGTCGCACTGATGAACCCCATGCTGAAAACACTGGCGGCACTGGCGATCGGTTCCCTGGCGATGGTCGCCCACGCCGAAGAGCTGAAAGTCATGACCTCCGGCGGCTTCACCGCTGCCTACAAGGTGCTGGGTGCGCAATACGCCACCCAGAGCGGCGACACCCTCGACACCATCCTCGGCCCGTCGATGGGCAAGGCGCCGGAAGCGATTCCCAACCGCCTGGCCCGTGGCGAACACGCCGACGTGGTGATCATGGTCGGCTACGCATTGGATGAGCTGATCAAGCAAGGCAAGGTCGACAAGGCGTCCCGCGTTGAACTGGCGGACTCGCGCATCGGCCTGGTGGTCAAGGAAGGCGCGGCCAAGCCCTCGATTGCCACCGATGCCGAACTGAAGACCGTACTGACCAACGCCAAATCCGTCGCGTACTCGGACAGCGCCAGCGGCGTCTACGTCGAAAAGGAACTGTTCAAGAAGCTCGGCATGCCGTCCAAGGGCACCATGATCGAACGCATCCCGGTGGCCTCACAGGTGGCCAAGGGTGATTACGAAGTGGGCTTGCAACAGGTGTCCGAACTGCTGCCGATTCCAGGCGTGACCTACGTCGGAAAGATCCCCGAAGACGTGCAGTCCGTCACCCGTTTTGCCGCCGGCATTCCGGTAAATGCGCAGCACCCGGCGCAGGCGAAAAAGCTTCTGCAATTCCTCGCCTCGCCCCAGGCGCAACCCGTGGTGCAATCCACCGGCCTGGATTCGGTCTCACACTGACCGGAACGGCATCTCCCGCGTCAACCGCTCCAGTTCCAGTGCCGCCGGCGTCAACGTACGCCCGCGGCGCTTGATCAATCCCACGTTGCGCACCACCTCCGGCTCCACCAGCGGCACGCTCGTCAGAATCGGATGTTCGCCGCCCGGCATCGCAATCGACGGCACCATCGCCACCCCAAGCCCCGCCTCCACCAGCCCGATCATGGTCGTCACGTGATGGGTTTCGCAGATGCTTGGTTTCTTCACCCGCACGCCGCGCAGGGCCTGGTCCAGCAGGAAGCGGTTGCCTGAGGTCTTGTCCACGGTGATGTAGTCGTGCTCGTACGCCTCGGCCCA
Organism: Pseudomonas sp. G1002; assembly: GCF_013385455.1. Lineage (NCBI taxonomy): Bacteria > Pseudomonadati > Pseudomonadota > Gammaproteobacteria > Pseudomonadales > Pseudomonadaceae > Pseudomonas > Pseudomonas sp. G1002. The sequence goes on from NZ_JACAPY010000038.1 coordinate 126,818, forward strand.
CGTCACACTGGCGCGGTCCGCCAGCGGATGCTCCCGGCGACAGGCCAGTACATAACGCTCCTGCAACAGCAGCTCGAACTCCACCCCGTCTGCCAGGCTGCCGCTGAAACTCACGCCGAAATCCGCCTCGCCACTTTCCACCGCCGCACACACCTCGCCCGCACTCGCGTCCAGGACCCGCAGGCGAATCTTCGGATAGAGCTTGTGGAATTCGGAGATCACGTGGGGCATGAAGTAGTACGCGGTGGACGGCACACAGGCGATGGTGACATTGCCCATGCGGGTCGAGGCGACGTTGCTGATGCCCATCAGGGCGATGTCCAGGTCATCGAGCATGCGCTCGACTTGCGGCAGGAACGCGCGGCCGACCATGGTCAGGCTGACCCGGCGCGTGGTGCGTTCGAAGAGTTTGACGTCGAGGGCGGATTCGAGCTTCTCGATACGCCGGCTGAGGGCCGGCTGGGAGATACGGATGGCTTCGGCCGCCGCACGGAAACTGCCCTTATCTACGACGGCGCGGAAGGCCTGGAGGTCGTTGAGGTCGAAGTTGATGATCACGGGGGCAGCCATTGGTTGAGCAGATGTGGCGGGCATTATCGTATGGAGGCTGGCGGGATGCTATTGGCGCGGGCCACAGAATCGGGATCAGCCAATAACCCTACGGAAAATATGCGGTCATACATATCAGCAGGGAATTTGCGTGGGTTGGAAACGAGACTTCTGAAAAGCGTCAATACTGACAGCTCTTAGGTACCACCTCACAGGTCTAACATGGGAAAAATAGTTGTCAGCACAACACTGCTGATTTGTCTTACTGGATGCGTAGGGATCCATCTAGCCCTTCCCGATGATAAAGATGCTCACACCAACACCCGACCACAACCTACCAAACGTGAATGGTGCGGAATGACTGTATGGGCTGTAGTTCCACTCCCACTGAAATTGCCTATGTGCAACTCGCCTCCTGCCAAATCCCCGCTGTATGCCTGCGGTCCCTTTATGTTTCTCGCACCACTCATGCATGGGTATAAAGGAAATTCTTTATGCGGGAAAATTCCTACTTAGAGCCTCTTGCAGGATGACGACGACAATCAACCGCAGCGGCAATCTTTTCCACTCACGAATACAGACTGGTAACGCAATCAATGGATGAAACAATAAAAAGGACTTCCAGCCCTGCGCCTCTCTATCGAGCGCTTCGAGCGGGGTTGTGGCTCCTGGGTTTGCTCTGCCTTGCAGCTTTGGGCTTCTTCGCCTGGCAAAGCTTCTACCCGGTCAGTGCAGCCGAAGACTGGAGTGTTCATGTCGTCCACCGAGACGTAGCAAAGGCCGCATCACTGATGCCGATGCCCGACGGTTCGCTGATGGTGAGCCAGGAATTGAGCGATGGGCTTGGCAGTATCGTACGCATCTTGCCCGACGGAAAACGCGAGCTGGTTGTAGGAAAACTATCCAAGCCCGATGGCATGGTCGCCACTCAGGGCGGTTGGGTGTTCAGCCAGGAAGTGGACGGCGCGCCGGTCAGCTTCCTCAAGGACGGCGTCGTCACCGAGCTGTTCAGGGGAGAAAGCGTGCAAGGGCTGTGGGACGACGGCGAGTACCTGTATGCCATCGAAGACCGCAAGGTCGGGGCGCGGATTCTGCGCTATCACTGGAGCGACAGGACCTTGAGCGTCGTGCGTGACCAACTCAGCGAAGGCGAGTCGATTGTTCGCTGCACGGATGGGCGCATGCTCTACACAGAAAAGAAGAAGGGCGTGGTGCGAGAGCTGACCATCGACGGTAGCGACCCGGTGGTACTGAGCCATTTGAACAAACCCACCTTCCTGATGTGCGATGAACGCGGGTTATGGATCAACGAGGATTCAACCCACCGTGCGCGTTTGTTGCTGATCGACAAGCACGGGCGCCAGCAGACGATCCTGTCTTTCCTGAAGGCGCCACAGTCGATTGTGCGTACGACGAAGGGAACGTACCTGGTGGCCGAAGGTGGCCGTGACCGGATCCTGGAACTGGTGCCATCCGTGGCACGAGTAGACCCGGTTACAGCTGAAACCGCGCCACCGCCTCATTGAGCGACACGGCCAAGCGCGCCAGCTCTTGGCTCGACCCGTTGATCTGCCCCGCTCCCGAAGACGACTGCGCAGACAGGTCACGAATATTGACGATGTTGCGATCCACTTCCTTGGCCACCTGCGCCTGCTCCTCGGCGGCGCTGGCGATGACCAGGTTGCGCTGGTGAATCTGGTCGATGGAGTCGGTGATCTGGCTCAAGGCTCCACCGGCGCCTTCGGCCAGGATCAAGGTTTCGCTGGCCCGCTGGGTGCTCGATTGCATTGAGGTCAGTGCCTCGCTGGAGCCACTGCGCATCGCGGTGACCATCTGGTCGATTTCCAGGGTCGATTGCTGGGTGCGATGGGCCAGCGCACGCACTTCGTCGGCCACCACGGCAAAGCCACGCCCGGACTCACCGGCACGCGCCGCCTCGATGGCGGCGTTCAGGGCCAACAGGTTGGTCTGCTCGGCGATGGAGCGAATCACATCGAGCACCTTGCCGATGTCCCGCGATTGATCGGCGAGGTTTTGCACCAGGCTCGAGGTTTCACCGATGTTGGTACTCAACGCCTGAATCGCGCTGACCGTCTCGCCGACGCGCTGCTGGCCATCGCGGGCCGTTTCATTGGAGAGCCGGGTGGATTCGGAAGTGGAGACTGCATTACGTGCCACCTCATCGGCGGCCGAAGTCATCTCGTTGACCGCGGTGGCGGCTTGCTCGATTTCAGCGGTCTGCTTTTGCAGGCTGCGGCTGCTCTGGTCGGTGATGCCGTTGAGGTCGGTGGCCGATGCGGCCATCTGCCCGGCCGACTGGCGAATCAGCTGCAAGGTACTGCGCAGGCTGCCTTGCATGGTCTGCAACGCCACCAGCAGGCGCGTCACTTCGTCATCGCCGGTCACTTCAACGGTTTGCGTCAGGTCGCCTTGGGCGACGTTTTCTGCGGCGCGCACCGCGTGGCTCAGCGGACCAACGATGCTGCGCGTCAGCAACCAGGCCAGGGCCACGGTGCTCAACGCCGCCAGCAGCACGAAGCCGAAGACCATCGTGCGCGAGCGGCTGTACTGCAACTCGGCCGTCTGGCCCTGCAGGTTTATCTGGGCGTTGTAATAGTCGGCCAGGGCATTGAGCTGATTGCCGGAACCGTCGACCACGGTCTTCATGTCCACCAGCAGCAACTTGTTCAGCTCGGCGGTCTGCTGCTTGTCGGCGAGGATGAATGACTGAGTGAGACCTTGCTGATACTGACGCAGGGAGACCTGGAACTGATCATAAAGATTGCGTACCTCGGGGGTATCAATCACCGCATTCAGGTCGGCCAGTTTCTTCGTCAGATCCTGGCTGCGGGTGTCCATCTGGCTACGGTATTGCGAGAGGCTCGCGGGATTGGGATCAAGGGCCATGCGTAGGGAAATGGTGCGGATACGCAGCATGATTTCGCGAATGTCCGAGACCAGGCGCATCTTCGGCACCAGGCCACTTTCAACCTGCACGGCGCTTTCGCGGATGCTTGCCATGTTCGAGAGCGCAAAGAACCCCAACAGCGCCACGAGCAAGGCAATCAAGGCAAAACCGAGACCCGCACGGCGGGCGATGGACAGGCTGCGGAGCGACATGGCGATTGTTCTCATTATGGGCATACGACATCGTATGACAGAGTTTCGGCCAGTCAGGGCGGGACTTTAGGGGTGTCGACCAGAAGTTAAGAGATATAAATTATCGACGTGAAAGGCCCACGGGGCGGACGCGCCTTGAATGTATTTCCAAGGCAGTCCGGGGCGCTTTATTCAGCGGGTTACATCGACCACGCCTGCGCACTTGCAAAAAACGCCTGAGCATTACTGTCCAGCGTTTCCAGGTGATACCCGCCCTCCTGCACGATCACACACGGCAACCCCAATCCACGAATGCACTCCCCCAGCCGCGCAAATCCTTCCCGCGTCACTGCCACTTTGCTCTGTGGGTCCAGCTCGTAGATATCGAACCCCAGCGACAACACCAGCACGTCCGCCGAGAAGTCCTTCACTGCCTTCAATGCCAGTTCCAGCTTTTGGAAAAACACCGCCTCACTCGCGCCATGCGCCATCGGCAGGTTGAGGTTGAAGCCTTCACCCGCAGCAGCGCCGCGCTCTTCGGCAAAGCCTGCAACACCCGGATAGAAGTTGGTCGGGTCGCCGTGAATCGACACGTACAGCACGTCATCACGCTCGTAGAAAATCTCCTGGATGCCTTGCCCGTGGTGCATGTCGGTGTCGAGTACGGCGACGCGCTCGAAGCCAGCGCGCAACGCCTGCGCCGCAACCGCCGCGTTGTTGATATAGCAGAACCCACCGGCTGCATCAAAACGCGCGTGGTGGCCTGGCGGGCGGCATAGCGCGTAGGCCGCGGGTGCGCCGTCGAGGATGTCCCGGGCGGCAGCGACGGCGCTTTGGGCGGACCAATAGGCCGAGCGCCAGGTGAGTTCGCCAATCGGGCAACTGCCGTCGGCGAGGTAGCGCGCCGCCTGGGCAAGGATGCCGCGCAGGGCGTTGGGCTCGCGCACGAAGATGTTGGACATGACTTCGTCGCCCCAGTCTTCGGGGATTTCTTTCCAGCGCTGGTGGGCTTCCTGGAGGAAGGCCAGGTAGGCCGCACCGTGCACAGCCAGCAGTGGATCAAGGCCCTGGTCGTGGGGTTGCTGGATGTCGAAGCCCAGGTTTTGCGCGGCCAGCAGCAGATTGCGGGCGCGCTCCGGGACTTCCTGCGGGGTACGCATCTGGCCACGGGAGTAGTAGCTGCGAGGATGGTGCAGGAGTTGTTCGGGGTGGAAATAAGTACGCATGGGATTTCTCCTGATGGGCACACATCTGCGATTGAACACCGGACCTGTAGGAGCTGGCTTGCCTGCGATTGCGGTGGCTCAGATACAAATTTGTTGCCTGAACCACCGCTATCGCAGGCAAGCCAGCTCCTACATTTTGATCGTGTTCAACCTTGCAGAAATGTTTCGTTAATTAGCCTGGCCGGCACGTTTCAACACGGCATTGAGCAATACATCGGTACCCTGGCGAACGTCCTCGGGCAGCACATCTTCGGCTTCGTTATGACTCAAGCCTCCCACGCACGGAATGAACACCATCGCCGTGGGGCAGAACCGCGCCAGGTGGATGGCGTCATGGCCAGCACCGCTGACAATCGATTGCTGGGCATAACCCAACGCATCCACGGCGGACTGCACACAGGTGACACACTCGGCATCAAACGGTGTCGCCGGGCTGATCCAGTGCGGGCTGACGGTGACGCTCAGACCACGTTGGGCAGCGATATCCTGCAAGCGGGTGCGCACCTGTTGCTCCATGGCTTCTATGTCGGCGTCGCGGTGATGGCGCAGGTCGACGGTAAAATTCAGCAAGCCGGGAATGGTGTTGCGCGACGACTTGGCGATGCTCAATTCACCCACGGTCGTGAGGCCCTCAGGCGCAAAATCAGCCGCCAGGCTTTCCAGCGACTGGATCATCTGCGCGGCGCCGTACAAGGCGTCCTTGCGCAGTGGCATCGGCGTGGTCCCGGCATGGGCGGCCATGCCTTCCACGCGCACGTCGAGCCAGCGAATCGCCTGCCCACCGGTGACCACGCCAATGCTCTTGGCATTGTCTTCCAGAATAGGACCTTGCTCGATGTGCGCTTCAAAATACGCATCCACCGCGCCACCCAAGGGGCGCTGGCCGTTGTAGCCGGTGCTGCGCAACGCATCCGCCACGCTGACACCGGCGACATCCCGGGTGGCCAGCGCGTTATCCAACGCCAAGGTGCCGGTGAACACCGCCGAGCCGAGCATGGCCGGGGTAAACCGGGCGCCCTCCTCGTTGGTCCATACCGCGATTTCCAGTGGTTTGCGGGTCTTGATGCCGTGGTCGTCGAGGCTGCGGATCACTTCCAGTCCGGCCAGCACACCATAGACGCCATCAAAACGCCCGCCTTCCGGCTGGGTGTCGAGGTGGCTGCCCATCATCACCGGCGCAGCTTCAGGGTCGGTGCCAGCCCGGCGGGCGAACAGGTTGCCGATGGCATCGACGCTCAGGGTCAGCCCGGCATCTTCACACCAGCGGCTGAACAGTGCGCGGCCCGCCTGGTCTTCGGCGCTCAACGCCAGGCGGCAACTGCCACCGCGGGCCGTGGCGCCGATTTCGGCCATGGCCATCAGGCTGGCCCACAGGCGCTCGCCATCAATCTTCAACATACACATTCTCCGATCAAACGCTTCAAGCCATTTCAAGACGGTGGGCGGTGGCGTGACGCCGGGACAACGCAAGTACGCACAGCAGCGAAACCGCCGCGATCGCGCTGTAGAACACAGCCATCGGCCACCACTGGCCCTGGTATTCATGGGCCAGCCAGGTGCCGATCAACGGCGTGAGGCCACCGGCCAGTGCGCCGCACACTTGGTAGGCCAGGGAGATGGCGGTGTAGCGCACGCGGGTTTCGAACAAGCCGCTGACGAAGCCTGCAATCACCGCATAAAACGAGGCCATGCACACCACGGCCAGGGCGATGCCGAGGATGATCAATGGCGCCTGGCCGCTGCTGACAAGCACGAACATCGGATAAGGCGAGGCCATCGCAAGCACGCTCATCGCACACAGAAAGCGTGTGGCACCGACCTTCTCCGCCACCCAGGCCGCCAGCGGCTGGACACAGAACTGGATGATGGCCACGACAAACAGGCATTCCAGAATCAACGAGCGCGGCAGGTTAAGTTGCTGGGTGGTGTAGGCAATCATGAAGGTATTGGTGAAATACACCCCGGCAATCCCCAGGGTGTTGGCGCCGATGCACAGCAGCAGCGGGCGCCAGGCCGTTTTCAGCACTTCGATCACCGGGGCCTGATCCTGGGTGATGGCCCGGGCCTTTTCTGCTTTGGCTTTGTCTTCCAGGAACTCAGGCGATTCGTTGACGCCCAGGCGGATTGCCAGACCGACGATCAACAACAAGGCACTGGCCAGGAACGGCACGCGCCAGCCCCAACTGAGCAGGTCGGCCTCCGGCAAACGGGTTACCGCACTGAAGGCCAGCAACGACAGGATCAAACCCGCCGGGCTGCCCAACTGTGCAAAGGAGGCAAAGAAATTGCGACGGCCTTTGGGTGCATGTTCGCCGGCCATCAGCACCGCCCCGCCCCACTCGCCGCCAACGGCGATGCCCTGCACGATGCGCAGCAGCACCAGCAACACCGGCGCCGCGACGCCGATCTGCGCGTAGGTCGGCAACAGGCCGATACATACGGTGACCACGCCCATCATCACCAGCGTGATCACCAGGGATTTCTTGCGACCGATACGGTCACCGATATGCCCAAACACAATGCCGCCCAATGGCCGGGCGAAAAAGCCCACGGCAAAGGTGCCGAACGCGGCCATGGTGCTGAACAGTTTGTCGTCGGAAGGGAAGAACAATTGACCGAACACCAGCGCGGCGGCGGTGGCGTAGATGTAAAAGTCGTACCACTCGATCATGGTGCCGATGAAAGCGGCGGCCGCGGCACGGCGCGGCTGCGGCGAAGCGGAAGGCTTCATGGGGCTGGCTCCTTTGGTTATTTTTTTGGCAGGAGAAAGGTCTGGCGCACGCGCTCTGATGGCGCTGGTTGAGGGTGATTTTTCGTCTCGGCCCTATGATTAGTCAATTTTCTATTTATTATTCCGATTATAAATCCTGCTTATTATCGAGCTGTCGACATGCCTGAAAATCGCCGCGATGTTCATCCGCTGCTCAATGACCGCCTGGACTGGAACCTGTTGCGCACCTTCCGGGTGATCGGCCAGGAGTTGAGCATCAGTCGCGCCGCCGCCCGCCTGCACCTCACCCAGCCGGCCATCAGCCAGGCGCTCAAGCGCCTGGAAGAACAGCTCGACTGCCAGTTGATCGCCCGGCGCGGCCCGCGCTTCGTGCTGACCGAAGCCGGCGAGCAGATTTTCGCGATCGCCGGCGAGATGTATGGCCAGGTCTCGCAGATGAGCAACGCCCTGCAAAAGCCTGGCGACGAGGTGCTTGGCAAAGTGCGGTTGCTGATGATCAGCCGGATCAGTTCGGACACCTTTGATGACTTCCTGGCGGACTTCCATCGCCAGCATCCCCGGGTCGACCTGGACGTTGAGGTGATGCGCAGCTCTGACATCGTCGCCGCCCTGCTGGAGAAAACCGCGACGCTGGGCCTGAGCCTCAATCGCCGGCCGCAACCACGGCTGGAGCAGCACCTGTTCCTGCGTCAGCGTTATGCATTTTTTTGCGGGCGGCATCACCCGTTGTTCGGACGCACCGGGCTGGCGGAGGGAGATTTGCAGTCGGAGAACTTCGTGAGTTTTACCAGCGACCAGATCGGCGGAATGCTCTCGCCGTTGACGATCTTTCGCGACCAGCAGGGCTTCAGCGGGCGCATCGTGGCGTCGTCCTCCAGCCTGGAGGAAGTTCGGCGGTTGGTGATTGCCGGGTTTGGCCTGGGCTGCCTGCCGATTCATGTGGTGGCCGAGGATGTGAAGCATGGGTTGCTCTGGCGCTTGCCGCCAGACGAAGGGATTACCGACGTGGATATCCACCTGCTGTGGAACCGTGAGCAGAAGATGAGCCGGGCGGAGACGGTGTTTATCGAAAGCCTGTCGGCACGGTTGGCCGCAGAATAAAGGGCGTGATATGCAAGTCACTTGGCGGCCTCTTGCTAGTGTATGAGAGAGGCCCGTCGACCATCATTCGTTCACAAGTTACTCCCGCAGTCTCAAACGAAGAGGTGTTCGAATGTCCAGGATATGGTTTATCACCGGCAGTTCCCGCGGCCTCGGCCGCTCGATTACCGTAGCCGCCCTGCGCGCCGGTGATCGTGTGGTTGCCACCGCGCGCAATCCCAAGCAGTTGGATGACCTGGTGGCCGAATACGGCGAGGCGATTTATCCGGTCACGCTGGACGTGACCAATAACCAGCAGGTGCTGGAAGCGGTGGATGCCGCGGTGAAACATTTTGGTCGCCTGGATGTGGTGGTCAATAACGCCGGCTACGGTGACCTGGCGTCGGTGGAAGATGTGACGCTGGAGGATTTTTCCGCGCAGATCAGCACCAACTTCTATGGTGTGGTGCACGTGAGCAAGGCGGTGGTGCCGGTGCTGCGCGCCCAGGGCCGTGGGCATATCTTCCAGGTATCGTCGTTGGGTGGCCGCATCGGCATGGCCGGCCTGGCCGCGTATCAGAGTGCGAAATGGGCAGTCGGTGGATTTTCCACAGTACTGGCACAGGAAGTCACACCACTGGGCATCCAGATGACCGTGCTGGAGCCGGGCGGCATGCGCACGGACTGGTCGGGCAGTTCCATGACGATTCCGGCCATCAGTGAGCCCTACCAACAAACGGTCGGCGCCCTGGTTGAATTGCTCAACTCCCCCGGCATCCTGCCGACGGGTCCGGACCGGGTTGCCGAAATCGTGCTGGAGCTGGCACTGAACAAAGACGCCCCGCTACGCTTGCTGATCGGCAGCGATGCCGTGCAATACGCCGCCCGTGCAGCCGCAGATTTGGCCGAGTCGGATAAGAAGTGGCATGACCTCAGCGTGTCAGCCTCGGATTAATCTCACGCTTTTGAAAAAGGTGCCGCATGCCTGACGTGACCCAACCCCGTTTCAACATACCGGATGTGTTCTGGCTGGCGCTGCAGAGCGTCGGGCTGGAGCCGTCGGTGGTGTTGCGTCAGGCACGCTTGCCCATGACCCTGCATATCCGCGAACGGCGAGACCGGCGGCAGGTGACGACGCTGGAGTTCTTTCGCTTGTGGGAGGCGGTGCGCATACTTAATCCTGATCCGGCTGTCGGGATATTACTGGTGACGCGGCTGGATATCACCGCGCTTCCACCCTCCAGCTTTGCCGCTTTTATCGCCCGGGATTATCGCGATGGCCTGCACCGCCTCGCCCGCTTCAAGCAATTGTGCACACCCGAGCGCCTGCTGGTTTGCGAGGATGGCCGTGCCTGTACGGTGACCATCGACTGGTTGCACACGCCAGAATTACCGCCTGCGCTGCTGGTGGATGCGGCGTTTGCGACGTTTGTTGAATTGGGGCGACGGGGAGCACGGACGCAGATCACTCCCCTGCAGGTCGAACTGGTTCGCCCGGACGATGGCAGCCGTGCACTGGCCGAGTTTTTCGGTTGCTCCGTGCGTTTTGGTGCCGGGCGCAACGCGCTGATACTGGACGCCGCCGATCTGGACCGACCTTTTCCGGGGTACAACCCGCAAATGCTCGAAATGCTGAACCCGGGCCTGGTGACAGCGCTTGCGGAGGCCTCGACACCGGCCAGCATCAGCCATCAGGTCAAGATCACCCTCAAGCGCTTCCTGGCCAGTGGCCGCCCCGAGATGGTCGAGGTAGCGCGGGAGCTGGGCATGAGCGAACGCACGTTGCAACGGCGCATTACCGAGGCAGGCACCAGTTTCAGGCAACTGATGCTGGAAACCCGCCAGGACGTGGTGCGGCATCTGCTCACCGAGCCGTCGATTGAGATAGACGAGATCGCGTGCCTGGTGGGCTATGAAGATACCAACTCGTTTTATCGTGCGTTTCGTTCCTGGGAGGGGACGACGCCGGCTCGGTGGCGGGCGTTGCAGACGCCCTCATCGTCTCATTGAAGCTATGCCGACAAAGCCTTCTCGGCACTGCGCGCCATGATCTGCAAATCCTCGAACGGGTTTCTGCCAATCAACATGAACGCATGGGACGGGCTGGACCAAAACACCACGTTCATGCCCCGGCGCTGTTCGGTGGCCATGGCCACCGCACCTTTTTTCGCCGCCGTAATGCACAGCGCCAGCGGGCCGTGGCGCGCGTCGAGGTAGGTCAGTTGGCCGATCAGTACGCCGTCATAATCGAGGATTTGTGCGCGGCGAAATTCGGCGCCAGGCAGGTGTACTGCATCCGGGTTCAACGGCAGGCCGAGCTGGGTCCCGACCGAACTCAGCTGGGCGATATGGGAGTCGGGATCGGCGCTGAGGTTTTCCAGGGTCTGGGGCGTATACAGCGCCATGTATTCGGCAACCGAGGCACGCCAGCCCGAACCGGGCTCAGGCCGGGGCCAGGTCATGAACAAGCGATCAGCGACCACACCGGCCACCGCAAAGCTTGCTGCTACCGCGAGAAATTTGCGTCGACTCAGGGTGGGTGTTTGTGCCGGCGGCAAGGCATCGAGCATCACCTGCAAACGCTCTGTAGGGGCTTGATCGAGAACCGAATCGAAGGCTGATTTGAACGGCAAGTGGCCGCGCTTGAGCAGCTCCAAGCGGGCGGTCACGGCAGGATCGATCCCCAGCAGGTTATCGATAACCTGACGCTGCTGAGGGTCTAACTCACCGTCCAGGTAAGCCACCAGCAGTTCATCCGACGGTGGTGTATTTTGAGTCATCGTCGTTCTCCGCTCGATTTATCCAACAAGCCGCTTGAGTGCGCAGTTTCAGCCAGCTTCATGCGCGCAGCGGCCAACCGGCTCATCACCGTTCCTACGGGAATATGCAGGACTTCGGCAATTTCCTTGTATGAGAGGCCTTCGACGTAGGCCAGAAAAACAGTCTCCCGCTGCGCTTCGGGCAATGCATTGACGCGCTTGATCACCTGTGCGGCCAGGACCTGGTCCTGAGCCAGGGCTTCACCGTCGAACGACAACGCCTGCTCGGCGTCGACAAACCCCTGCCCTTGCCGTACTCGCTGGGCGCGCAATTCGTTAAGCCAGATCGAATGCATGATCGTCAGCAACCAGCGGTCCAGCCGCGTGCCAGCCACGAACTGGCCTGCACGCTCCAACGCCCGCACGCAGGTGGCTTGCACCAGGTCATCAGCCACATGCTTTTGTCGCGACAGCACCAGCCCGTATCGCCATAAACGTGGCAACAGCTGGCTCAACTCTCGGCGCAACTCAGCGTCTGTGGTGATGGCGCTCTCCCCGCTGTTCGCTCACAGCTTCAAGCCTGAGGCGCGGCGGCGATGGCTTCAGCCAGGTCTTCGTACTCTTCGCAGGTGGTGCTGCACAACGCCTTGATCTTCACCAGTTGCTCCTGGGCCAGGTCCACACGGCCCTTGATGACGTAGGCCTCCCCCAGGTACTCACGGACTTGTGCGTAGTTGGGGTCCAGTGCCACGGACTTCAGGTAGTAGCTGATGCCTTCATCGGTGCGCCCCAGTTTGCGGGTGGCGTAGCCGCGGTAGTTCAGGGCCTTGGCGGTGTTCGGGTTGTGCAGGGTGTCGAGCAGTGACAGGGCTTCTTCGTAACGCCCGTCCTTGGCCAGGCGGTAGGCGTAGTCGGTGCGGTCGGCGTCCGACGTGGCCTTGCTGGTTTGCAGCACGCACTTGCCGGTCTTGGTATCCCAGACCTGGCCTTTGGGGCAGTTGGGCTTGGGCGGCGCCGATTCGTCACCGGAGGCATGGGCCTGGCCGGCCAATAGCGCGGCGGCCATACAGGCGCCGAAGAACAAAGCGGTGCGGTAACCAACGGCGTGCTCGGGACGATTATTCATGGCATTCATGCTCCGTAACGATAGGGAAAGTACAGCAGCAAACTCAGTAGGGAAGATCGCCACGAGGGGCCGGCAGCATGCGGCGCAACGTGCTGTCGCGCTGGATGTAGTGATGCCACAGCGCGGCGCAGGCATGCAGCCCGGCGAGTACGATGATCGCCCAGGCGACATTGTTGTGCAGGCCACCCAGGGTGCCTCGCAATTCGTGATCGACCACAAAAGGCGCTGGCACCGGGAACAGTCCGAAAAAGTTGAAGGGCTCGCCCTGGGCCCAGCGGAACAGGAAGCCCAGGGTCACCTGCGTCAGTAACAACAGGTATAGACAGCCGTGGGCGATTTTGGCGGCCACGTTAAGCGCAGGGTGATTGTCGGCCTTTGGGTGATTGCCGCCGAACACACGCCAGAGGATACGTGCAGCGATCAGCACCGCCATGGCGATGCCCAGGGAGATATGGACCGATTGCAGGCCCTTGCGCAGTGGCGTGCCTTTTTCCAGGTTTTCCCAGACGTGGGCGCTGGCGAACATGAAGATCACCAGGGCGGCGGTCAGCCAGTGGAAGGTGCGGGTCAGGCGGTCGTAGCGGTCGGCGGGATTGTTCATGGGCGTTTCCTGAGTGGTCTGTGTGGTGAACACCGCAGCAGGAAAACTTATTCAGAGGGATGGAAAATTTACAGATTAGACTTGTTTATTTTCCAACCCCGCATCCTTGGTCAAAATATGCGAACTAAATGCTAGAAACTCATCCAGGTGTTTTGTAATGATCGCTACAGTAATCGGCAATTGAAGCGTCTGGTACTCGTGAACAGCAATGTTACGGAACCCGACCATGTTCTTCAGGTTGGTCAGCAACGCAGGATTGACCCAACCGCCCTGACATAACAACTCAAACACGTCACGAGCTCCTTGTGGAACACCCAGGCGCTCACGACGAATCAAGTGTTGGCCCATGTCCAGCGCTGCCTCACAGGCACGCTGAATATTAAAAATCGCCGCATCCTGGCGCGTGAAATCTGTGGCGAAGCTGGTGGGATCTTTATCGTATTCCTGACGGGCGCGAGCAACGCACCGCTCAATGCTGGCTGCTTTATTGATGAGAACATCATCGACCATAAACTTTCCCTTCCTTCTGGATATCCGCCAACAACTCAGCCCTTGCCGTGTCCAGCGCGGTTTTTTCGCTCAGGACGTAGCTCTCGAATAGACCCGCCTGGACGTTCCCGGACCAGAGCCGACGCCCAGTGGTCAATACTTGGTATTGCATTACCGTTGAGGCTGCGCGCAAATCAAGCAAGTCGACGGGAACTCCAACGATATCGGCCAACTCCCCAGAAAGCTGCCATAGCAATAAAGGCTCGACCACTCCCGCAGAAAGGACCGCAACATCCAGATCACTCTCACTACCTGCCTCATCCGTCACTTGGCTACCGAACACATACACAGCCAATAGCTCGGGAACTTCAGCCTGCAAATGCGCCAGTACTTTTTTAAAATTCATGACCGATGTCCGAAGCGCCAATTAACGAAGACCGTAGCAGAATTCATTATGCAGTTTCTGACTGAAAGCAAAAAACCCCCGACAACATTGAAGTTATCGGGGGTTTTTCATTTTTCAATAATGGCGGAGAGATAGGGATTCGAACCCTAGGTACCGGTGAAGGTACAACGGATTTCGAATCCGTCCCATTCGGCCACTCTGGCATCTCTCCAACGGCGCGCATCATAACAGCCTGTTTCCTGGAAGCAAAGCGCAAAAGCGATTTTTTTCCGTGCTATCAGATGCTTGCGTCGATTACAGCGGTACGCCGAGACGGTTGGCGACTTCTTCGTAGGCTTCGATAACGTCACCGAGGCCCTGGCGGAAGCGGTCTTTATCCATCTTCTTGCGGGTGTCTTTGTCCCACAGGCGGCAGCCGTCCGGGCTGAATTCGTCGCCCAGGACGATGGAGCCGTCGTGGAACACGCCGAATTCGAGTTTGAAGTCCACCAGCAGCAGGCCGGCGTCGTCGAACAGTTTGCTCAGGACGTCGTTGACCTTCAGCGACAGCTCCTTCATGCGAGCCAGTTGCTCAGCGGTGCCCCAACCAAATGCCACCACATGGGATTCGTTGATGAACGGGTCACCCTTGGCGTCGTCTTTCAGGAACAGTTCGAAGGTGTAGGGATTGAGCTTGAGGCCCTCCTCCACGCCCAAACGCTTCACCAGGCTGCCGGCCGCATAGTTACGCACGACGCACTCGACCGGGATCATGTCGAGTTTTTTCACCAGGCATTCGTTGTCGCCCAGCAGTTTGTCGAATTGGGTCGGAATGCCGGCCGCTTCGAGTTTCTGCATGATGAAGGCGTTGAACTTGTTGTTCACCATGCCTTTGCGGTCGAGCTGTTCGATGCGCTTGCCGTCGAACGCCGAGGTGTCGTTACGAAACAGCAGGATCAAGCGGTTGGCGTCGTCGGTCTTGTAAACCGATTTGGCTTTGCCGCGGTAGAGTTCTTCACGTTTTTCCATGATGGGCTCCGCTTGCTAAGTAGGTGGGCTAGGCGATGTGTCGCCAGTCGAGCCCTGAATCTTGATCGGCCAGTTGCAGCCAGTCCGGGTCGCACCCAAGGGTGTCGACAAAACATTGCCGGGCCAGCTGCGGCAGGTTGTTCTTGCTGCTCAGGTGGGCCAGGACCAGGTGTTGCAGGTCTTGCCAGCCCAACTCATACACCAGGTACGCCGCCTGGTGGTTGTTCAAATGTCCAAACTGCCCGCCGACCCGCTGCTTGAGAAAGGCCGGGTAGTGGCCACGCGCAAGCAGGTCACGGCAGTGGTTGGACTCGATCATCAATGCGTCGAGGTCCCGGTAACCGTCCAGCACCTTGGCGCAGTACGAACCCAGGTCAGTGAGCAGGCCAAAACGCCGTTCACCGTCACTGAATACGTATTGCGTCGGTTCCTGGGCATCGTGGGCCACTTCAATCACATCGATGCTCAAGGCACCGATCTGCAATTGTTCGCCACCGGCCAGCAAACCTGCGGGCTCAATCGGTTTGCGCATCCCGCGCAAGGTGCCGCGACTCAGGTACACCGGAAGATTGTAGCGCCGAGACAGCAAACCCACGCCATGCACGTGGTCGGCATGTTCGTGGGTCACCAGAATCGCGCTCAGCTGCGTGGGGTGAACCCCCAGGCGCAGCAGGCGCCGCTCGGTTTCCCGCAGGGAGAAACCACAATCCACCAGGACGTACGTGTCGTCGTGGGCTACAAGCGTGCCGTTCCCTTGGCTACCGCTGCCGAGAACGGCAAAACGCATCGGATCAGCCCAGGTTGTCCTGAATCACGCCCAACACTTTGCGCGCCACTTCTGCCGGCGCCACGGTGTTGATGTTTTTCTCGACGGTGACTTGCACGCTTTCGCCTACCTTGCTCAAACGAACCTGGTAACGCTCGGCGCGGGTCTCGATCTCTTCCTTGGTCGGCTTGCTGCCGAACAACTTGCTGAAGAAACCTGGCTCGTCGTCTTTCTTCTCGGCTTTTTCGGCCAGGTTGATGTAGTACAGGCCCAGGCTGCGGTTGATGTCTTCAACGCGCCATTCGCCGTGCTCCAGCGCGCGGCCGACACTCGACCAGGCGCGGTCCAGGTCTTCACCCAGGTTGAGCACCACGTTGCCGCTGCCGTCTTCGCTGAGGCTGACGCGGCTAGGTGTGTCAAAGCTACCGGCGGCGAGCAGGGAGACGGAGCCGCCCTTCTCGGAAATACGGCTCATGCTGGCGAGCATTTCGTCGACCAGGGCAGCGTCCACGCCGGTGTTGACCGAGCGTGGGGTGAAGTCGACGTTGGCGGTGCTGCCGGCAGGACGCTCGGCGCTGACTACGTAGACTTCACTGGTGTTGCGTTGCACGCCTGGCTCGATACGCACGCGGATGCGGGCTTCGCTGTCATTGGCTACACCACCGGCCTGCAGGCGCTTGGCCATGGATGCCGACAGTTCGCTGGTGTGCTGCCACGCGGTGGTGAATTCACCGGTCTGCGGGCGTTGTTCGTCAATGCGGAAACCGTTGTCCTGGAAGAACTGGACCGCCACCGGCCAGACTTCGGCAGGTGGGCGCTGGGCCATGACCCAACGGGTGTCGCCGCTCTTCTGCAGGCTGTAGTCGCTGGCGTCGGCCACGGCCGACAACGGCTGTGGACGCGGCACTTCGTATTCACCCTTGACGGTGTCGTCGGCCACGTTGCGCGGAATCGGCAGCAACGGGTCAAGGCGCTTGGCGACATTGACGTCCGACGGCAATTTCATCGGGGCGGTTTGTTGGGCTTCCAGGTAATCGCTACCGCGGTCGCGGAAGTAGCCTTCCGGGCCCCAGATCCAACCGCAGCCACTGGTGCTGGAGATAATCAAGGCAAGTGCGGAAAGTCCGGCCAATCGCTTCATGCGTAGTGCTTCCTCAATTAAACCAGGACGCCGGACTGGCGCAGGGCCTGTCGCAGCGGTTCGTGACAGGCTTCGCTGAGCCAGGTGAGCGGCAGACGGATACCGTCCGGCATCAGGCCCATCTCATGCAGCGCCCATTTCACGGGGATAGGGTTGGATTCGATAAACAGGGTTTTGTTGAGCGGTGCCAGTTGTTCGTGGATCGCCCGGGCCTTGACCGCATCACCGGCAATGGCCGCGGCACACAGCTCGCTCATGGCGCGCGGTGCGACGTTGGCAGTCACCGAGATGTTGCCTTTACCGCCCAGCAGGATCAGCTCGACCGCCGTGGCGTCGTCACCGGAATACACCAGGAAGTCGCTGCTGACGCCGGCCAGGATGTCCTTGGCGCGCTGCAGGTCACCGGTGGCTTCCTTGATACCGATGATGTTCGGTACGGTGGACAGGCGGATCACGGTCTCGGCCTTCATGTCGCAGGCGGTGCGACCGGGTACGTTGTAGAGGATCTGCGGGATATCGACCGCTTCGGCAACGGCGCGGAAGTGCAGGTACAGGCCTTCCTGGGTCGGCTTGTTGTAGTACGGCGTCACCAGCAGGCAGGCATCGGCGCCGGCTTTCTTGGCGTTGCTGGTCAATTCGATCGCTTCGCGGGTCGAATTGGCGCCCGTGCCGGCGATGACAGCAATGCGCCCTGCAACGCGCTTGACCACGAACTCGATCACTTCGATGTGTTCTTCCACATCCAGTGTGGCCGATTCACCTGTGGTGCCGACCGCCACGATGGCGTTGGTGCCCTCTTGCAGGTGGAAGTCCACCAGTTTGCCCAGGCTGTCCCAGTCGAGATTACCTTGTGCATCCATGGGTGTGACCAGTGCCACCATACTGCCCGCAATCATGCAACCGCTCCTGCCGGAAAAAGAGAGCGGTAATGGTACTGGCGCCAAGATGCTTGTACAAGCGAAGTACCGCCTGAGGATGCGTTCTGGATCAACTTAGTTCGCGGCAGCGCCATCATTCTGCCAAAGCGGGGTTTGATGAAGCTGATTACGTAATGAAAACGCCACCTCCTAGCCCTTGGCGATGGTTTTCGCTACCCTTCATCCTTTGATTGATACCGCTTGCATCGTATCGACCGCTCATCGCTTTAGGAAGGCTGCATGTCCACCCCCACAGTCCGCGAACAATTCCTTGTCATCAGTGCCCTTGGCGCCAACCCCATGGAGCTGACTAACGTCCTGTGCCGCGCCAGCCATGAAAACCGCTGCGCCGTCGTGACCTCCCGCCTGACCCGCCATGGCGAGTGCAGTGCGCTGGTCCTGCAGATTTCCGGGACCTGGGATGCCCTGGCCCGCCTTGAAACCGGTTTACCGGGTTTGGCGAAGAAGCATGACTTCACGGTCAACGTGGTGCGCAGCGCCGCTCTGGAGAACCGTCCACAGGCCCTGCCCTACGTGGCCTATGTCAGTTCGGCCTACCGCTCGGACATCGTCAACGAGCTGTGCCAGTTCTTTATCGACCACAACGTCGAGCTGGAAAACCTGACCTGCGACACCTATCAGGCTCCGCAGACCGGCGGCACCATGCTCAACGCGACCTTTACCGTGACCTTGCCGGCCGGCGTGCAGATCAGTTGGCTGCGCGACCAGTTCCTGGATTTCGCCGATGCCCTGAACCTCGACGCACTGATCGAGCCTTGGCGCCCACAGAACCCTATGTAAGGAAGTCTTCATGTCTGTAGTGATCGACCAACCGGTAGCCGACTTCGAAGCCCAGGCCACCAGCGGGCAAACCTTCAGCCTCGCCGGGCTCAAGGGCAAGCAAGTGGTGATCTACTTCTACCCGAAAGACAGCACCCCGGGCTGCACCACTGAAGGCCAGGGCTTCCGTGACCAGCATGCTGCGTTCAAGGCGGCCAACACCGAGGTGTTTGGCGTGTCCCGGGACAGCGTGAAGTCCCACGAGAACTTCAAGGCCAAGCAGGAATTCCCCTTTGAGCTGATCAGCGACAAGGACGAAGCGGTTTGCCAGCTGTTTGATGTGATCAAGCTGAAGAAGCTGTATGGCAAGGAATACCTGGGTGTTGATCGCAGCACCTTCCTGATCGACAAGAATGGCGTACTGCGCCAGGAATGGCGCGGTGTGAAAGTGCCAGGCCATGTGGATGCAGTGCTCGAAGCGGCACAGGCGCTGAACCAGGCTTGATTCACCTGCTGGCTTTGAAATAGCTATCGCAGCCAAGCCAGCTCCCACCTGTGATCATTGTTCGACAGGACAACTCAGTCAATGTGGGAGCCGGGCTTGCCCGCGATGAGGCCTGCACCGGCACCACAAATATCAGAGTAACGGCGCCACCACCGGCTCCTGCCGAGGCCAGGCATCCAGCACCGCCTTGAACAGCGTCGCCAGGGGAATCGCAAAGAACACCCCCCAGAAGCCCCACAACCCGCCAAACAACAACACCGCACAGATGATCGCCACCGGATGCAGGTTCACCGCCTCGGAGAACAGCAGCGGCACCAGCACGTTGCCGTCCAGCACCTGGATGATGCCGTACACCGCCATCAGGTAGATGAACTGATCACTCCAGCCCCACTGGAACAGCGCGATCAACATCACCGGCACCGTCACCACCACCGCGCCAACATATGGCACCACCACTGAAACACCCACCAGCAGCGCCAACAGGGCAGCGTAGTTAAGCCCCAGCGCGACAAAACCGATGTAAGTGACGCCACCGCAGATAAAAATCTCGATAACCTTGCCGCGGATGTAGTTGGCAATCTGCCGGTTCATTTCCTCGGCGACCCGGGTAATCAGCGCACGCTCACGGGGCAGATAGCCACGCACCCAGCGACCGATCATCTCGCGGTCCTTGAGGAAGAAAAACACCAGGATCGGCACCAGTACCAGGTAGATCATGATGTTGACCAGCAGCGGCAAGCTCGAAAGGGAAAAGGTCAGCGCCCACTGTCCGAACTTTCCGATTTCGCCGCGAGCCACCTCAATGGCCTGCAGGACCTGCTCGTCCGACACCAGGTGCGGATAGCGCTCAGGCAACAGCAGCAGCAATGACTGCCACTTGGCGAGCATGCCCGGTAGCTCGTTGAACAAGGTGATCAACTGGTGCCACAGCAAAGGCACCACGATCACGATAAATACCAGCAACAGCCCCATGAACAAGGCAAACACCAGACCCACCGCTGCCCCACCCGGCAAGCGCAGACGCTCCAGGATGGAGACCAGGCCTTGCATCAGGTATGCCAGCACCATCCCCGCCAGTACCGGCGCCAGCATGCCGCCCAAAGTGAGCACGGCCGTAAAGGCAAGAAACAGCAGGACGGCCAGCACCACGGCTTCTTCGTCGGAGAAGTAGCGCTGAATCCAGTCACGTAACACTTTGAACATCAATAAACCTCAGGCGATAAGGACAGCATATTCAAGCGATTCAGGCCTTGCGCAACCAGTAACGATAGACGCCCGCTTCGTCTTCTTCATGCAGCAGGGTGTGGCCGGCCAGCTTGGCAAACGTACGAAAGTCCCGCTGGGAGCCAGCGTCCGTGGCGATCACCTTGAGCACCGCGCCGCTGGCCAGCCGATTGAGCTCCAGCTTGGCCTTGAGCAAGGGCAGCGGGCAGTTAAGGCCACTGGCATCCAGTTCGGCATCGAAGGCTACAGCGTCGGTCATGGTCTAACTCCGGGTGGGCGTCGAGGGCGCTTAGAATATCTGGTCCGAAGCTCAGTGTCCGGCTACAGTAAGCTCTTTGTCGAAAGGCTTTGTGCATGACTTTTTTGCGCCCTACCCTGCTGACGCTGGCTTGCCTGCTTGCCTCTCCAGGCTTCGCCGACGACCTGCCGTCACTTGGCGACGCCAGTTCTGCCATTGTCTCGCCAAAACAGGAATACGATCTGGGTCGGGCATGGCTGGCCTACCTGCGTGGCCAGGTCTCGCAACTCAACGACCCGCAGCTCAAGGATTACGTCGAATCCAGCGTTTATAAGCTGGTGGAAACCAGCCAGGTCAATGACCGGCGCCTGGAATTCATTCTGATCAACAGCCCGCAGTTGAACGCCTTTGCCGCACCGGGTGGCATCGTCGGGGTCAACGGCGGCCTGTTCCTCAACGCCCAGACCGAAGGCGAATATGCCTCGGTACTGGCCCACGAATTGGCTCACTTGTCCCAACGTCACTTCGCACGAGGCGTGGAAGCACAGCAGCGCATGCAGATCCCGATGATGGCTGCGCTGCTCGGCGGCATCATCGCTGCCGCCGCTGGCGCAGGCGATGCGGGCATTGCCGCGATCGCCGGCAGCCAGGCCGCCGCGATCCAGGAGCAACGGCGCTTTTCCCGGCAAAACGAGCAAGAGGCTGACCGCATCGGCATTCTCAACCTGGAGAAAGCCGGCTACGACCCACGGTCCATGCCAACCATGTTCGAGCGCTTGATGCGCCAGTACCGTTTCGATGCCAAGCCGCCTGAATTCCTGCTGACTCACCCGGTAACCGAATCGCGGATCGCCGACACCCGCAACCGTGCGGAGCAAGCCAAGCTGGGTGGCATTGAGGACAGCCTGCGCTATCAACTGATCCGTGCTCGGGTGCAACTGTATTACGAAGACACCCCGGGGCTGGCCGCCAAACGTTTCCAGGCCCAGCTGGATGAAAATCCGAAGAACGATATCGCGCGTTATGGCCTCGCCATCGCTCAGATCAAGGGTGCCCAGTTCAACCTGGCCCGGGAAAACCTCAAGCCGCTGCTGGCCAAGGCGCCCAACGACATCACCTACAACCTGGCGCAGATCGAGCTGGACATGACCAACAATCGCCTGCCGGATGCCCAGCAGCGTACGGACCGAATGTTGACGCAATATCCAGGCAACTATCCGCTGAACCAGGTTCGTGTGGATCTGCTGCTCAAGCAGAACCGCAACGCTGACGCGGAAAAAGCCCTGGAAGGATTGTTGAAGTCTCGCCCGGACGATCCGGACGTCTGGTACCAGGTTGCGGAAACCCGTGGGTTGTCGGGCAATATCATCGGCCTGCATCAGGCCCGGGCCGAGTACTTCGCGCTGGTGGGAGATTTCAAGCAGGCCATCCAGCAATTGGATTTCGCCAAGCGTCGCGCCGGCAGCAACTTCCCGCTTTCGTCACGTATCGACGCACGCCAGCGTGAACTGATCGACCAGGAACGCATGATCAAAGACATGATGGGCTAAACCTTTCAGCCACAAAAAAGCCCCGCTCTCGAACATCGAGAGCGGGGCTTTTTATTGGACTAGCGGATTACTCGGCCAGTTTGAAGGTAATGAAGCTGGCACGCCCCTGACGCAGGACGCGCATCGACACCGAACGGTTCTTCGGCAGCGCCTTGGCGATGTCGGTGAACTCTTTGGTGGAGTTGATAGCCTGGTTGTTCAGGTGGGTGATGACATCACCTGGTTGCAGGCCGATCAGGGAGGCAGGACCGTCCTGGACTTCCTTGATCACTACACCGCTCTTGAGGTCGAAGCTCTTTTTCTGTTCGTCGGTCAACTCGACTACAGCAATGCCCAGGCGATTGCTGCTGCGCTCGGCACCTGGCTTGCTGTTGCCCAGCGCATCCAGCGCCGCGCCTTCTTCCGGGATCGCACCGACGGTCAGTTCGACGTTCTGGCGCTTGCCGTCACGAATCACTTCCAGCTTGGCCTTGCTACCGGCCTTGAGCGCGCCCACCAGGTGTGGCAAGTCCGCAGACATGACGATCGGCTGGCCGTTCATGCTCAGGATCACGTCACCGACTTGCAGGCCACCTTTGGCAGCAGGGCCATCGTCCTGGATCTGCGCGACCAGGGCACCGGCCGGCTTGTCGAGACCGAAGGATTCAGCCAGGTCCTTGTTCACTTCCTGGATCACCACCCCCAGCCAGCCGCGGCTGACTTTGCCACCGGTTTTCAGCTGGTTCGAAACGTCCATGGCCACGTCGATCGGAATCGCGAACGAAACGCCCATGAAACCACCGGAGCGGGTGTAGATCTGCGAGTTGATGCCAACGACTTCACCCGCCAGGTTGAACAACGGACCGCCGGAGTTGCCCGGGTTGATCGGCACGTCGGTCTGGATGAACGGCACGTAGTTTTCGTTCGGCAGGCTGCGACCGATGGCGCTGACGATACCCTGGGTCACAGTATGGTCAAAACCAAACGGCGAACCGATGGCGACGACCCATTGGCCGGCTTTCAGGTCCTGGGATTTGCCCAGTTTCAGCACCGGCAGGTCCTTGCCTTCGATTTTCAGCAGGGCAACGTCGGAACGTGGGTCGGTGCCCACCAGCTTGGCTTTCAGCTCACTGCGGTCCGCCAGGCGCACCAGGATCTCGTCGGCGTCGGCAATCACGTGGTTGTTGGTGAGGATGTAGCCGTCAGGCGAGATGATGAAGCCCGAGCCCAGGGACTGGGCCTCACGCTGGCCGCCACCACCGCCACGCGGCGTGCGCGGCTGGGGCATGCCGCGTTCGAAGAACTCCCGCAGCATCGGCGGCAGGCCTTCCAGGTCGGGCATCTGCTGGTTGGAGACCTTACGATCCGGCAGCTTCTGCGTAGTACTGATGTTCACCACGGCAGGCGACGCCTGCTCCACCAGCTGGGTGAAGTCAGGCAGCTCGGCCGCTTGCGCGGTAACGGCCTGACCCAGCACCAGCACCGTGGCGACTATGGATAGGTAAGACTTCAAACGTGGTATCGACATACAGCTCCCGTTACGACGAGCAGGGTTGAGCGACAGGGTTCAATAAACGCCGAAAAACTGCGACCGACATTTTTGTTCCGCGAACAAAACAAGGCCAGGGCCGTTAAGCCCTGACCTATAAAAAACATAGGGGATATTAGCAAGTGAAAAAAATGATCCAGACATTTCATGCTCTCGGCAGAGGCAGGCATCGACTATCTCCTGCGCAACATTGAAATATCAGGATGAACATAGGATTAACAACTCAAGGCTTGGCGGGCACGGTGCCACTGCGTAGTGACAGCGCAATTCGCTCGGCGGTGCCAATCGGGATCTCGCCGACGACGGTCACCATCACCTCGCCTTCCAGGGTATTCAACCGCCGTGAAACGGCGACTGTCGGGCCCAACTGGGTGCGGGTCTCGTTTACGGTCGCACCGTTAAGCGGCTCCAGGAATACCGAAAAACGCGCCAGACCATCGTCATACATCAGACTGCTGACGGTTACCTTGGTGTGGGAGTCTTTATGGGCACTGCTGTTGACCAGCTGAAAGCCTGGTGGCAACCAGTCGAGGCGCCAATCCTGAGGGATCTCGACCTCCGGGGCCTTGGCGTTGGTCACCGCCACCGGCGTGCATTCGCCACTGGGCTGCAAATCACGATCGTCAGGCACCGATGTATTGAGCTGGGTGAACTGGAAACGCTCCAGCAACTGGCCCTGGTCGTTAAGCAACAATGACTTCAATGGCAGCGCAGTTTCACGATCCAGATGCAGCTCAAAACCATAACGGTATTGATCGCGGGGGGTCACGGAGACGATCACCGCATTCCGACCGGCCACGCGCGATTTGCCGATGACGGCAAGATCGTAGAACGCTTTGAGTTTTTGCGGATCAAGGGTACGCGCAGAGGTATTGGGGGAGCCCCCAAGCCCGGCAACCAGCGTGCCGCTCACGCATTGGGTACGGCCATCGACGCGCAGAACTTCCTGGGCAGAACCATCGAGCTGCAAAAGCCGCTCACGGACCTGACCATTCTGGACACGATGCCAGATGTCATGGGTAGAAAAACTACCGTTACGCTCGTAGATGAAGGTGCCCTGAAAGCTTTGCTGCTGCTCCGCCCGCCCAAGACGCGTCAGCCAGTCTTGGGCTTCATCGGCATGGGCGGGGACTGCAAACCAGCCACTGAGCAAAAGCGCAAGGAGCGGTATGGCGCGCATAAAGCTCCTTGGCGGACTAGCGGTTTTCCAGGCTTGCAGCGCGAGCGTAAGGCAGAGCGCTTTCAGTGCCTTTCAAGGCCGATTCCTGTGCGTGTTGGCGCAGGTAGCCTGGAAGACGCTGATCCTGCCAGCCGGATTGCCCTTGAAGTACACCGTTGGCCATAGGCCCGGTGGTATCGGAGCTTTCCTTGTAGCCGGCCAGTACGGCTGGACCCTTGACCTGCGGGCCGGCCATGACCGGTTGCTGGGTCTGTTGGGCCAGTTCGGCACCGGCGATTTCGTCCTGGTTGTACAGGCGGACACCTGCCAATACAGCGACGGTCACCGAAGCAGCGACTGCCAGACGGCCCAGGCTACGCCAAGGACCGCGAGCAGCTTTTGCCGGAACGGCTTCATCAGCCAGTGCAGCAGAAACGGCCGCAGCAATATCCAGACGAGGGATTAGAAGATCCTTGTGCATCACCGCCCGAGCGACTTGGTAACGAGACCAGGTATCACGGGTTTCGGCATCATCAAATGCATTAAGCACTCGACGAAGTTCCAGTTCATCCGCTTCGTTATCCATCACTGCGGACAGCGATTCCTGCAGGGCATCACGACTCATGGCGGTTCCTCTCTTGGCTGTCGCCGCTGTCTCAGTTTTCCTGCAACAACGGTTGCAGGGCTTTATCGATGGCTTCCCGAGCCCGGAAGATCCGGGAGCGTACGGTACCCACCGGACATTGCATGACGCTCGCAATGTCTTCGTAACTCAGACCATCGAATTCACGTAAAGTTAACGCCGTACGCAAATCTTCTGGCAGTTGTTGAATAGTGCGATGGACGGTTCCTTCGATCTCGTCGCGCAGCAATGCACGCTCCGGCGACTCGAGATCCTTGAGGCCGTGATCACCATCATAAAATTCAGCATCTTCCGAACTAACATCACTATCCGGCGGGCGGCGACCGCGAGAAACCAGATAGTTCTTCGCCGTGTTAATGGCGATGCGATACAGCCACGTGTAAAACGCACTGTCACCGCGGAAATTACCGAGTGCACGGTACGCCTTGATAAAGGCTTCCTGTGCAACGTCCTGCGCTTCATGGGTGTCGTGCACAAACCGCACGATCAACCCGAGAATTTTGTGCTGGTATTTCAGCACTAGCAGATCAAATGCCCGCTTGTCGCCGCGTTGAACGCGCTCGACCAGCTGCTGATCCTCTTCCTGGGTTAGCATGAACACTCCTCGTTGTACTTGAAGGAGGCTTGCA
Source organism: Pseudomonas sp. G1002 (assembly GCF_013385455.1). NCBI lineage: Bacteria > Pseudomonadati > Pseudomonadota > Gammaproteobacteria > Pseudomonadales > Pseudomonadaceae > Pseudomonas > Pseudomonas sp. G1002. The sequence continues at coordinate 152,972 of NZ_JACAPY010000038.1, forward strand.
TAACTAATCGATCAGGCTTGCAAACATAGACTCGGACTTTTCGCAAAAGTTCTCCCCCTCCAAGCAAGTTTCCGGCGCGCACTGATTTGGCACACACGAAAAACGCAGCGCGGGCAATGCCGGCTGCGCGAATAATCTGTCGCCAGTTTCCTGACGCGCCTGACACAGACGCGGCTCAGCAAATCCAGCGTGTTCCCAGCTTTCGGGCATCCTGCTATTGAGTCGGGGCCTATGCAAAAAGTTCCCATCCCAATCGCTGTCCGTTTCATGAAAGCCGTGCAGTTCGTTGCCCGTAGTCTCACAATGCCACGAATGCCCGGCTATTGTGCCGCTCCCCCCCTCTATATACTAGTGGGCCGTGTCACCCTTTGATTCGCCGATCCAGGCGTCCTGTTTGCGCCCCCTACGGATCGCTTTTTGCGGAATCCTTCAAATGAGCCAACAGTTTCAACACGATGTCCTGGTGATTGGCAGCGGCGCCGCGGGCTTGAGCCTTGCACTGACCCTGCCGGGCCACCTGCGCATAGCCGTACTGAGCAAGGGCGACCTCGCCAATGGCTCGACGTTCTGGGCCCAGGGCGGTGTCGCCGCGGTGCTCGATGACACCGACACCGTGCAATCCCACGTCGAAGACACCCTGAATGCCGGCGGCGGCCTGTGCAATGAAGAAGCGGTGCGCTTCACCGTCGAGCATAGCCGCGAAGCCATCCAGTGGCTGATCGACCAGGGCGTGCCCTTCACCCGCGACGAACATTCCGGTACCGACGACGGCGGCTTCGAGTTCCACCTGACCCGCGAAGGCGGCCACAGCCATCGGCGGATCATCCATGCCGCCGACGCCACCGGCGCCGCGATCTTCAAGACCCTGCTCGCCCAGGCCCGGCAACGCCCCAACATCGAACTGCTGGAACAGCGGGTCGCCGTCGACCTGATCACCGAAAAGCGCCTTGGCCTGCCGGGCGAACGCTGCCTCGGCGCCTACGTGCTCAACCGGGCCAGCGGCGAAGTCGACACCTACGGCGCGCGCTTCACCATTCTCGCCTCGGGCGGCGCAGCGAAGGTCTATCTCTATACCAGCAACCCCGACGGCGCCTGCGGTGACGGCATTGCCATGGCCTGGCGTTCGGGCTGCCGGGTGGCGAACCTGGAATTCAACCAGTTCCACCCCACTTGCCTGTATCACCCGCAGGCCAAGAGCTTCCTGATCACCGAAGCCCTGCGCGGCGAAGGCGCACACCTGAAGCTGCCCAACGGCGAACGTTTCATGCAGCGCTTCGACCCACGAGCAGAACTGGCCCCGCGGGACATCGTCGCCCGGGCCATCGACCATGAAATGAAGCGCCTGGGCATCGACTGCGTCTACCTGGACATCAGCCACAAGCCCGAAGCCTTCATCAAGACCCATTTCCCGACGGTCTACGAGCGCTGCCTGGCGTTCAATATCGACATCACCAAGGGCCCGATCCCGGTCGTCCCGGCGGCGCACTACACCTGCGGCGGCGTGATGGTCGACCAGAACGGCCGCACCGACGTGCCCGGCCTGTACGCCATTGGCGAAACCAGCTTCACCGGCCTGCACGGCGCCAACCGCATGGCCAGCAATTCGTTGCTGGAGTGTTTCGTGTACGCCCGCTCCGCCGCCGCCGACATCCTTGAACAGCTGCCGCGCATCCCGGTGCCGGCCGCCCTGCCCCGCTGGGACGCCAGCCAGGTGACCGATTCGGACGAAGACGTGATCATCGCCCACAACTGGGACGAGTTGCGGCGCTTCATGTGGGACTACGTGGGCATCGTGCGCACCAACAAGCGCCTGGCGCGGGCGCAGCACCGGGTTCGACTGTTGCTGGATGAGATCGACGAATTCTACAGCAACTATAAAGTCAGCCGCGACCTGATCGAGCTGCGCAACCTGGCCCAGGTGGCGGAACTGATGATCCGCTCGGCCATGGAGCGCAAGGAAAGCCGGGGATTGCATTACACCCTCGACTACCCGCAAATGCTGCCCGAAGCGCGCGACACTATTCTGGTGCCAACCACCTACGGCGGCTGAACTTCAAGCGCACCCGCAGGCGCCGATGCACATCGGTAGCCTGCGAATCCCGTGGCACGCAGATCGAACGCACCCGCCAGTCACCCTGCACCCGAAAGCGCAGCACCACGATCAACGGCAACGCCAGGCTGTCGGGGCGCAGTTGCACGCTGTGCCAGCCACGCGCGGCGCTCCACAACTGCCAGCCATCCTCGTCGCGACGCAGGCCACGGATCGACGAACGGTGAGTCAGCAGGATATGACGCGGCAATACCCAACCGGCATGGGCCAGGCACAACAAGGCGCCAAAGGCTCCGAACCACGGGGACACATCGAGAAACCACAGCGCACCCAGTGCGAACGCCTGGGCGAAAAGATAAGCCGCCAGCAACTGCCCGGAGGCGTGCCAGCGGCATTCGAACGTATTACTTGGGCTGGACACGATCCAGAATCATCCGAACCATGCGCTGCAGCTCCGGGTCTTCCGATTCGGCGCGTTCCATGAACCAGCCGAACATGTCCTGATCCTCGCATTCCAGCAGCTTGCGGTAGCAGTCGCGGTCGACGTCGTTGAGGTGCGGATAGACCTCCCTGACGAACGGTACCAGCAACACGTCCAGTTCAAGCATGCCGCGTCGGCTGTGCCAGTAGAGGCGATTGAGTTCTACATCTTCGACCATGGAGCGCTCCTCAAATAGAGCGCAAGTATACAGGCCGAAGCTGCCTGGAACAGTCGGCTTTGGTCGGCCATACGGAAACTATCCATTTGCCGGGCGCCCCTCTATGATGCACTCATGACTTTTTAACCTGCGATGACCCATGGCTGACTCTGCTTTTTTCTGCCCCCTGTCCCACGAAGGCGTTCTCGCCGTCCGCGGTTCCGACGCTGCCAAGTTCCTCCAGGGACAACTGACCTGCAACCTTAACTACCTGAGTGACACCCAGGCCAGCCTGGGCGCGCGCTGCACCCAGAAAGGGCGCATGCAGTCGAGCTTCCGCATCCTGCTGCAAGGCGATGGCGTGTTGCTGGCCATGGCCACCGAACTGCTGGAGCCACAACTGGCGGACCTGAAAAAGTACGCCGTGTTCTCCAAATCCAAACTCACCGACGAAAGCGCTGCCTGGGCGCGTTTCGGTGTGTCGGATGCCGATCAGGTACTGGCCGGCCTCGGCCTCCAACTACCCGCCGAGACCGACAGCGTGGTGCGCAGCGACGACCTGATCGCCATCCGCGTATCGCCGGGCCGTGCCGAACTCTGGGCCCCCGCCGCCCAAGCTCAAACCCTGCACAGCCAACTCGCCGCACAATTGAACGAAGGTGAACTGAACCAATGGCTGCTGGGCCAGATCCGTGCCGGTATCGGCCAGGTCATGCCCCAGACCCGCGAACTGTTCATCCCGCAGATGCTCAACCTGCAAGCCGTCGGCGGCGTCAGCTTCAAGAAAGGCTGCTACACCGGCCAGGAAATCGTCGCGCGCATGCAGTATTTGGGCAAACTCAAGCGTCGCCTGTATCGCCTGAGCCTGAATGCCGGCGAGCTGCCTGAGCCCGGCACCCCACTGTTTTCCCCGAATCACAACAGCGCCATCGGCGAGGTGGTGCTTGCCGCCCGTGCCGATCAGGCGATTGAACTTCTAGCGGTGCTGCAAGCCGAAGCAGCAGAGAGTGGCGATGTGCATGTAGGCACGCTGGAAGGCCCGGGCCTTCAGTTGCTCGACCTGCCCTACCAACTGGACCGGGATCGCGAGATCCAGCGCTGATCGTCGTACCTTTTTGCTACACCCTAGAGATCTTGAATGAACAAGCTGGCGGAAAAAGTCCAACAGGCGTTGGTTGTGGCCATCGATAACGATGACCTGGTTCTGCCAACGCTGCCTGAAGTGGCCCTGAACATTCGCCAGGCCGCCGAAGACCCGGACATCAGCATCAGCCACCTGAGCAAAGTGATCGGCCGTGACACTGCCTTGTCGGCACGGCTGATCAAAGTGGTCAACAGCCCGCTGTTGCGCGCGACCCAGGAAGTCACCGACCTGCACACCGCCATCACCCGCCTGGGCACCAACTACAGCAGCAACCTGGCGATCGGCCTGGTGATGGAACAGATCTTCCACGCCCGTTCCGAGGTGGTCGAACAGAAGATGCGCGATGTCTGGCGGCGCAGCCTGGAAGTGGCCGGCGTGAGCTATGCGTTGTGCCGCAACCACAGCCAGTTGAAGCCTGACCAGGCGGCGCTGGGTGGGCTGGTGCACCAGATTGGCGTGCTGCCGATCCTGACCTACGCCGAAGATCACTATGAACTGCTGTCCGATCCGGTCAGCCTCGATCACGTGATTGAAAGCATCCACCCGTTGCTGGGGGACAAGCTGCTGCGGCGCTGGGACTTCCCGGAAATGCTGGTGAACCTGCCGGCGCAGTACATGAACCTTGAGCGCGACTCCGAGCGCCTGGACTATATCGACCTGGTGCAGGTCGCCGTGTTGTATTGCCACCGCGACACTGACCACCCGCTGGCCAGCGTGCCGATATTGACGGTACCTGCGATCAAGAAGCTGCGACTCGACCCCTACAGCGACACCTTGCGCGCCGAGCTGGATGAAGCACGGTCGATGTTCTACTGATTACCCCGCGATAAAACTGACCCGCACTTTCAACCCCGCCAACTCTCCGTCATGCAAGCTGATCTGCGCCAGGTGTGCCCGGCAGATCTCGCCAACAATCGCCAACCCCAAGCCCGCCCCCAAGCCCTGCTGGCTGCGCCGATAGAAGCGCTCGAACACTCGGTCCCGCTCATCCAGCGGGATGCCCGGGCCGTCATCTTCCACCTCAAGTACCGCCGGCGCCGTGACCCGCAAGATCACGTTGCCGCCCGGGGGCGTGTGGGCCAGGGCGTTGTCCACCAGGTTGCTCAACAACTCGTTCAACAAGGTGGGCTCGCCCCGCAGCCACACCGGTTCATCCGCCTCCAGCGCCAGGGCCACGCCACGCGCATGGGCCAGCGGCGCCATGGCCATGCCCAGCTCGCGAGCCAACTGGCTCAGGTCCAGCAACTGGGCCCCGCCTTCGGCAATCGCCCGGGCGCCGTTTTCGATGCGCGCCAGCGAGAGCAATTGATTGGCCAGGTGAGTCAGGCGATCAGTGCCCTGGGCTGCGGTTTCCAGGGTGGTGCGCCAGGTAGCCGGATCTTCGGCACGCAGGCCAAGCTCCAAGCGTGCCTTGAGCGCTGCCAACGGAGTGCGCAGCTCATGGGCGGCATCGGCAATAAACTGTGCCTGGCGCTCGAACTGCCCGCGCAGGCGTTCGGTGAAATGGTTGAGCGCATGTACCAGCGGGCCCAATTCATGCTGCACCTCCACCAGCGGCAATGGCCGCAGGTCATCGGGCTGACGCTCTTCCACGGCCGTGCGCAAGCGCTCCAACGGCCGCAGCGCCGCACTCACGGCAAAGAACACCAACAACAAAGCACCGATGGCCAGCATCCCCAGGCGTAGCAAGGTATCGGCCATCAGGCTGCGCGCCATCGCCACCCGCGCCTCGTCGGTTTCGGCCACGCGGATTTCCGCCATGCCGTTCATGTTCGGTTCGGAGACTGCCTTGAGCAGGCTGACCACTCTCACGTTCTGGCCTTGATACCTGGCGTTATAAAAGCGCGCCAGCGCCGGATAGTCATCGGTGCGTGGAGTACCCGGCGGCGGGCCTGGCAGGTTTTCGTAGCCGGAAATCAGCTTCTGGTGAATATCGTTGACCTGGTAGTAGATCCGCCCGGCGCTGTCGTAGGCGAACGTATCCAGGGCGACGTAGGGCACATCGGCACTCAAGGTGCCGTCGCGGTGGGACAGGCCGGCCGCAATGGTCCGCGCCGAGGCCAACAGCGTGCGGTCGTAAGCCGTGTCCGCCGCCTCGCGCCCATTCCAGTAAGCGCTCAAGCCGCTGGCAATCATCAACACCACCAGCAACAGCGCCAGGTTCCACAGCAGGCGCCAGCGCAGGCTGCTGGGCTTATGCATCGCGGGCTTCCAGCAGGTACCCCAGGCCACGGAAAGTGACGATGGCCACAGGCTGGCCATCGAGTTTCTTGCGCAGGCGGTGCACGTAGATTTCGATGGCATCGGGGCTGGCCTCTTCATCCAGGCCAAACACCTGGGAAGCCAGTTGCTCCTTGCTCATGACCCGGCCCGGGCGCGCGATCAGCGCCTCAAGCACCGCCTGCTCGCGGGAGGTCAGGGTCAGCAGTTCACCACCCAGGGTGAAGCGCCGCGTATCCAGGTCGTAAATCAGCACGCCACACGCCTGTTGCCGCTCACCGCCCAGCACGCTACGGCGCAGCAGCGCCTTGACCCGGGCCTCCAGCTCCGTCAGTTCGAACGGCTTGGCCAGGTAGTCATCCGCGCCCAGGTTGAGGCCATGCACGCGGTCCTTCACATCGCTGCGTGCGGTCAACATCAACACCGGCAGATTTTTTCCACGGGCCCGCAGGCGCGCCAACACTTCAAAACCGTCCATGCGCGGCAGGCCCACATCGAGAATCGCCACCGCGTATTCCTCGCTGCTCAAGGCCAGGTCCGCCGCCACTCCGTCGTGCAACACGTCGACGGTCAAACCCGTGCTCTTGAGCGCCTGGGCGACACTTTCGGCTAGCTGCAAATGGTCTTCGACCAGAAGGACACGCATGGGTTTTTACCTCGTTCGGGGGTGGTCGGCGCCACGCTTTGCCGGGGAGTTTACAGGCGCGGCCTGCGCTGTGAAGCCCGAAAACATTGAAAGGCGACTGAAAGGTTAGTGAAAGCTTCGCCCTTTAGCATCCAGCCACGGTGGGTTTCGCCTGCCGAGCTATTTCACCCATAGCGCCCGAAAAACGCCTCGAAGCGTTTTCGCCAAAATAAGAACAATAACGGAGTACACCCACGATGCTGCGCACACAGCCGCCTGCTCGTTCTTCTCGTATCACCCAGACCGCCCTTGCCAGTGCCGCCGCCCTCGCCGGCTTTTCGCCCGCAGGCCAGGCCGCCTTTTTCGAGGACAGCACCGCCACCCTCGAAACCCGCAACATGTACTTCAACCGCGACTTTCGCGACGGCACCAGCGCACAACAATCCAAGCGCGACGAGTGGGCCCAGGGCTTCATGCTCAACCTGCAGTCGGGCTATACCGACGGTACCGTCGGCTTCGGCGTGGATGCGCTGGGCATGCTCGGGGTCAAGCTCGACTCCAGCCCCGACCGCACCGGCACCGGGCTGTTGCCGACCCACGACGACGGCCGCGCCGCCAACGAATATTCCAAACTCGGCCTGACCGGCAAAGTGAAGATCTCCGCCACCGAGCTGAAGATCGGCGCGCTGATCCCCGAATTGCCGATCCTCAAGCCCAACGACGGGCGCATCCTGCCGCAGACGTTTGAAGGCGGCCTGCTCAGTTCCAGGGAATTCAAGAACCTGGTGTTCACCGGCGGCCGCCTGAACAAGGCCAAGGACCGCGACGACACCAACTACGAAGACATCGGCCTCAACAACAAGAACAGCCGCTTCCTCAGCGGCGCCACCGGCAAGCATTTCGACTTCGGCGGCGTGGACTATAAATTCGCCGACAAGATCACCGGCAGCTACCACTTCGCCCAACTCGACGACGTGTACCGCCAGCATTTCCTCGGCCTCGTGGCCTCGCGCCCGATGGGCCCCGGCACCTTCGGCGCCGACCTGCGCCTGGCCGTCAGTGACGACACCGGCGCGGCGCGCGGCGGCAAGATCGACAACACCTCCCTCAACGGCCTCTTCAGCTATGCCCTCAATGGCCATAAGCTCAGCGCCGGTTACCAGCACATGTCCGGCGACAGCGCCTTTCCCTACGTGGACGGTAGCGATCCTTACCTTGTCAACTTCGTGCAGATCAACGACTTTGCCGGCGCCGAAGAACGCTCCTGGCAGGCTCGCTACGACTACGACTTCGCCAAGCTGGGGATTCCCGGCCTGAGTTTCATGAGCCGTTACCTGTCGGGTGACAACATCAAGCTCAAGAACGGCGAGACCGGCAAGGAGTGGGAACGCAACAGCGAGATCCGCTACGTGGTGCAAAGCGGCACGTTCAAGGACGTGGCCGTGCGTCTGCGCAATGCCACCTACCGTTCCAACTATTCGGCCCGTGATGCGGATGAAGTGCGCCTGCTGGTGAGCTACAGCGTCGCACTCTGGTAACAGCAACCTCATAACAACAATGATGGAGATGAACATGACCCTTTCACTGCGTAAATTTGCCCTGACGGCCAGCTGCATGCTGTTCGCCAGCCAACTGCTGGCCGCCGAGCCCAAGCGCCCGGAATGCATCGCCCCGGCGTCCCCCGGCGGTGGTTTCGACCTGACCTGCAAACTGGCGCAGAGCGCGCTGGTCAACGAGAAACTGTTGAGCAAGCCGATGCGCGTGACCTACATGCCCGGCGGCGTGGGCGCGGTGGCCTACAACGCCGTCGTGGCGCAGCGTCCGGCCGACGCTGGCACGCTGGTGGCGTGGTCCAGCGGCTCGCTGTTGAACCTGGCCCAGGGCAAATTTGGCCGCTTCGATGAAAGCGCCGTGCGCTGGCTCGCGGCCGTCGGCACCAGCTACGGCGCCATCGCGGTGAAAAACGATTCGCCCTACAAAAACCTCGACGATCTGGTCAAGGCCCTGAAGAAAGATCCGGGCAGCGTGGTCATCGGTTCCGGCGGCACCGTCGGCAGCCAGGACTGGATGCAAACCGCCCTGATCGCCAAGGCCGCCGGCATCAACCCGCGTGACCTGCGTTACGTGGCACTGGAAGGCGGCGGCGAGATCGCCACCGCCCTGCTCGGCGGCCATATCCAGGTAGGCAGTACCGACATCTCCGACTCCATGCCGCACATCCTCAGTGGTGACATGCGCCTGCTGGCGGTGTTCTCCGACGAACGCCTGGACGAGCCGGAAATGAAGAACATCCCGACCGCCAAGGAACAAGGCTACGACATCGTCTGGCCGGTGGTGCGTGGCTTCTACCTCGGGCCAAAAGTCAGCGACGAAGACTATGCCTGGTGGAAAGACGCCTTCGACAAACTGCTGGCTTCCGAAGAGTTCGCCAAGCTGCGTGACCAGCGCGAGCTGTTCCCGTTCGCCATGACCGGCCCGGAGCTGGACACCTACGTGAAGAAACAGGTGGCTGACTACAAAGTGCTGGCCAAAGAGTTCGGCCTGATCCAGTAATCGCCCCTCTGTGGGAGCGGGCTTGCTCGCGAAAAACTTCAACGATGACGCGTGCTGCCTGTATAAACGCGACGTCCTGGCGTTCTTCGTGAGCAAGCTCGCGCCTACAAGAGTCTCCAAGGAGTTTTCCATGCTCTTACAACGCATTTTCGCCTCAGTGATGTTGCTGGTCTGTGCCGGCCTCGCACTGATGGCCTGGCCATATCAGGCGTCGTTTTCCTACGAGCCGGTAGGGCCTCGGGCCTACCCGCTGCTGATGCTCGGGCTGATGGGCCTGGGCCTGATCTACATGCTGTTTCGTCCACAGCCCACCAAGCACACAGAAGAAGAGCCCGCGCTGGACCGCCAGACCCTGATCAAGATCGGCATCTGCGTCGGGTTGCTGCTGGTGTTTGCCGGCACCTTCGAACCCTTGGGTTTCATCCTCAGCAGCATGCTGATCGGCATTCCGATGGCGCGCCTGTATGGCGGCCGCTGGATGCCCAGCGTGGTGATCGTGACCTTGATGAGCATCGGTCTTTACCTGCTGTTCGACAAGGCCATGGATGTACCGCTGCCGCTCGGCCTGCTTGAAGTTCTGGAGAACTGATATGGATACGTTCAGCTATTTGGGCCAGGGCTTCGGCGTTGCACTGACCCCTTACAACCTGATCACCGCACTGTGCGGCACCTTGATCGGCACCGTGGTCGGCCTGTTGCCGGGCCTTGGGCCGATCAACGGCGTAGCGCTGTTGATCCCCATCGCATTTGCCCTGGGGCTGCCGCCTGAGTCGGCCTTGATCCTGTTGGCGGCCGTGTACCTGGGCTGCGAATACGGCGGGCGCATCAGCTCGATCCTGTTGAACATCCCGGGTGAAGCTTCCACCGTGATGACCACCCTCGACGGCTACCCGATGGCTCGCAAAGGCCTGGCGGGCGTGGCGTTGTCGCTGTCGGCGTGGAGTTCGTTCATCGGTGCGTTTATCGCCACCTGCGGCATGGTGCTGTTCGCCCCGCTGCTGGCCAAATGGGCGATTGCCTTCGGCCCGGCGGAATATTTCGTACTGATGGTGTTTGCCATCGTCTGCCTGGGCGGCATGGCCGGTGACAAGCCGCTGAAGACCCTTGTCGCGGCCTTGATCGGCCTGTTTCTGTCAGCAGTGGGTATCGATGCCAACAGCGGCGTTTACCGATTCACCGGCGATAACATCCACCTGACCGACGGCATCCAGTTCGTGGTGCTTGTATTGGGCCTGTTCTCCATCAGCGAGATCCTGTTGCTGCTGGAAAAAACCCACCGTGGCCAGGAAGCCGTGAAAGCCACCGGACGCATGATGTTCAACCTGAAGGAAGCTTCTGCGGTATTCGTCGTGAATATTCGCTGCGGCCTGCTGGGTTTCATCATGGGTGTCTTGCCGGGCGCGGGTGCCACACTGGCCTCGGCCGTGGCCTACATGACCGAAAAACGCCTGGCCGGTGCCAGCGGTAAATTCGGCCAGGGCGACATGCGCGGCCTGGCGGCTCCGGAAACCGCGATCGGCGCTTCCGCCTGCGGCGCCCTGGTGCCGATGCTGACCCTCGGCGTACCCGGCTCGGGCACCACGGCGGTGATGATCGGCGCCCTGTCGCTGTACAACATCACCCCCGGCCCGCTGCTGTTCCAACAGCAACCGGACATCGTCTGGGGCCTGATCGCCTCGTTGTTTATCGCCAACATCATGCTGGTGATCCTCAACATCCCGATGATCCGCATCTTCACCCGCATCCTTGCCGTGCCGAACTGGGCACTGGTGCCGGTGATCGCCATCATCACTGCGATCGGTGTGTACGCGGTTCACGCCACCACCTTCGACCTGTTCCTGATGGTCGGCATCGGCATCTTCGGCTACATCCTGCGCAAGCTGGATTTCCCGCTGTCGCCGGTGCTGCTGGGCTTTATCCTCGGCGGGTTGATGGAGCAGAACCTGCGTCGTGCGCTGTCGATTTCCAACGGCGAATTGCAGATCCTCTGGTCGAGCCCGATCACCTTCGGCGTGTGGGTACTGACGGCCTTGATGCTGTTGTTCCCGCTCCTGCGCATCTGGCGCAAGCGTTCCCTGCAGCGTCGTGCCGTGGCCGATGTCTGAAGCCACGTTCAGAAACTGGTGGGCAACACCGCTGGTCGGTCTGCTGGGCGGGTATCTCGCCAGCCAGATCGGCTGGCCACTGCCGTACATGGTCGGCTCGTTGCTGGCGATCATCCTGGTGCGCTGCCTGACACCCTGGCAGCTCGCGGAAATTCCCGGCGGCCGCAAATGCGGCCAATGGGTGGTGGGCATCGGCATCGGCCTGCACTTCACCCCGGTGGTGATCGAGCAGGTGATGAGCCACTTCGGCCTGATCTTCTTCGGCGCGCTGGTCACCAGCCTCTCCAGCATCGTGGGTGTGTGGTTGATGCGCCGCAGCGGTGAAGACCGTGCCACGGCGTTTTTCTCGAGCATGCCGGGTGGGTCGGGGGAGATGGTCAACCTCGGCGCACGCAATGGCGCAGTGCTCAGCCGCGTCGCGGCGGGCCAGAGTTTGCGGGTATTGGTGGTGGTGCTCTGTGTGCCGGCGGCGTTCAAGTATTTGCTGGGGGAAGGTGCCCCGCAGTTTCATCCGGCGACGGTGGATTGGACCTGGCTGGCGCTGCTGTTTCCCGTCGGTGCACTGGTGGCCTGGGGCTGGCAACGCTTGCGTCAGCCAAACCCCTGGCTGTTCGGGCCGCTGCTGGTCAGTGCCGCCGCCAGCATTACCTGGGACTTGCACATCGGGCTGCCCGACGGAGGCAGCCAGATCGGCCAGTGGCTGATCGGCAGCGGCCTGGGCTGCCACTTCAACCGGCAGTTCTTCCGGCGCGCGCCGTTGTTCATGGGACGTACGTTGATCGGAACGGCGTTGACCATGTTGATTGCGACGCTGGCGGCTGTGGGCTTGAGTGCACTCACACATCTGGACCTGCGTTCGCTGACACTGGGCATGATGCCAGGCGGAATTGCGGAAATGAGCCTGACGGCGGAAACCCTGCAATTGTCGGTGCCATTGGTGACGGCGATGCAGGTGATGCGTTTGTTGTTTGTGCTGTTTCTGGCGGAGCCGTTGTTTCGGCACTGGAACCGGCAGCCAGACAAAATCTGAAGCCTAAGAGGCATTCAATTGTAGGAGCTGTCGAGCTTTAGCGAGACAGCTCCTACATTGGAGCTATGTCAAACCGGCGGCAATCGCCACTCGATCGGCGTCTCGCCATTCTGCTCAAGAAACTTGTTGGTGCGGCTGAAATGCCCGCAGCCAATAAACCCTCTATAGGCCGACAACGGCGACGGATGCACCGACGTCAGCACCAGGTGCTTGGTGGCGTCGATCAGCTTCTGCTTGCCCTGCGCATGGGCGCCCCACAGCAAGAACACCAGGTGCGGCTGATGCTCGCTCACCACTTCAATAATCCGATCGGTAAAGAACTGCCAGCCCTTGCCCGCATGGGCGTTGGCATTCGCGCGCTCCACGGTCATGGTGGTGTTGATCATCAGCACGCCCTGGTCGGCCCAGCTTTGCAGGTAGCCGTGGTTGGGAATGTCGATGTTCAGGTCACGCTTGAGTTCTTTGTAGATATTGACCAGCGACGGCGGTGCCGGCACGCCCGGTTGCACCGAGAAGCACAAGCCGTGGGCCTGGCCCGGGCCGTGATACGGGTCCTGGCCGAGGATCACCACCTTGACCTTGTCCAGGGGCGTTGAGTTGAGTGCGTTGAAGATCATCGGGCCGGGTGGGTAGATCTCCTTGCCTGCCGCGTGCTCCTGGCGCAGGAATTCCCGCAACTGGGCCATGTACGGCTGGTCGAACTCGTCACGCAGGGCGTGTTTCCAGCTGGGTTCGAGTTTGATACGGTCGTCGGTGGTCATGGTTACGCTGTCTAGTCAAAAGAATGAGGCGAACCCTAGGAAAGCCGACCTTGCTTGTCAATTGATCTGACGCAGATACCGCACTTTCCTGCGAAGCGATCATACTGAACCTTCACTTTCTCGATTGAGGTCATGATGAACCTGCACTTCGAAGAGCTGATTGGCACCGGCGGCGCCCGCGTTGGCATCGCCAGCCTGGACGCGGAAAAATCCCTCAATGCCTTGTCGTTGCCGATGATCCTGGCCCTGAGCGAACGCCTGGACGCCTGGGCCAAAGACCCGCAAATCGTCTGCGTGCTGCTGCGCGGCAATGGCCCCAAGGCTTTTTGCGCCGGTGGCGAAGTGCGCAGCCTGGCCCAGGCCTGCCGTGAACATCCCGGCGAAGTACCGGCGCTGGCCGCGCAATTTTTCGCCGCGGAGTACCGCCTCGACTACCGCCTGCACACCTATCCCAAACCGCTGATCTGCTGGGGCCACGGCTATGTGCTGGGCGGTGGCATGGGCTTGCTGCAAAGCGCCGCCGTGCGCATCGTCACTCCGAGCAGCCGCCTGGCCATGCCGGAAATCAGCATCGGCCTGTACCCGGACGTGGGCGCCAGTTGGTTCCTGTCTCGCCTGCCCGGCAAGTTGGGGTTGTTCCTCGGCCTGACCGGCGCCCATATGAATGGCCGCGACGCCCTGGACCTGGGCCTGGCTGACCGTTTCCTGCTGGATGAACAACAAGACGAACTGCTTGAAGGCCTGCTGCAACTGAACTGGCAGGAACAGACCGACATGCAGCTCAACAGCCTGCTCAAGGCCCTGGCCCAGGAAGCCGCCGGCCAGTTGCCCGAAGCCCAATGGCTGCCGCGCCGTGGGCAGATCGACGAGTGGCTGGACGTGGGGGATGTGCGCTGTGCGTGGCGAGCCTTGAGCCAGTTACGCGATCACACCGACCCGCTGCTCCGCCGCGCAGGCAAGACCCTGAGCGAAGGCTGCCCGCTGACCGCGCACCTGGTGTGGGAACAGATCCAGCGAGCGCGGCACCTGTCCCTGGCCCAGGTGTTCCAGATGGAATACACCTTGAGCCTGAACTGCTGCCGTCACCCGGAATTCAGCGAAGGTGTGCGGGCGCGGTTGATCGACAAGGACCAGCAGCCACACTGGCACTGGCCGGACATCAACTTGATCCCCGAGGCCGTGGTGCAGGCGCACTTCCACAAGGTCTGGGAAGGGCGGCATCCGCTGGCGGACCTGTCTGACTATTGAGCGCCCGTCGGCGCTTTTTTGCCCTCGAACGTGAAGGCACAATTATCGGGTTGGTGGTCGTCGCACTGGAAAATCTGTTGCCCGAAAGCATCGGTGCCCGGTACCCAATGCGTGGTATCTGCCAGCGACATCGCCCCCCCGGCTTGGGCCGTGCCGTACCTCAGGGTGACTGTCTTACCCCTCAGGGTTTTATAAATGCACTTTTCCAGATAGCCATGCTTGCGCTCGTCCTGCTCGCTAGGAGTAAAAAGCGCGCCGACAAAGGTTTCCACGAATTCCCCGTCGCTCATTGCCTGGCTTATCCATGGCGAGTCGCTGTCAGTTCCCTGAAAGTGACCGTCAACGTAGCGTACAGCACTCGGGTAAGGACAGGATTGCGCTGCTGCCAACGTACTGACGCCAAGAAAAGCAAAAAATAACAGGTAGAGCGGGCTGACGTTCATGTCATGGGTTCCATCAGTCGATGCTGGAAGCGATACGCCAAACAGGCGACTGCTCCCAATTAACTACAGGCGTAACCCAGAGGATAGCTGTCAAATATGACAGTGCCGACCAACGGTAAACAAAAACGGCGCCTGAGCGCCGTTTTTCCAATTATTCCTATCAGCGATGACCGCCGCCACGGCCTCCACCCTGACCACCACCCTGGCCATGTCCGCCACCATTACCCCAGTGACTGTTGCCCCAACCCTGGTTTGGGTAAGGCCGATAACCCGCGCGCGGCCCCGCAGGATAATAGCGCGGCGCCGGCTGGTAATAACGCGGCGACGGGTAATAACGCTGCGGTGGCGGGTAGTAACCCTGGCGGTAATGGTAATACGGGCCGCCGCCGTAGTAATACGCCGGCGCGGGCGCCGTGTAGACCTCGGAACCGTAGTAGGCCTGGCCGCCACCGTAATAAGGCGCGCACGCAGAAAGGGTCAAGCCGAGCAAAGCGATGAGAAGCAGTCGACGATACATGGCGGCCTCCTGGACCGCGGAAGAGCACACCCAGCGACGCTGGGGGGCGGCAAACAGCTTTCACTGCCTGACGAAATATCTGACATCAAAAACGGAATCTGGTGCGATTTAGACATAGATTGATACATCTGCCGGTCGCCTCATTGCAGTGCAACCCCGCACCACCACGACGCATATTCACCGCACGTTTCGCCCTCTTCCTCGCGCCAACCCGCGCCATTACTGCACCCGTGCCACTTGGCACGACTCTCGCTTTACCTCTCCCGTGCAGGAGTCATCACAGGTTCGCGGCACCACAATTTGCAATGGCTGACTAGGGTTCCGGCTCGCTAAGGCGAGTGGCTGGTCCGAGAGTCGGCGACCTCCAGTTGAGGTTACACGGCGGGATAAAAGCCCGGGAGACAAGCCACCGTTCACGGTGCCGCGTTGCTCCTGCTCGCCCTTGATCAACTGGAGAAGCATCCATGCCCTCGATACGTTTACCCGCCCTGCTCGCCGCCGCCTTCGCCGCCGTGGTGAGTTTTTCCGCCCAAGCCGCCCCCAAAGACCATTTCAGCGTGTGCTGGACGATCTATGCCGGCTGGATGCCGTGGGAATACGCCGGCAGCCAAGGCATCCTCGACAAGTGGGCCAAGAAGTACGGCATCAAGATCGACATGGTGCAGCTCAATGACTACGTCGAATCCATCAACCAGTACACCGCCGGCCAGTTCGACGGCTGCACCATGACCAACATGGACGCCCTGACCATTCCCGCCGCCGGCGGCGTGGACAGCACCGCGCTGGTGGTCAGCGACTTCTCCAATGGCAACGATGGCGTGGTCATCAAAGGTGAAGGCAAGACCGTCGCCGACCTCAAGGGCATGAACGTCAACCTGGTGGAACTTTCCGTGTCCCACTACCTGCTGGCCCGCGCCCTGGAGTCGGCCAACCTCAGCGAAAAAGACCTGAAAGTGGTCAACACCTCCGACGCCGACATCGCCGCCGCCTTCAACACCGACCAGGTCAAGGCCGTCACCACCTGGAACCCGATGCTCTCGGAGATCAAGGCCAAGCCCGGCGTCACCGAAGTGTTCGACTCCAGCAAAGTGCCCGGCGAAATCATGGACATGATGGTGGTCAACACCCAGACCCTCAAGGACAACCCCAAGCTGGGCAAAGCGTTGACCGGCGCCTGGTTTGAAGTGGTGGCGCTGATGAACGCGAAAAACGCCGTCAGCACCGACGCCCTGGAACACATGGCCAAGGCCTCCGGCACCGACCTCAAGGGCTTCCAGTCGCAACTGGACACCACCAAGCTGTTCGCCACGCCCAAGGAAGCCCTGGCCTTTGCCACCAGCGCGCAGTTGCCCGCCACCATGGACAAAGTCGCCGAGTTCTCGTTTAAACACGGCCTGCTGGGTGAAGGTGCCAAGGACACCAACGCCGTGGGCATGAGCTTCGCCAATGGCGTGACCCGCGGTGACACCGCCAACCTCAAGCTGCATTTCGACCCCAGCTACGTACAGATGGCCGCCGACGGCACGCTGTAAGAGGACCCGGCCATGCGCCTGATCAACCGTCACCCGGAACGCTCCAGTCGCCTGCTGTTGGTGCTGCTGCCCTTCGCCCTGCTGCTGTTCGCCTACTTCGTGGGCTCGGCCGAGCGCCTGGCAGACAACCCCAACGACAAGCTGCTGCCCAGCGCCGCACAAATGGGCGACGCAGTGAAACGCCTGGCCTTCAGCGCCGACACTCGCACCGGTGAATACGTGCTGTGGCAAGACAGCGCCTCAAGCCTGCGCCGCCTGGCGATCGGCCTGGGCATCAGCGCCCTCGCCGGCCTGTGCCTGGGCATTGCAGCCGGCACCTTGCCGCTGTTTGGCGCACCGTTGTCGCCGTTACTGACGGTGCTGTCGATGGTGCCGCCGCTGGCGATCCTGCCGATCCTGTTCATCGTGTTCGGGCTGGGGGAATTGTCGAAAGTGATGCTGATCGTGATCGGTATCACCCCGGCCCTGGCGCGGGACCTGGAACAGCGGGCACGGGAAATTCCCGTGGAGTTGCTGGTGAAGGCACAGACCCTCGGCGCCTCCACCTGGACCCTGATGCTGCGGGTGGTGCTGCCGCAATTGCTGCCACGTTTGCTGATCTCCCTGCGCTTGATGCTCGGCTCGGCGTGGCTGTTCTTGATTGCAGCCGAAGCCATCGCCTCCACCGACGGTTTGGGTTACCGGATCTTCCTGGTGCGCCGCTACCTGGCGATGGACGTGATCCTGCCCTACGTGGTGTGGATCACCCTGCTGGCCTGGCTGATGGACTGGGGCCTCAAGGCCCTGACGCGGCGCGCGTTCCCCTGGTACGAAGGAGCGCGGGCATGAGTTTTATCAGCGTCAACAATGTGTGGCAGCGCTATGGCGACCAGGTGGTATTGGAGCGCCTGAACCTGCACGTGGCCGAAGGCGAATTCTGCACCCTGGTCGGCACCTCCGGTTGCGGCAAATCGACCTTCCTGCGCCTGCTGCTGGGGCAGGAGACCGCCAGCCATGGCGAGATCCTGCTGGACGGTAAACCGCTCGCCGCCGAACCCGATGCCAGCCGTGGCGTGGTGTTCCAGCGCTACTCGGTGTTCCCGCATCTGACGGTGCTGGACAACGTTGCGCTGGGCCTTGAGTTGCCGCGTTCAGCGTTGCTCGGCCGCCTGTTCGGCAGCGCGAAAAAACAGGCCCGGGAACAGGCCGCAGCGCTGCTGCATAAAGTCGGTTTGGGCCATGCCCTGGACAAGTACCCGGCGCAGCTTTCCGGCGGTATGCAGCAGCGGCTGGCCATCGCCCAGGCGCTGATCATGAAGCCCCGCGTGTTGCTGCTGGACGAACCCTTCGGCGCCCTCGACCCGGGCATTCGCAAAGACATGCACCTGCTGTTGCTGGAGCTGTGGCGCGAAACCAGGCTGACGGTGTTCATGGTCACCCACGACCTCAGCGAAGGCTTCAGCCTCGGCACCCGCTTGCTGGTGTTCGACAAGGTGCGCCTCGACCCACACGCCCCCGGCGCCTACGGCGCCCGCATCACCTACGACATCCCTTTGAACAGCGAGCGCCGCAAGGCGATCGCCGCCGAACTTGGAGCCACTTCCAAATGACCGACTCAACTCAATTGTTCAAACCCTTCGCCGAGGAAATGCTCCCCGGCGGCGGCCACCGTTCCTTTGTGCTCAAGCGCGGCCAACTGCTGCGCCTCACCGACATTCGCGGCGGCGCCAACGTCAGCTTGACCCTGCTCAATGCCAATGAAAAAACCGAGCGCCTGAACCTGCCCGACAGCCTCAAATGCCAACACACCGCCAAGCTCACCAACGGCCATTGCCTGTACTCGGACATGGGCCGCGTGCTGGCTGCCATCACCGCCGACACCTGCGGCTGGAGTGACAGTATCGGCGGCGTGTCATGCGCCTCCGAGGTCGCGGAAAAATATGGCAAAGGCCGCTATCAAGAGCTGCGCAACGGCTTCTACCGCAACGGCACCGACAACCTGCTGGTGGAACTGGGCAAGTGGGGCCTGGGGCTGTCCGACCTGCTGATGACCCTCAACCTGTTCAGCAAAGTCACGGTAGATGAAGCTGGCAGCCTGCACTTTGTCCCCGGTCACTCCAAGGCCGGCGACTACATCGAACTCTACGCACCGATGGACACACTGGTGGTGCTCACCGCGCTGCAACATCCCATGGACCCCAACCCCGAGTACGCGCCGCAGCCGCTGAAACTCAGCTGGATGAACGCCGACCCAAGCGTCGCCGAACACTGCCGTACCTCGCGCCCGGAAAACGAGCGCGGCTTTATCAACACCGACCGTCTGTTCGCCTGAGGACCTGCCATGTCTATCGCACTCGCCAAACAACCGGACGCGGCCGTGTACCGCGCGACCATTCCCGCCGGCGAACCCTGGCTGATGGAAGTCAAGGCCGGCCAGACCCTGCGCATCCTCGACCTTGAGGGCAACCAGGCGGTCGACACGCTGTTCTACAGCCTGAAAAACCCCAGGGAACGCTACGACGTGCAGCGCACCCTGCGTCGGCAAAACAGCGTGTACCTGAGCACCGGCAGCGTGCTGTATTCCAACCTCGGCCAGCCGATGCTGACCATCGTCGACGACACCTGCGGACGCCACGACACCCTTGGCGGCGCCTGCGCCCAAGAGAGCAACACCGTGCGCTACGCCCTGGAAAAACGCTACATGCACAGCTGCCGTGACAACTATCTGCGGGCCTGTGCCCACGATGGCCGGCTGGGTAAAAGCGACATCGGGCCGAACATCAATTTCTTCATGAACGTGCCGGTGACCGCCGATGGCGGGTTGACCTTCGAGGACGGGATTTCCGCCCCCGGCAAGTACGTCGACCTGCGGGCCGAGATGGACGTGATCGTACTGATCTCCAACTGCCCGCAACTGAACAACCCGTGCAACGGCTACAACCCAACCCCTGCGGAGTTACTGGTATGGAACTGAAGATCAAGCGGTTGCGCCAGTGGTTGTTCGCCCTGTGCCAGGCCCGGGCCGGGCAGTGCCTGCGAAAACGCTGAAGATCAACTGTGGAGATGACCGGTAGGAGCTGGCTTGCCTGCGATAGCGGTGGATCAGCCGACATATGGGGTGACTGATCCACCGCCATCGCGGGCAAGCCCGGCTCCCACAGTTGATCTCCATTGGTGTTGAAATTTGCGCTGCGGACGACCGCAGCGCCATCCACATTTGCGGGACGACCCGCATCCCAGGACAAGGCCGAGCACTCATCGGCCTGCGGGGTTTTGCCATGTTCGAAAAACTGTTGATCGCCAACCGTGGCGCCATTGCCTGCCGCATCCTGCGCACCTTGCGTGAGCTTTCGGTCAAGGGCGTGGCGGTGTATTCCGAAGCCGATGCCGCCAGCCTGCATATCCAGCAAGCGGATGAGGCCTACAGCCTGGGCGAAGGCGCGGCGGCCGGCACCTATTTGTCGGTGGAGAAAATCCTCGCCACGGCCAAGGCCTGTGGCGCCACCGCGATTCATCCCGGCTATGGCTTTCTATCGGAAAACGCCGCCTTCGCCGAAGCCTGCGAAACAGCAGGCATCGCCTTCGTCGGCCCGACGCCGGAGCAGCTGCGGGTGTTCGGCCTCAAGCACACCGCGCGCGCGTTGGCCAGGCAGCACAACATCCCGCTGCTGGAAGGCACCGAGCTGCTCAACAGCCTCGACGCCGCACTACTGGCCGGGGAAACCGTGGGCTATCCGATCATGCTTAAAAGCACCGCCGGTGGTGGCGGGATCGGCATGCGCGTGTGCCAAAGCGCCGATGAATTGCGCGACTGTTTCGAGGCGGTGAAACGCCTGGGCCAGAACAATTTCAGCGATGCCGGTGTGTTTATCGAGAAGTACATCCAGCACGCCCGGCACCTGGAAGTGCAGGTGTTTGGTGACGGCGGCGGCGAGGTGATCGCCCTCGGCGTGCGCGACTGTTCGGTGCAGCGGCGCAACCAGAAAGTGCTTGAAGAAACCCCGGCGCCGAACCTGCCCGACGGCATGGCGGATGAGCTGTGCCGTGCCGCCATCACCCTGGCCAAGGCAGTGAATTACCGCAGCGCCGGCACCGTGGAATTTATCTTTGATAGCGCCGATGGCCGCTTCTATTTTCTGGAAGTGAACACCCGGTTGCAGGTGGAACATGGCGTCACCGAGCAAGTGTGGGGCGTGGACCTGGTGCGCTGGATGGTGCAATTGGCCGCCGGGGAAATGCCGCCATTGCGGGAACTGCAACTGAAGCCTCACGGCCACGCGATTCAGGCACGCCTGTACGCCGAAGATCCGGGCCGGGAGTTTCAGCCAAGCCCGGGGCTTTTGACGTATGTGGACTTCCCGGTCGCTGAAGGCCTGCGCATCGACACGTGGGTGGAGGCCGGTTGCGAGATTCCGCCCTACTTCGACCCGATGATCGCCAAGCTCATCACCTGGGCGCTGACCCGCGAACAGGCACGCCTGGATTTGCATCAAGCCCTGAGCAACAGCCAACTGTACGGCCTGGAAACCAACCGCGATTATCTGCGCCAGATTCTGCTCGCTACACCGTTCGCCAGTGGCCATCCGTGGACGCGCTGCCTTGAAGATTTGGTGTACCACGCCAACACGTTTGAAGTGCTCAGCGCCGGCACGCAAACCAGTGTGCAGGACTATCCGGGGCGCCTCGGTTACTGGGCCGTAGGCGTGCCGCCGTCGGGGCCGATGGACAGTCGCGCGCTGCGCCTGGGCAATCGCCTGCTGGGCAATGCCGAGGGCACCGCTGCGCTGGAAATCACCATGAGCGGGCCGTTGCTGCGCTTCAATTGTGCGGCGGTGGTGGCGGTGACCGGTGCAGACATTGTGCTGCGCTTGAATGATGAAGCGGTACCGATGAACACCGCGTTGCTGATCCCGGCGGGCGCAACCTTGAGCCTGGGCACCATCGCCGGGGCCGGTGCTCGCAGCTACCTTTGCGTGCGCGGCGGGCTGCAGGTTCCGGATTATCTGGGAAGCAAAAGTACCTTCACCCTTGGCCAGTTTGGTGGGCATGGCGGGCGGGCTTTGCGGGCGGGTGATGTGTTGCACTTACTGCCGTTGGAGGATGTCAGTTGCGGCAATACGCTAGTGCCTGAACCGCTTGGCGAGGTGCGAACACTGCGGGTGATCTACGGCCCCCACGGCGCGCCGGAATACTTCAAGCCCGAGTACATCGAGACGTTCTTTGCCACCCAGTGGGAAGTGCATTTCAACTCCAGCCGCACGGGTGTGAGGTTGATCGGGCCGAAGCCTCTGTGGGCGCGTACGGATGGCGGTGAGGCGGGGTTGCATCCGTCGAATATTCACGACAATCCGTATGCGATCGGTGCGGTGGATTTTACCGGGGACATGCCGGTGATCCTCGGCCCCGACGGCCCGAGCCTGGGTGGGTTTGTATGCCCGGTGACGGTGATCGAGGCGGACTTGTGGCAGTTGGGCCAGCTCAAGGCGGGTGACAAAATCTGCTTCACCCCCGTCGACATCAAGACTGCCCGCGACCTCGCCTTGAAATGGGATCGTTCCCACGCTCTGCGTGGGAATGCCGCCTGGGACGCTCCGCGTCCCGCTGTCGACGCAATGACGCAGAGCGTCACAGGATGCATTCCCACGCAGAGCGTGGGAATGATCAGGTCGCCTGTTGTTCTGGACATCGGCCAGGCCGACACCCGCCTGGTCGCCCGCCTCGCCGGCGACACCCACCTGCTCCTGGAAATCGGCGCTCCGGAACTCGACCTGGTGCTGCGCTTTCGCGCCCACGCCCTGATGCAAGCCCTCGAAGCACAAGCCCTGCACGGCGTCATCGACCTGACACCCGGCATCCGCTCCCTGCAAATCCACTACCAGCCCGAACAACTTACCCTCGCCGACCTCCTGGCGCTGATCACCGCCGAATGGCACGCCGTCTGCGCCAGCCAAAACCTGCAAGTGCCGTCGCGCATCGTCCACCTGCCACTGTCCTGGGACGACCCGGCCTGCCAACTGGCGATCGAAAAATACATGACCACCGTGCGCAAGGATGCCCCGTGGTGCCCGAGCAACCTGGAGTTCATCCGCCGCATCAACGACCTGGCCAACCTCGACGAAGTGCGCCACACCGTGTTCGATGCCAGCTACCTGGTGATGGGCCTGGGCGACGTCTACCTCGGCGCGCCCGTGGCCACGCCGCTGGACCCGCGTCACCGCCTGGTCACCACCAAGTACAACCCGGCACGCACCTGGACCGCCGAAAACTCCGTGGGCATCGGTGGCGCCTACCTGTGCGTGTACGGCATGGAAGGCCCCGGCGGTTATCAGTTCGTCGGGCGTACCTTGCAGATGTGGAACCGCTACCGGGAAGTCGCCGCGTTCGATGGCAAACCGTGGTTGCTGCGCTTCTTCGACCAGATCCGCTTTTACCCGGTGAGCGCCGATGAGCTGGTGCAGATTCGCCGGGATTTCCCCCTTGGGCGGTTTGAACTGAGCATCGAACACAGCCAGTTGAACCTGACGGATTACCAGGCCTTTCTCGCGCAGGAAGCCGAAAGCATCGGCGCGTTTCGCGGGCAACAGCAGCGCGCGTTCAACGCCGAACGCGAACGCTGGATCGCCAGCGGCCAGGCGCATTTCGACAGCGAGGAACTCGCCGCACCACAGGGCGCAGACACGCCCTTGCAGGCCAACGAATACAGCATCGACAGCCACATCGCCGGCAATCTCTGGCAAGTGCAGGTGAGCGCTGGCGAACGCGTGGCGGCGGGGGATGTGCTGGTGATCCTGGAGTCGATGAAAATGGAAATCCCGGTAGTCGCACCGTTCGCCGGTACCGTGCGGGAAATTCC
The DNA here is from genome assembly GCF_013385455.1 of Pseudomonas sp. G1002. Classification (NCBI taxonomy): domain Bacteria; kingdom Pseudomonadati; phylum Pseudomonadota; class Gammaproteobacteria; order Pseudomonadales; family Pseudomonadaceae; genus Pseudomonas; species Pseudomonas sp. G1002. The sequence continues at coordinate 176,670 of NZ_JACAPY010000038.1, forward strand.
GGTGCAGCCCGGCAGCGGCATTGGCGCAGGCCAACGGGTGGTGGTGCTGGAGCGTGATTTGCAATAACGCGGCGGGGCTGTATCGTGCAAGGCACACCGGGTTTCACCGGGACCTTGTCCGATACAGCCTGAACCGACCGATGACCACGCCAACCCTCTGCCCCGCCTGCGGCGCCCGCAACGATTGCGTCCTGGCCGACCCGCGCACTGCCGACCAGGCGTGCTGGTGCTATTCCGTCAGCATCGACCCCGCAGTGCTCGAAGCCTTGCCGGCGGAACTGCGCAATAAAGCCTGCCTGTGCCCGCGTTGTGCTCAGGTGGACGAACAACTGCGCGGCAACGAGCGGTCGTAATGCGCGTAGATCGTTTCCTCAGCAACCTGCCCCGTTTCAACCGTAAACAGGTTCGCCTGTTGCTGGTGGAGCGGCGGATCAGCGTCGACGGCCAGGCCACCAGCGATCCGCACCACCCGGTAAGCGAGTTCAGCCGTGTGTTGCTGGATGACGAAGTGCTGCAAGCCGGCAAACCCGCGCGTTACTTCATGCTGCACAAACCCCAGGGCTGCGTCAGCGCCACGTCCGACCCGCAACACCCCACGGTGCTCGACCTGCTGGATGAACCTGACAAGCACGAGCTGCACATCGCCGGTCGTCTGGATTTCAACACCACCGGCCTGATGCTGATCACCAACGACGGCCAGTGGTCGCGCCGCCTGACCCAGCCGCAAACCAAACTGCCCAAGGTCTACTACGTCGAGACCGAGCAGGACATCGGCCCGCAATACGCGGCCACCTTCGCCGCCGGCCTGTACTTCGCCTTTGAAGACCTCACCACCCAACCGGCGGAACTGGAACTATTGGGCCCCAGAACGGCGCGCCTGAGCATCATTGAAGGGCGTTATCACCAGGTGAAGCGCATGTTCGGGCACTTCGACAACAAAGTGATGCGCCTGCACCGCGAACGCATGGGACCGCTGGAGTTGGACGCAGCCCTTGCGCCAGGCCATTACCGGGCGCTTACAGAGGCTGAAATCCAACAGGTCTGATGACCGTTCAGCCGATGATGGCAAAAACCCACGCCATCGACTGGCGAACTGGCATCCCTGATGCTTGAATCTACCCAGCCAGCCGCAATCTGACTGGCGAGTCACCCCTACCTACAAGAAACACTTTGCCCGTCCGCACGCTTGACCTGCGGGCCTCTCACGGCAAATTGCCCGCCATAACAACACCCGTCGGCCAGCCAGTACCGGATCGACATGGGCCCTCACTTCCAGGCGTATGCCTACCTGTCACAAAGCTCGTGCAGAGTGATCTGCGCGCATTACCCGCTTGCCAGGAGTCTTACGACATGAGGCCAGAAATCGCTGTGCTGGATATACAGGGTCAGTATCGGGTTTACACGGAGTTCTATCGCGCGGACGCAGCAGCCAAGACCATCATCCTGGTCAACGGCTCAATGGCCACCACTGCGTCTTTCGCCCAGACCGTGAAAAGCCTGCACCCGACGTTCAACGTGGTTTTGTATGACCAGCCCTACGCTGGCCGCTCCAAAATCCACAACCGCCACGAGCATATGCTGACGAAAGAAGTCGAGGGCCAGATCCTTCTGGAACTCATCGACCACTTCGCCGCCGAACACGTGCTGTCCTTTTCCTGGGGCGGCGCCGCGACCCTCGTCGCCCTCGCCCACCGCCCGCGCCGTGTGGAAAAGGCCGTGATCAGCTCGTTCTCCCCGGTGATCAACGCCCCGATGCGCGACTACCTGGAGCGCGGTGTCGACTACCTCGGCAACCTCGACCGCGACCGCGTGGGCCACCTGGTCAACAGCACCATCGGCAAACACCTGCCGTCGCTGTTCAAACGCTTCAATCACAAACACGTGAGCAGCCTGGCCGAGCACGAGTATGGGCAGATGCACTTTCACATCAGCCACGTGCTCAACAGCGACCGGCTGTGCTACCTCAAGGCCGCTAAGCAGATTGATATACCGGTGTTGTTCTTGAACGGCGAATGGGACGAGTACACCAGTGCCCAGGATGCCAAGCTGTTTGGGCAACATATTGCGAAAAGCAGCTTCGGCACGATTCAGGCGACCGGGCACTTTCTGGATATGGAGCACAAGGCCGCGTGCCGGGATAGCCGGGAGGCGTTGATGGGCTTTTTAAGACCGGAGCAGCAGCCAAGCCGGTTGCGGTACCACGCGTCACAGCCACAGCATGCGTTTGCCGTATGAGCGGTGGGGTTGTGGGCGGGCCGGATTTCCCAGGGGGGCCGCCTGCCCACGATCGACCGTTGGCACGTAAAACACAGAATTTTCGAAGAAAAACTTCAAATCCGCGAGCACATCTGGTACAAAGTCAGCCGCTCTGAGCGGGTATAGTTTAGTGGTAGAACGAAAGCTTCCCAAGCTTTAGATGAGGGTTCGATTCCCTCTACCCGCTCCACTCAGATTTTGCTCCTGCGTCAGGCTGGTTTTGACGGGGGATGTGTAAAAAAACCGGTCCTTGGTGTCCGGTTTTTTTATGGGTGGCGTTTAAGTCCGCTGCGGCCTACTGATAGCTGACGTCCAGGGCGTTGTACGCCACAATCGCGGCCCCGCCGTCCTGCTCAGCGGTCTGGTTGTAATTCCCGGCCTTGAAATACAGATTGATGCCCTGCCAACCCGATGGCGGAATATCGAACTCCCGGCTGGCCTGCCTGCCATTCGCCGCAGCCGAAACCAGCAGCACCATGCCGCCCTCGGAGCCCTTGACCTCAATCTTGTAATTGAGCTTGTCATTAACCTTCAGCCCCGTCAGCAAGACTGTCCGTTGCTCCTTCTGCCCGTAGCGTGTCTTGGTCCCGGCGACGATCGAGCCATCTTCCCAGCGAAGCTTCAGCAGCTCCGAACCTCCCGCCTTGTCGCCATGTATCTGGGCAAAAATGATCGATTTTGTGCTTGGATTTTGCACCACATAAAGCTCGCCGGACTGGGTATTATCAAACACCCCACCTGCGGTGAACTCTCTTTTTGCCCGCAGCTCAACACGGGGGTAGTGACTGTTGGGCGTCGCGTCAAGACCCGAGGGTGTGTTGAATACCAGCGCTCCTTCAGGCACGCCTTGATGGCATCCCGATGTGCGATAACAGTTTGTGTAGAAATAGGCGTTCTGAAGATTTTCGCCGATCGCGATTTCTTCTGCCTGACCTTGCGCATTGAAATCCTGAAGCACGTAGGCACGGCTCAGGTTGGACAGGTTGTCGCCTGGGGGTTTTGTGGCATCCAGGGCAAAGGCATTTCCACCGTTAAAAATCGCTCCGATGGCCACTACCGACACCGCGATAACTCTAGCGCCAAACACTTTAAATGCGTGCATCACCGTCACCAATTATTCGTCAAAGCCCCAACTCCAACGCCAGCAGATCCGATAGCTGTTGCGGGTGTCGAATCAATGTAATGCGCCTTACTGCCGAAAGAGAAAAAAATATTGGAGGGCTGCCCTTCCCTTGGTATGTGCGGCCTGGAAGGGAAAGCCTTTTACAGAATCAAGAAACCCGATCCACTCGGTCCTGCACGGCTTCTACCAGTAAAAGCCCCAGTTCAATCATTTGCTGAATCGCCAAGGCCAGACTGCGATGCTTATCTGGCAGGTTATCGGCAAATTCGTTGGTCATTGCGCCAGCGCCGGCAATGGTTTCGTAAGCGTTGGCGAGCAATGCATCGGTGCCGATTTCGGGACGTACGCTGAAGATTCTTACGGGTGAGTTATACGAGTCAGTACACATCTGTTGATCCTCAAGAAGGACCACCACCCAGTACTACGGAGATAGGGTGGCAGCTGTACGCAGGTTAGTAGACCGGGAAGTTTCAGAACCGGCGCGCCCGAAGACGCCCTGCGCACAGCTACCATTAGGCACAGGCAATAAGATGCCTGACCGATAGAACAGCCGTACGCCAAAACTTCACCGGGCTACTAAACCCGACCGCTGATGGGCAGCGGCTGACGAACCTTAAAGAGGTTGCCCAAGGCGTACAACCGGGACGATTCTGATGGTTGTGTAGGCAATGGAGCAAGGTTCAAATATTCAGGCCAATCCGCGCTTCAGCCTTCAGTTCCCTCCAACTGCGCAAGATCCGCAAGCAACCCCGGCCCCACCGGTTCCCATCCCAACTTCTTGCGCGTGATCGCACTGGATGCAGGCATATCGTGAGCGGTAAACCTTGCCAACCAACCAAAAAAACCCTGAGCCTCTTGCGCCGAAATGGATTTAACCGGCAACCCTAGCCGCGTCCCCAACACCTCGGCAATCTCCCGTTGCGACACACCCTCCTCCGCCACCGCGTGATACCTCGTGCCCGGCTCGGCCTTTTCAATCGCCAGCCTGTAGAGCCGAGCCACATCCAGAATATGTGCCGCCGGCCAACGGTTTTTCCCGTCGGCGATGTAAGCGCAAACGCCCTTCTCGCGATACAACTCGATCACCGGGCTAACCAGCCCCTGCCTGACGGTGTCGTGTACTTGAGGCAAACGCATCACCGACACATTCACCCCCGTCGCGGCTACAGCGTTAGCTGCTTCTTCCGACGCTGCACGAGGAATCTGCGCTGAGGTAACCACCGCACCATCCTCCGTCGCCAACTGCCCCGGCACGGTGCTCGCAATTCCGACACCGGAGGTAATGATCAGCGGTCGATCCGACCCGGCAAGTGCCTCTCCCAGCGCCTGGATAACCCGGCGGTCGTCCTCGCAGTTCGCGACGAATTTCGAGAAGTCGTGATTGAACGCCAGGTGAATCACGCCATCCGCCTGGGTAACACCAGACTTGAGGCTTCCCAGGTCCTCAAGCGACCCACGATGTACCTGAGCCCCGGCGGCCTCCAGCGCTGCCACCTTGTCATCCGAGCGGCACAACCCCAGCACCTGATGGCCCGCCGAGATCAGTTCCTTGACGACAGCCGACCCGATAAATCCGCTGGCACCCGTTATAAATATGCGCATGAACCGTATCTCCGTGTGTATTCAGAGACTAATCTGTGCGCTTGCCCTATACGGGTAAAGTAGTGAAGTTATCAGGGTATAGAGGCTAACAGGCTATGAGCGCAAACCAGTTGGGCAGCTATCTGAAAGACCGACGTACCCGGCTTGATCCGGCGGCATTCGGCTTCTCATCGGCACGACGGCGTACGCCAGGTTTGCGCCGCGAAGAGGTGGCCCAACGCGCGAACATCAGCCCTACCTGGTACACCTGGCTCGAACAGGGCCGTGGCGGCGCGCCGTCGGTGGAAGTGCTGGAGCGGATTGCCCATGCGCTGATGTTGACCGATATCGAACGCGAGCATCTGTTCCTGCTGGCCTTCGGACGCCCACCCGAAGTGCGCTACCAGCAAAACGAAACGGTGACGCCACGCCTGCAACGGGTACTGGATGCCTTGAACCCCAGCGCCGCGATCCTGCGTACGGCGACCTGGGATGTGGTGGCCTGGAACCAGGCGGCGACGGTGATGTTGATGGACTACGGATCCCAGGCGCCGGAACAGCGAAATATCCTGCGGTTCATGTTCCTTGATCCCAATTCCCGCGCGGCCCAATACGACTGGGAAAGCGTGGCGCGGTTTGTGCTGGGGGCTTTCAGGATTGATACGGCGCGCTCAGGCGCGGCGGAGCAGGTGCAGCCGCTGGTGGATGAACTGTGTCGACGCAGCCCTGAATTTAAGGCGATGTGGAGCGAAAACGATGTTCAGGGCGCCCATGGTGATCGCATCAAGCGGATACGCCATTCGGTGTTGGGGCCGATCGAATTTGAGTATTCAGTGTTTGCGGTCGATGGGCGCAAGGATCTGAATATGGTGGTGTACAACCCGGCGACGCCGGAGGATGCGCAGCGGATCGCATCCTTGATGGATTAGGCGCCAGCAACTGCAAGAGACTTCGACACTGCAATCGCTCGCAACAAGAGACCATTTGAATCCTTAGCCTTACTCACATCATTCTCCTGCGCCTAACCGCGCCGCGCGCACGTGCTCATGCCTATTGCCAGCCAGTATCCATATGGATACAGTGAGAACCCGTGAACTATCATGTCCAGCAAACGCAGACCTTCATTACCTGGCATTCAGCAATACGTGATTTACGCGCAAAAATCGCCATCGCCCGGCGCATCGATCGCGCATCTGCTGGCAATCTGGGCGATATAAAGACGGTAGGCAATGGGGTCTCGGAAATGCGCGTAGATATCGGTCTGGGTTATCGAGTGTATTTCACGCAGCGAGGAAGAACCGTCATCGTCTTGCTGGCCGGTGGCGACAAATCCTCACAAGACGCCGACATCCGGCGAGCAAAAAAACTGGCAAAGGAAGTTTGATCATGAGCCAAACACTGACGACATTTGATATGGCGGCACTGCTCGACAGTGATGAAGCCATCAGCGAATACCTTTCTCAAGTTCTGGCCGACGGCGATAACGAGGAGTTCCTCAGGGCCGTCGGGTACGTGGCCAAAGCTCGCGGGATGGCGCGGGTCGCGACCGATACCGGCATGGGCCGTGAGAGTCTGTACAAGGCATTTGCCCCTGGAGCAAAGCCCCGCTTCGAAACGGTACTCAAGGTGCTTCACGCACTGGGTATCGATCTGCAAGCACAGCCGGGGCATGTCGCCAATCATTCGATTATTTGAGTGAGCAGCCCTGCTGCACCACCCACGCCAACGGCAACGTCAGCAACAACATCCCCGCCAGCACCATCACCGCCACCGGCACGCCCATCAAGTCCCCCAGCCCGCCAAACAGAACCGGCGCCAACGCGCCACCTCCGATGGTGCCGGTGTAGAACACGGCAAACGCCTGCTCTCGTTTACCTGCGCCAGCGAGATCCGGCACCGCGCCGTACAGCACCGAAGAGGTGCCATTCAACGCCAGCCCCAACACCGGCAATATCACCATCAACCCGCTCAACGGCAGGTACACCGCCGCGACGATCAACAGCGCCGTGACGGTTTCCGTCAGCCACACGGTTTTCATCATGCCGATGCGTGCGCCGAGGTAGCCGCAGAGCAATTTGCCGAAGGCGCCGCCGATAAACAGCATGGTCAGCGCGAGACCGATGCCCGCAGTGCCGGCGCCTTTAGCTTGCAGAAGAAAGGGCAGAAACGTGAGAAAGCCCATGCGCACGGCACTGTCGAGTGTGCCCGTGACGATCAGCGCACGCAGGCCGCTGACGGAGCCGCTTCCTACCAGTGTCCTGGCGGTTTTCCCGGAAGCAGACGCCGCTGCCTGCGTTGGGATCAGCCACCACAGCAACCCCGCCGCGGCCAATCCCAGCACTCCAAGAAGCGTGACGCTCGCGCGCCAGCTGATGACGGTCAGCAACAGGCCGACCAGCCCGGGAACCAGGGTTTTGCCAATGTCCCCGGAGAAGTTGTATTGAGACAGCGCTTCCTTGACCCCACCACCGCTCTCGTAGGTGTCGGTGATCATCGAAGAAGCCAGCGGATGCTGGGTACTCGCCCCCAGCCCGCCCAACAGCAGCGCCAGCAACAACATGCCCAACCCGGTCGCCTGCCCCACCAACAGATAGGCAACACCGGCAAGCGCCGTGCCGCCCACCAGCATCGGCGTGCGTCCCCAGCGTTTGGCGGCACGACTGGCCATCAACTGAAACACCGCCATCATCCCGGAATAGGCACCGCGCAGCAGGCCGACCTGGGCGTAGGTCATGCCGAACTGCGCTTGCCAGATCGGCAGCAGCACGTAGATCACATCGGTCAGGCCATCGTGAATCGCGTGGGCGCTGCAGCCGGCGATCAACGAGCGGCGACGGGCGGAAGTCTCGGGTACCGGCAGGGCAACGGCATCGCTCATGAGGTCTTGCTCAGTTCAGGTTGGAGGGGCTTCCAGCCCGCCAGGGCGATCAGCAACGACAGTAGCTGGAAACCGATGATCAGCGCCACACACCCCACCCAACCCCAACGCCCCCAGATCAGCGCCGGGACGATGGCGCCGAAGCTGCCGCCCAGGTAATAGCAGGTGAGGTACAGGCCCACGGCGCCGGCCTTGTTGTGGCGGGCGGTGGCAGTGGTAAAGGCGCTGGCCGCGGCCTGGGCGAGGAACACGCCCGTGGAGCTGAGGGCCAGGCCCAATACGATGCACCACAGGGATGGCAGCAAGGTCAGGCCCGAGCCACAAACGCCAAGCACCGCAGCCGCCGTCAGCAGTTCGCATTGCGGGCGGGATTTGCTCAGGCGCCCGGCAACGGGAATGACCACCAGGGCCAGCAGGAACACCATATAGATCGTGCCCAGCGCCGCCGGGCCAAGGTCGAACGGGGCTTGGCTGAGGTAAAGGCCAGCGTAGGTAAACGTCGCCACTTGGGAGAACAGCACGCAAAATCCTACGGCGTAGGCTGCCAGCAACGGCGTGCCGAGCACATCGGCCCAGGTGGTTGAAGGTCGCGCAATTCGGGGTGGATTGCCCGGCAGCAGGAACTGGATAAACCCGCCCACCATCAGGCTCAACACTGCCAACAGCTCGAAGGCTTCACGCCAGCCGACGTACTCGGTCATTACACCGGTGACGAAGCGCCCGGCAAACCCGCCGAGCACGGTGCCGGCCACATAGAGGCTGGTGACTTCGGTGACGGTGCCGCCGCGCCAGCGATCACCGATGTAGGCCACGCTGGTGGCGAACACCACGGGGATCAGCATGCCTTCGATAAAGCGCCACACCAGCAGTTCGGCAAAGCTGCTGGCATAGGCAGTCATCAGCGCCGGCAACGCCAGCAACAGCGCGGCCGCCGAGATCACCGTGCGTTGCTCAAAACGCCCGGTCAGGCGGCTGACAAAGGGCGCGGTCAGCGCTACCGCCAAGGTGGTGACGGTAATGCTCCAACCGGCCGCCCTGGCGCTCACTTCAAAGTTGGCGGCAAGGGTCTGCAAAATGCTCTGGGTGGCGTAGAGGTTGAGAAACGCCGCGCAGCCACACAGGAACAGGGCAAGACGGGCACAATGCAAGCGCGGTTTCATGAAACCTCTCGTTTTATTATCTGAGGCCTTTATAGAATGACCCGCACACCCGAGACCAATACCGATTTCGAACCGATCAATACCCTGGGGCCAGGATGCTCGACCTACGCAAGCTGCGTTACTTTCTGACCGTCGCCGAAGAATTGCACTTCGGCCGAGCGGCCATTCGCCTGCACCTGGCCCAGCCGCCGTTGACCCGGCAGATTTCCGCGCTGGAGACTGAGCTGGGATTTCGCCTGTTCGACCGCACCAGTCGCACGGTTTCGCTCACTCCCCAGGGGCGCGCGTTCCTGCCCTACGCACGGGCGGTGCTGGAGCAGGTCGACCTCGCTGAAGTCATCGCGGGCAAACTGGCGGCGGGTGCCGCCGGGCAACTGGCGCTGGGTTACGTCAGTTCGATAGCCCTGTCGGACTTGTTCAGCCAGGCGATTCAAGCCTTCGCCCAACGCTTTCCCGATGTGCAACTGACGCTGGTGGAATGCGCCTCCGGCAGCCTGGGCGCACAGGTGGCTGATGGCCGCCTGGATATCGGCTTGAGCCGGTTACTGCCCCAGGACGGTCAGACTGAGGTGCAAGCGTTGTCGTTGGGTGAGGAGCGGCTGGTGGCGGCGGTGTCCAGCGACAGCCCGTTGGCCAACCAGGCCGAGGTCAGCCTGGCGCAGTTGAGTGGGTACCCGTTGATTCTGTTCCCAGCCGATTATGGCTCGGGGCTTAACCAGTCCATTGAGCAGCTTTATCGGCACAAAGGTTTGCCACTGAGGGCCGGGCCGTCGGGACGGCAAATTACCTCGATCATTGCACTGGTGGCGGCGGGACAAGGTGTGGCGCTGGTGCCGGAATGTACGCAGAGTTTGATGAACAAAGGCGTGACGTATCGGCCGTTGGTGGACGCGGAAGCGTATGCACGGCTGCTCGTTCTTACGCGCAGCGGCGCAAGCAGCTTGATGGTCACGGCATTTCTCACGGTAATTGATGAGTTGCTGCAGGCTCGTCAGAAAGCCTGATTGTTCTCTCGAAAAACCTCGCAATACCTCCGTCGGGCACCGTCCCCATGCGCTCATACACTGCATACAGCCCCTACAGAAACACCGGTCATCGACCGCTGGTAGGTAGAGTGTTGATAATTTATTTTCAGTAGTTATAGTCTCCACCAACACACACCACAAGGAGGTGCTGTGGACAGCCGATATTTGATAGGTCACATCGTTGCGGATGGCTGGTATCTGGTGCGAATCAGAGGCAGCCATCATCATTTCAAGCACCCGACAAAGCCGGGGCTCGTGACGATTCCCCATCCTAAAAAGGACCTGCTGGACAAGACCGCAAAGAGCATTTTGAAACAAGCTCTGCTCAGCTAACACGTTCGTGGAGGACAACAAACATGCTGTACCCAATCGCAATTTCAACCGGTGACGAGGACCATGCCTGGGGTGTGGAAGTCCCGGACATTCCCGGTTGCTTCTCAGCTGGAGATGATCTGGACGACGCCATGGCCATGGCCCGCGAAGCGATCGAAGGCCACTTCGAGATCCTCGCAGAAGACGGTGCGCCCATTCCTACAGCACAGAAAGTCACCCTCCATGCCGCCAACCCGCAATATGCCGGCTGCACGTGGGCGGTGGTGGATATTGATGTGACCAAGTACCTGGGCAAGGCACAGAAACTCAATATCACGTTGCCCGGCTATCTGCTGAACCGCATTGACGAATACGTCCTGCATCATCCGGAAGAAAAAAGCCGTTCGGGCTTTCTTGCGTCTGCTGCCCTCAAGGTATTGCAACAAGACCGGTAACAGCACTTCAAGGAACCGCGCAATGCTCCCTCCCTCACACCGCACGCCCAGCCCCGTACTGCGCAAGGTACTGGGCTGGGTGCTGATCGCTCCTCTGCTGCTCTCGTTCCTCAGGCTGCCCTTTGCGCTGGGACTCGTGTTGGTGCTGGCGTCCATCACCGCCTCCGTTTATGGCGCCCGGTTTGCCCAACTGCATGCCAGTCGGCGTGTAACCGTATTTGCCGTGATCATCACGCTGCTCAACATCGCTTCATTTTTTGTCATTGGCACGGCATCGGTACTCAAGGCGCTGTACTGGTTCTCGTGGTTTTATTGGTATCCGTATTACGCCGATTGGGTTTACTGGAACTTCTAAGTCGTTCGCGAATTCGACCGCAAGAAACGTAGTTCCACCCTGGGTCGGCCCATCTACAGTAGAGCCATACCCACTCAAGGAGCCCGACCATGTCCTACGAATACAAATACATGCCCTCCCCCGTCGGCCAACTGACCCTCGTGGCCCGTGACGGAAAACTCACCGCCATCCTCTGGGAAAAAGAGCGGCCCAATCGCGTTCGCCTGGGTGCCCTGCAAGAAGCCAGCAACAGCCCGGTACTGCTGGAGACCGAGCGACAGTTGAAGGAGTACTTCGCCGGTGCCCGCAACCGTTTCGAGCTGGAACTGGACTTCGCCGGCACCGACTTCCAGAAGAAAGTCTGGCAGGCGCTGTTGACCATCCCGTTCGGAGAGACCCGCAGCTACAGCCAGATCGCTGCGCAGATAGGCAACCCCAAGGCCGTGCGTGCCGTCGGCGCCGCCAACGGGCGCAATCCGATTTCGATTGTTGCGCCGTGCCATCGGGTGATTGGTGCGTCGGGTGGCTTGACCGGGTTCGCCGGCGGGCTTGAGGCCAAGCAGTATCTGCTGGCGCTGGAGGATCACGGCTGACCCCCAGCAGGAAAACGTACAACTTTGTTCAGATCCTCAATTGTAAAAAGAAATTTCAGAGCGCGCCTGCGGTCAGTATTTTCATCACCCACCCTTATAGGAAAACGGTCATGAAATTCTCCGCCATCTCACAATCCCTGTCCCGTTGGGCAGGCAGCGCCCGCACGTTCTACGCGGCGGTGGGATTGATCCTCCTGTGGAGTCTGAGCGGGCCTTATTTCCACTACAACGACACGTGGCAGCTGATCATCAACACCTCCACCACCATCATCACCTTCCTGATGGTGTTCCTGATCCAGAACACGCAAAACCGCGACAACGACATTTTGCATATCAAGATTGACGAGTTGCTGCGCGCCACCAAGGATGCACAAAACGCCGTATTGAGCCTGGACGGCCTGGACCGCAAGGAACTGGAGAAACTGCGCAAGGAATACAAGACCATCGGCGACAGTGAAACCATCACTGTGACGACGCTGGTTACCGAAACAACGGATGACAATGGTCGGTCCAAGACAGACCTGAACCAGGCATAAAAAAACGGCGGCTGGATCACTCCAGCCACCGTTTTTCATGGGGTACTCAAGGCAATCAACCGTCGCCCTGGTGACCCTTACCGTACGTCGACGCCAGCGCCCGGGCTTTCTCCAGGCGCTCTTCCAACTTGGGCAAGGTCTCATCCACCAAAGCCTTTATTTCCGGGATATCGGACTCGGCGCCCTCCTGCTTGAACAAGGCGATCGCGTCTTCGTTGGCCTTGATCTGCTGGGCGGTGTAGGCGGCGTCAAAGGAGTCGCCGTCATTGAGCTCGGGCATCAGCGATTCGGCCTTGTCGACAATCTTGTCCCGTGGGGCCACCGGCAAGTCGAGCTTCTTGGCGATGGCCGCCAGGTGCTGATTGGCCAGGGTGCGTTCATTGATGACTTCGATGGTGTAGTCCTTGATCTCCTGGGACGAAGTCTTGGCGTGTGCCATGCGGCTGGTCTCGATATCGGCCATGCCCTTGGCCGAAGCCTGCTCGATGAAATCGGCAGGCGACTGGGCGAAAGCATTGCTGGCGCCGAGGCCCAGCAGCATCGCGAAACTGGCGGTGCGTAACCGGATAGCCATGCGGCTCATGATGGGTTCCTCCAGGTAATAAACAGGTGCAGGGAAACGAGCCCCGCTCTGAATCTGAATTTTCAGGGCGGTAAAGGTTTAGAAAAAACTTGTTAGTGCGACGAACGGTCGTCAGGGCTTACTGAGGAGCAGTCCTGACGAACGGGACACAACGATGCAACGGTGACAATGTAGTATGTTGTATTACACATCACTACATCGAGGCACTTATGTCGGTCATGTCATTACGTCTACCTGAAGACATCTCCGAAACACTCGCCAGCCTTGCCAAGGCCACCGGGCGCAGCAAATCGTTCCTCGCCGTCGATGCGTTACGCGAATACCTGACGCGTGAAGCATGGCAAATCGAGGAAATTCAAAAGGCGTTGAAAGAAGCCGATGCGGGTGACTTTGCAACTGCCGCCGAAGTAGACGCAGTGGCAAACAAATGGCGTGCCAATGCGCGTTGAGTGGCTGAAGGCAGCACTCAAAAATCTTGATGATGAAGCAGCTTTCATCGCTCAGGAAAACCCCAAAGCGGCTTATGAGTTTGTTCAGGCCATCCGGACGGGGCTTGAGCATGTTGCTGAGTTTCCGGCGATGGGTCGAGAAGGACGCGTTCCTGGTACACGTGAGTGGGTGATGCCACGCTGGCCCTATCTCGTGCCATATCGTATTCGCGAGGGACGGTTACAGGTTCTTCGAATATTTCACACACGGCGCCAACCACCGAACAGTTGGTAACGCCGATCAACCCTGTATCACAACCTGCACCTGCCCATTCAACCACTGCAACGCCGCGTCCCCACCCCGCCGCGAATGCCACGCCAGCACAAACGCAAACGACGGAATGTGAAACGGCGGCGGCACCGCCAACAACTGTTCGTGATCAATGTTCAGCAGCCCGCGAGACGACACGGTAAGAATCAGGTCCGTGCCCTGGATCAACTGCGGCGCAACACCCCAATGAGGCAAGCTGATAGCCACGTGTCGGCGCTCGCGAATCGCCGTCAGCGCCCGTTCGATTTCCGGTGTTCCGCTGCCACGCATTTCCAGTAACACGTGGGGCCGCGCCAGGTAGGTGGGCAGATCAAGCACGCCGTTTTCAGGCAGGCTGTCGCGGTCCACCAGGCACACGTAATGCTCTTCAAACAGCGGCGTGCTGCGCAGCTCGGCAGGCATGTCGGGAAACACCCCGGCCGCCAGGTCGATATCGCCATTGAGCACACCGTCAAGCATGCCTTCGCGACTGGCCTGGATAATCTGCAAATCAATCCCCGGCGCTTCCCGGCGCAAGGTGCGCACCAGTCCCGGCAAGAAAATCGCCGCACTGTAGTCCGACATGGCGACCCGGAAGGTGCGCTTGGCCGACGCCGGATCAAAACGATTGGGCTCCAGCAGCGCCTGTACCTGGGCCAGCGCTTCCGCCAGCGGCATGGCCAGTTCCAGAGCACGAGCAGTGGGCACCAGCGAGCTGCCCTGGCGCACCAGCAACGCGTCTCCGAGCAAATCCCGCAACCGCGCCAGCGCGTGGCTCACCGCCGGCTGGCTCAGGTGCAGGCGCTCGGCGGCACGGGTCACGTGTTGCTCGCTGAGCAAGGCATCAAGGATCACCAGCAGGTTAAGGTCGATGCGTCGTAGATCATTCATCAGCTGCATGTTCTGCATAAGAACTTGGAATTTAAATTTGCGCGACGAATAGCCTAGAGTCCAGCAAAACCTCTGGGAGATTGATCATGACGACGTTGCATTGGGTAGGTTTGTTGCTGTTGGCCGCGTTCGCCGGGGCAGTGGTGCCGTTTCAAAGCGCGATCAACGCCAACCTGGGACGCGGCCTGGGGCATCCGCTGTGGGCCACCCTCGCCTCGCTGCTGGTGAGCATCGTCGTGCTGCTGCCGGTGATCCTGGCCCTGCGCCTGCCGCTGCCCAACCTGGGTTTTATCACCAAGGCGCCGCTGTGGATGTGGAGCGGCGGCGCGTTCGGCGTGTGCTTCATTTCGCTGGCGTTGATCCTGATGCCCAAGCTCGGCGCCTCGGGGTTTATCGCCCTGGCGATGGCCGGGCAAATCGTCGCCTCGTTGATGCTGGACCACTTTGGCTTGTTCGGGCTGGTGGAGCGCCAATTGACCGCGCCCCGGTTGATCGGGGCGCTGATGTTGATTGGCGGTGTGGCCCTGATTCAATTCAGTGCCGCACCCACCCGCTCGCTGGTGACCGCCGGCTGATCAGCGCTTGTCGAGGGTGCGCAGCTTCTGCGGCAAGCCCCACAGCAACAGCGCCGCCGCCAGCAACGCACACACGCCGATGACATACAGCGCCGGCGTGGTGCTGCCAGTGAGGTCCTTGATCCGGCCGACCATCACCGGGCTGACGATGCCGCCGAACTGGCCCAACGTGTTGATCACCGCGATCCCGCCAGCAGCGCCCGCGCCGGCACCGGCCAACAACTTCGGCGGCAGCGTCCAGAACGTCGGGATCGAAGCGATGATCCCGGCGCCCAGCAAGCTCAGGGCGACGATCAGGAACGTGGTGTGATCGGCAAAGATCCCGGCACAGAAGAACCCCACCGCCCCCAGCGCCACCAGGCCGCTGACGAACTTGCGACGTTCGCCGGTGGCGTCGGACAAGCGTCCGATCACCACCATGCTGATGGCGCCGCAGACGTAGGGAATCGCCGTCAGCAAGCCGATCATCACCGGGCTCTGGGTGCCGGCGCTGCGGATCAGTTGCGGCGCCCAGAAGTTCAGGCCGTAGGACGCCACCTGGATCAGGAAGTAGATAAAACCCAGCATCAGGAAGCCTGGGATACGCAATGCAGCCAGCAACGAGCCACCGCTCTTGTGGGGTTCATGCACGGCAATGCGGCTGGCCAGCAACGTCTTCTCCGCCGAGGTCAGCCAGTGGGCGTCCTCGATACGGTCCTTGAGCAGCTTGAGCACCAGGAACCCCAGGCCCACACAGGGCAAGCCACCGAGCAAGAACAACCAATGCCAGCCGCGCATTTGCAGCACGCCATCGAGGTGTTCCAGCACCAGCCCGGAGAACGGCGCGCCCACCAGCCCGGCAAACGCCGACGCCAGGAACAGCATCGAGGTGATGCGCCCACGGTAGTGCTGCGGGAACCACAACGTCAGGTAATACAGCACCCCCGGAGCAAACCCCGCCTCCATCGCACCGATGATGAAACGCAGCACGTAGAACTGCCATTCGGCCGTGACGAACACCATAGCGGCCGTCGCCAGCCCCCACGACATCATGATGCGAGCGATCCAGCGGCGGGCGCCGACCTTGTACAGCATCATGTTGCTCGGCACTTCAAAGATCACATAGCCCACCACAAACAGCCCGGCGCCGAGACCATAGGCGGTGTCACTCAGGCTCAGGTCGGCCTGTAGCTGGAACTTGGCGAAGCTGATGTTGATGCGGTCAAAAAACGCGAACAGGTAGCAGACCATGATCAGCGGCATCAGGCGCCAGGCGACCTTGCTGACCAAGGCTTTTTCGGCATCGTGTTCAGCGGCCGGGCGCACGCCGGCCTCCAACGTATTAAGGCTCATCGATTCTCTCCAGCGGACTGCTCGCAGGCGTCCGATTGTTTTTGTTGTCTGGTTACGGCTTACAAGGTGGCGATGTAGGCCGGTGGCGGATGCAGGTCGCAATTGCGCCCGGCCTTGGCCACCTGGCCCGGCAATTCGTGGCCCAGCAAGGCTGGCAATTGCCGCGACATTTTCAGCAGGTGCGGCAGGTCGATGCCGGTGTGGATCCCGACTTCATCACACAGGTTGACCAGGTCTTCAGTGCAGATATTGCCCGACGCGCCGGGCGCAAACGGGCAACCGCCGAGGCCGCCCAATGCCGCATCAAACCGTCGCGCACCGGCCTCGTAGGCGGCCAGCACATTGCACAAACCCAGGCCGCGAGTGTTGTGGAAATGCAGGGTCAGGTCGCTCGCCGGAACACATTCGAGCACACGCTTGACCAGGCGCTCGACCTGACGCGGATTGGCCATGCCGGTGGTGTCGGCCAGGCTGATGCCCTGGATGCCCAGCCCGCGGTAGGCGTCGACCAATTGCAGCACGCGGTCCTCATCGATCTTGCCCTCGAACGGGCAGCCGAAGGTGGTCGCGATGCTGCCGTTGAGGCGCACCGGGTGCTCGGCAGCAAAGCTCACGATATCGCCGAACGCCGCCAACGAAGCCTCGCAACGCATGCGCATATTCGCCAGGTTGTGGGTCTGGCTGGCGGACATCACCAGGTTCAACTCATCGGCCCGGGACTCGATAGCACGCTGGGCGCCCTTGAGGTTGGGGATCAACGCCACGTAGATAACCCCGGGATGACGGGTGATGCCCTGGAACACCTGCTCACCATCGCGCAACGCGGGAATGGCCTTGGGCGACACGAACGAGCCGGCTTCGATCCGGGAAAACCCGGCCATGGACAGTTGGTCTATCAACGCGATCTTGTCGACCGTCTCGACCCAGGTCGGCTCGATTTGCAGGCCGTCCCGAGGCGAGACTTCCTGCACGATCAAGGCATCGGAATAGCTTTTCATTGCACCACTCCCGAGGTTTTCAGGCGATGAATATCGGCCCCGCTCAAGCCCAGGTCGCCGAGGATCGAATCGGTGTGCTGGCCCAGGCTTGGGCCCTGCCAGTTCACGGCGCCGGGGGTTTCCGACAGTTTGGGCACGATGCCGGGCATCTTCACCGTGAGGCCGCCGGGCAGGTCGGCGCTGAGCAGCATGTCGCGGGCCTGGTAGTGCGGATCGGCGACGATATCAGCCACTGAATAGATGCGCCCCGCCGGTACTTCGGCGGCTTCCAGGGCACTGAGCACCTCGTCGATGGGCAGGCTGCTGGTCCAGTGGGTGATGGCGGCGTCCAGCAGGCCGCTTTTCGCGGCGCGGCCATCGTTGTGGGCAAACTCCGGCGCTTCGGCCAGGTCGGCGCGGCCGATGGCGAGCATCAGGCGCTTGTAGATCGGGTCGCTGTTGCCGGCGATCACCACATAGGCGCCATCGGCGGTCAGGTAGGTGTTGGACGGTGCGATGCCGGGCAAGGCGCCGCCGCTGCGTTCGCGCACATGGCCGAGCATGTCGTATTCCGGCACCAGGCTTTCCATCAGGTTGAACACGCTTTCGGCCAGGGACACGTCGACAATCTGGCCGTCGCCCTGGCCGGTCTTGACCCGCAGCAGCGACATCAGCGCGCCGATCACACCGTGCAGCGACGCCAGGGAATCACCGAGGCTCACGCCGACCCGCGCCGGTGGTGAATCCGGGTTGCCGGTGGTGTAGCGAATCCCGCCCATGGCCTCGCCGATGGCACCGAAGCCCGGGCGGTCGCGGTAAGGGCCGGTCTGGCCGTAGCCGGAGATGCGCACCAGGGTCAGCTTGGGGTTGAGGGCGTGCAGCACGTCCCAGCCCAGGCCGAGTTTTTCCAGGCCGCCGGGGCGCAGGTTTTCGATCAGCACGTCGGCATCGCCCAGCAATTGCTTGACCAGGTCCAGGCCTTCTGCCGACTTGAGGTCCAGGGCCAGGGACTTCTTGTTGCGCGATTGCAGGTACCACCACAGCGACGTGCCTTCGTGCAGCTTTCGCCATTTGCGAAGCGGATCGCCCTGCCCCATGGCTTCGATCTTGATCACCTCGGCGCCAAACTCGGCCATCAGCCGGGCGGCGAAGGGCGCGGCAATCAGGGTGCCGATCTCGATCACCTTGATACCGCTCAGGGGAGCCGTCATGGGGTGTACCTCTTGTTCTTGGAATGTGGGGCCAAGGCTAGAGGACGCAGGCAGTAGAAATCCAACCGTCAGTTGGCAACGAGCGTTCGCCAAATGCGAACGCTTGAGTAAGGACTGGTTGTGGCGAGGGAGCTTGCTCCCGCTGGAGTGCGTAGCGCTCCCGGCTTTTTTGGGGCTGCTACGCAGCCCAGCGGGAGCAAGCTCCCTCGCCACAGCAAGCTCCCTCGCCACAGCAAGGGCCCTCGCCACAGGGTTTGCTTACGCCTGCTCCCGCCGCAGGTAATCGAACAACAACCGGCTCACCGGCGACAGCTGCGCCTCGTCACGCACCACCAGGATCAGGCTGCGGTCCGACCAGGCATCCGTCAGCGGCACCGCGTGCAAGCCCAACGCCCGGCCAAACAGTTCATAGGCTTTTTGCGGCAGGATGCCGATGCCCATGTTGGCCTGGACCATCCGGCACATGGCATCGAAGCCCGGCACATGGATCCGCAAGCGCAGCATCTTGCCCGCCTCCCGCGCCGCCGCATGGGTGCGCATGTTTATCGAACTGGCGGAATGCAGCCCCACGTAGTCGCTGTCCAGCGTCTCGGCGAACGTCAGGGTCTTGCGCGACGCCAACGGGTAATCCGCCGGCATCAGCACCACCAGCTTGTCCCGGCGATAGGTCACGCCGGGCAGGCCTTTGGTATCGGTGTCGCTGGAACAGATGCCCAGGTCCGCAACGCCGTCAATCACACCCTGGACCACGCCATTGCTGGGCCGCTCTTCCAGGTCTGCCTTCACCTGTGGATGCAGCGCGGAAAAGTCGCGCAAGTCTTCGGGCAGGAACTGAATGATTGCCGAGAGGTTCGCCAGCATCCGCACATAACCGCGCACGCCGTGACTGTGTTCGCCCAGCTCCAGGCCCATCTTCTCGACATTGAACAGCATCTGCCGTGCATGGTGCAGCAAGGTCTCGCCGGCGGCCGTGAGCTGCATGCCCTTGGCCTGGCGCACAAACAGGCTGACGCCCAGCACCTGTTCCAGCTCCATCAAGCGCTTGCTGGCCGCCGAGACCGCGATAGCTTCACGGGCGGCGGCGCGGGTCAGCGTGCCTTCCTCATGCACTGCCACAAACAATTGCAGGGTGATCAGGTCAAGGCGGCGAACCAGGCTTTTGTGCAGCATCTAGGCGCGCTCGGTGGCCAGGCGATTGATATCGGCCTGCTCCACCACCGGCAGAGGTGCACCGTGCCGGACGGCCGAGAGCATTGCGCGGCCAACGGTTTCCGTGCTCACCACCCAGGCCGGTCGCACATGGCGCAGCAGCGACAACAACGGGCCGACCACGGTGTAGATGGACTGGTAGAGCGGGGTTTTCGAGCGCACGCCGTGCAACGGCTGGATCACCCCGGGACGGAACAGGTACACCGCCTTGAACGGCAGGCGCAGCAACGCATTCTCGGTCTTGCCCTTGATCCGTGCCCACATGGTTTTGCCGGTTTCGCTGCTGTCGGTACCGGCGCCGGACACGTAGATAAAGGTCATCTGCGGGTTGAGCCGCGCCAGGGTGCTGGCGGCCACCAGCGTCAAGTCGTAGCTCAAATGGGTGTACTTGGCTTCATCCATGCCCACCGAAGAAACGCCCAGGCAAAAGAAGCAGGCATCGAAACCTTGCAGCAGATGCTCCAGGGGCTGGAAATCGAACATGTCGGCATGCAGCACCTGGTGCAGCTTGCCGTGTTCCTGGGTCAGCGCGGTACGGCCGACGGCGACAACTTCCTGCACGTCACTGGCCAGCAGGCACTCGCGCAACACGCCTTGGCCGACCATGCCGGTGGCGCCGAATAATAGAACTCTCATAAGGTTGGTTCCTAAGCGACAAGCGGTTAGCTTCATGCTGCAAGGTAGAGACAAACCCACTGGCAACTTGTAGCTTGCGGCTTGCAGCTTACTGCTCAACAGGATCTTTTGCCCCTTGAAAAGCACCACGACCCTCACCATTGCCTGCAGCGCGGCCTTTTTGTCCCAGGTTGGCATCAGCAGTTATCTGCCCGCCGTGCCGGCGATTGCCTTGTCATTGACCGCTGCAGAGGACCAGGTGGCACTGGCCCTGGCGGTGTATTTGATCGGCATGGCGTTGCCGATGCTGCTCTGGGGCAGCCTCGGTGAGCGCCTGGGTAGAAAGCCGGTGTTGCTGGCAGCGTTGGCGTTGTATGCGCTGGCCAGTGCGGCGATTCCGTCCGCCTACAGCCTCGAATCGTTCCTCGGCCTGCGCCTTGTTCAAGGCCTCGGTGCGGGCGGTGTGTCGGTGATGGCGCGGGTGCTGGTTCGTGACAGCTTCAGCGGTGCCCTGTTGGCCAAAGGTTTGTCGTGGCTGGGCATGAC
This sequence comes from Pseudomonas sp. G1002, assembly GCF_013385455.1. Lineage (NCBI taxonomy): Bacteria > Pseudomonadati > Pseudomonadota > Gammaproteobacteria > Pseudomonadales > Pseudomonadaceae > Pseudomonas > Pseudomonas sp. G1002. Next base: position 197,600 of record NZ_JACAPY010000038.1, read on the forward strand.
GTTCGTGATCGCCCTGGGCATCGGGCAGTTTGTGGGCTCGCTGTTGCAAGTGGCGTTTGGTTGGGAGGCGATCTTTTATGGGCTGGCGGTCGCGGCTGTCGGCTTGATGATTGCGCTGCAACGGGTGGTGTTTCCAAGATTGGAAAAAGCCTCTGGACACGTCTCGGCCTGGCGCATCTACGGCACGATCCTGCGCCATCCGGCGTTCCTGCGGCCTGCGTTGGCGGGCGGTTTGGGTTACGGGGTGATCATCGCGTTCAACACCTGCGCACCGTTGATTTTGCAGGGGCATTTCGAGTGGAGCGCGGCGCAATATGGCTGGCTCGGCTGGCCAATCAGCGGGGCGTATCTGGCGGGGGCGTTGATGGTCAATCGCCTCGTCGCCCGCACCGGGCGCCTGTCGATGATGAGTTGGGGCGTGGCGTTGGTGATGTGCGGCAGCGCGACGATGTTGCTGGGCAGCCTGTTTGCCAATGGGCTGGCGATCCTGCTGTGGCTGCCGTATTGCCTGGCGGTGTTCGGCCAATCGATGAGTTATCCCATCAGCCTGTCGCTGGCCAATGATGAATCACCGGTGAGCGGCTCCTACGCCATGGCCTTGAGCGGCTTTATGCATCAGTTGATGGCTGCGGCGATCGGTGGCGTGGCCAGCCTGCTGGCGAGTCAGCAGGCCTGGCCGTTGGCGGTGTTATGCGTGACGCTGGCGGGCGGCGCACTGCTGTGCGTCGCCATGGCCAGGACTGATCAGAACGCGCTGCGGAAGATCTCTTCAATCTGACGCTGATCCGCCCGCCGTGGGTTGGTCAGGCCGCAGGCGTCCTTCAGGGCGTTGGACGCCAGCAGCGGGATGTCCTGCAACTTGGCGCCCAGCTCCCGCAACCCGGCAGGAATTTCCACATCCTGGGACAGGCTGCGAATCGCCGCGATGGCCGCCTGGGCGCCCTCTTCCACCGACGTACCCTTGATATCTGCGCCAAGGGCCCGTGCCACATGGCTCAGGCGCTCGGCGCTGACGCTGGCGTTGAAGCTTTGCACATGGGGCAACAGCACCGCATTGCACACGCCGTGAGGCAAGTCATACAGCCCGCCCAACTGGTGCGCCATGGCGTGCACGAACCCCAGGGACGCGTTGTTGAAGGCCATGCCGGCAAGGAACTGCGCGTAGGCCATGTTCTCCCGGGCGGCCAGGTCTTTACCGTCGCGCACCGCAATCCGCAGGTTGGCGCTGATCAGCTCGATGGCCTTGATCGCGCAGGCATCGGTGATCGGGTTGGCGGCGGTGGACACGTAGGCTTCGATTGCGTGGGTGAGCGCGTCCATGCCGGTGGCGGCTGTCAGGCCCTTGGGCATGCCGACCATCAGCGCCGGGTCGTTGACCGACAGCAGCGGCGTGACGTTACGGTCGACGATGGCCATTTTCACGTGGCGGGTTTCGTCGGTGATGATGCAGAAGCGGGTCATTTCGCTGGCCGTGCCGGCGGTGGTGTTGATGGCCACCAGCGGCAGTTGCGGCTTGGCCGACTGATCGACGCCTTCGTAGTCGCCGATGTGCCCGCCGTTGGTCGCACACAGGGCAATGCCCTTGGCACAGTCATGGGGTGAGCCACCGCCCAGTGACACCACGAAATCACAGGCACTCTGTTGCAGCAGCGCCAGGCCTTTTTCGACGTTCTCGACGTTCGGGTTGGGCTTGGCGCCGTCATAGATCACCGAGTCGATGTCTTGCATCGCAAGCTTCTCGGCGATCATGCTGGCCACACCTGCCTTGGCCATCCCGGCGTCAGTGACGATCAGCGCCTTGCGAAAACCGTAGTTGCGAATCGCGGTCATGGCTTCGTCGAGGCAGTCGAGGCCCATGATGTTGACGGCGGGAATGAAGAAGGTGCTGCTCATGGTGGCTAATCCTTTAAAGTCGTTATGCCTACAGCATCGACCTCGATTGCCTGCGGCATCTTGACCAGGATCAACGCCCGCTCGTGATAAAGTCACCGCCCAGCCGATTTCGAGTAGACCCGCCGCAATGAAGGATTCCCAGGATTTTGATGCCCACCTAGAAGACTGGAACGCCTTGCGCAGCAGTACCGCCATCAGCGGGATCCTGATCGGCAACGGCGCCAGCCGCGCAGTGTGGGAAGATTTTGCCTACGACTCACTGTTCGAAAACGCCCGCACCGTGGAAGAAAAACCCCTGAGCCAGTCCGAACTCAGCGTGTTTGACGCGATGCAGACCCGCAGCTTCGAGCAGGTGCTGGGTGCACTGAAAACCACCAGCCGGGTCAACAAGGCCCTGGCGGTCAGCTCGGCCGCGCCGCGTAATCGCTATTACGCGATCAAGGAAGCGCTGATCAATACGATCCACAGCGTGCATATTCCGTGGCGCCTGGTGAAGCCGTCGACACTGGCGACCCTCCATCAGGAGCTGGCGAGTTACCCGACGGTGTTCACCAGCAATTACGACTTGCTCAACTACTGGGCGATCCTGCAGGCGCCGGGCATCGATGATCTGTTTCGCAGTGCCGATGCGAGCTTTGACCTGCGCAATACTGCCTGCGACACCACGCGCATTTTGTATCTGCATGGTGGCCTGCACCTGGTGCGTAACCTTGATGGTACGGCGCGTAAATTGCCGACCACTGACAGCACGTTGCTCAGCAGTTTTGCGATCAACAACACGATCAAGACGCTGGATGATGTGCCGTTGTTTGTCAGCGAGGGCAAGGTTGAGGAGAAGCTGAAGACCATTCGCAGTTCTGACTATTTGTCGTTCTGTTATGAGCAGTTGTTGGGCCATGAAGGTGGGCTATGCATCTTTGGGCATCACCTCGGCGCGCAGGATGTGCATCTGGTGCAGGCGATTCGACAGGCGAAGATCAGCACGTTGGCGATTTCGGTGTTTGGCCGCAGTGCAGGGTTTATCCAGCAGCAGAAGCGGCGTTTTGCGGAGTTGTTTGAGGGGATGGAGGTGGAGTTGCGGTTTTTTGATGCGCGTAGTCATGCGCTTGGGAATTCGGGGCTTTCGGTGCCCGTGGAGCGGTGATGGTAGTTGGGGTGAGGTGGGGTGGGGTGGGGTGGGGTGTACATATCCGTTGCTGCGGTAACGGCCACTTATGGTTCCGCTCTTACAGCGAGTCACTTTTTTACAAACGCCTAAAAAAGTAACCAAAAAACGCTTTGCCCCACCACTCGGTGCCTCGCTTAGGCTCGGCATGCCCGCACTCCGGCACGGCTCCGCGGGCCGCCGCGACGGGCCATC